>CAZYZL010000015.1:2255-14031 GCA_964652005.1 uncultured Dehalococcoidales bacterium | reverse complement strand
AGAAGGGAAGCTTAGGAGGGAGCAAGGTATACCCGTCGGCTTCCAAATCATCTCAGCGGACATCACCGAGCGCAAGCGTATGGAACGGGAGATACAAGAGAAGAATGGGCAGCTAATTCGCTCCGAGAGGCTGGCAGCTATAGGGCAACTGGCGGGGGGAGTGGGGCATGAGCTGAGAAACCCCCTGAGCGCAATCAAGAACGCCGTTTACTATATAAAGGGGAAGGTAGCCAGCAGCGAGCTGGGGCAGAGAGAGCCAAGGGTTATGGAATTTCTGGACATTATTGATGGCGAGATAAATAGCTCCAGTAAAATCATCACTGACCTTCTGGGATTTTCCCGGGTGGGCAAGCCCTCGGTGTCGCCAGCCAGAATAGAAAAGATAATTGAGGATGCCCTGTCACACGCTCCTATCCCAGAGAACATCGAGCTGACCAAGAAGCTGGATGCTGGCCTACCTGAAATTAACGTTGACCCTGACCAGATTAAGGAGGTAGTGGTGAATATAATTACCAATGCTGTGGAGGCAATGCCTGAGGGGGGCAGGCTGCTCATAGCTACCAGGGAAAAGGACAAATTCCTTGAGGTGGAGGTTAGTGATACCGGTTGTGGTATACCTCAGGAGTCAATGGACAAAATCTTTGACCCCCTGTTTACCACCAAAGCCAAGGGCATCGGTCTGGGCCTGCCTGTGTGCAAGGCAATTATTGACCGGCATGAGGGGGGTATTGCGGTAGAAAGCAAGGTCGGAGAAGGCACTACCTTTAATATAAAGTTGCCACTGGGGAGAAACGTTGGAGGTAATTAATGGGGAAGACCAATATTCTGGTGGTTGATGACCTTCGGAGTATACGCCTGACTCTGGGCGGAATACTTGAGGACAAAGGATACAACGTGGTCAGTGCGGAGAACGGTTATCAGGCTATTGAGGCGGTAAGAAAGGCCCACTTTGATGTTATCTTTATGGATATAAAGATGCCGGGGATAAATGGGGTCCAGACCTTCAGGGAAGTCAAGAAGATTAACCCTGAAGTGGTGGTAATTATGATGACTGCCTACTCAGTGGAGGAATTGGTGAAGGAAGCCCTGGAGGAGGGCGCCTATGCCGTTGTCTATAAGCCATTTGATATTGATAAAATCGTAGCCATTATTGAAAAGGTGCTGAAAGATGTTCTGATACTGGTAGTTGATGCCCAGTTTGCCGAGGTGGGAAGGCTAAAGAAAATACTGCAGGGCAAGGGATACCGGGTGGCTACCGCTCGGAATGGGGCTGAGGCAATTGAGATGGTGAAAAGCCGGCATTATGACATCATCTTTTTGGACGCCAGGTTACCCGATATGGATGGAGTTGAAACCTTTGAGCGGGTCAAGCAGATTGACCCCCAAGCAGCAGTGATTATGATGACCAATTCTACTGAGGAGGACCTGGTGAAACACGCAGTAAACCGTGGGGTTTATGCCTGTATATATAAGCCCTTTGATGCGGAGAAAGTGATAGGGGTGGTAGAGGACATAGTCAAGAGGAGAAAGGGATGACGGCAATGGACGTCACTATTATTGTAGTAGAGGATGAGGCTGATGTCAGAGTGCCTCTGTGCCGCACACTGGAGGAGGCTGGCTATGAGGTTATTGGGCTGAGAAAGGGGGCTGACGCCTTAGGCATAATAGGCAGAAGCCGCTTCAACGCTGTTATTACCGAGATAGGACTGCCCGATGTTAGCGGGTTGGAGATATTAGAGTTAGCCAAGGAAATGAACCCCGATGCCGCAGTAATCGTAATGGCCGACCATGCTGGTGTGGGGACAGCGGTAGATGCGGTGAAAGACGGCGCCTACGGCTATTTTGTCAAGCCAATCAATCCTGAGGAGCTGAAAACTGCCATTGCCAACGCCCTCAAACAGCAAGGGCTATTAATTGAAAATAAAAGGCTTGTGGAGAACCTGCAACATTCTCGCCGGCTGTTGAGCGAAACCAATGAAAAGTTGCAGCTTGAGATTGCCGAGCGCAAGCAGGCAGAGGAGTTGTTCCGAACCTTGTGCGATAGCTCACCGGTTGGCATCTACATTATCCAGGATAGAAAGATTCAGTACGTCAATCCGAAGTTCCAAGAACTTACCGGATATAGCGAAGATGAGTTGTTAGGCATAGATTATTTTAGGCTTGTCCTTCCAGAGGACAGGAATATGGTCAGGGAAAATGCGGTGAAAATGTTGAAGGGGGAGCGTTCTTACCCTTATGAATTCAGGGCTACTACCAAAGCTGGGAAGGACAACTGGATAATGGAGACGGTTACCTCCATCCAGTACCGGGGAAGACGAGCCGCCCTAGGAAACTACATGGACATCACCGAGCGCAAGCAGATGGAGGAGGAAATAAAGAAAAAGAATGAGCAACTGGAGACCCAGAACGAGGAGCTTGAGAAAGCAAGTCGGGCAAAGTCTGAGTTTCTAGCCCATATGTCCCATGAATTGCGCACCCCGCTCAATGTCATTATGGGCTTTTCTGAACTGATGCTGGACCGGGTGCCTGGGGAGATTAATGAGGAGCAGAGGCAGTGCCTTGACGATATCTTGACCAGCGGTCAGCACCTGCTGGGCTTAGTCAATGACGTTCTTGACCTGTCCAAGGTGGAAGCGGGCAAGATGGAACTCAGCCTGACAAATATTGCCCTGCCTGGTGTAATAGAATCATTAACAAGAGAAATAATGCCGATACTGGCCCAAAGAAAGCAAAGCCTCGATGTTGAGTTAGAGCCGGGGCTTCCCCTGGTTTATGCCGATGAAGCCAAACTAAGGCAGGTGTTTTTCAACCTGGTGAGTAACTCGGCTAAGTTTACCCCAGATGGAGGCGAGCTAAAGATTGAGGCTCTGAGGAAGGGCGACTGGTGTCAGGTCAGCGTAAGCGATAATGGCATTGGTATCAAAAAGGAAGACCAGGAGCAACTATTTGTGCCCTTTTACCAGGTGAATAACTCAGTAGCCGGGGAGAAGAAAGGGACGGGGCTGGGGCTAGCCCTAGTTAAAGAAATTGTTGAAATGCATGGTGGTCAAATCTGGGTGGAGAGCGAATACGGAAGCGGAAGTCGGTTTATCTTTACCCTACCGCTGGCAACAGGGGATGAGCTATATTGTGGAGGGAAATGGGTTGAAAAAAATACTGGTTGTCGAAGATAACTCCATAAATATGAGGCTGATCAAGATGACCCTTGGAAATAAGGGCTACAGCCTGCTCGAGGCAACCGACGGTGAAGAGGCACTGGCTGTGGCTGTGAAAGAGCGTCCCGACCTGATAATCATGGACGTCCGACTTCCCAAAGTAAATGGGCTTGAGGTGACTAGGAGGCTTAGGCAGACCCCGGGGCTCAGCCAAATCCCTACCCTTGCCCTCACTGCCTATGCTATGAAGGGAGACAGAGAGAAAGCCATTGAGGCTGGGTGTGACGCCTACATACCAAAGCCGATAAATACCCGCCAATTACCCGAGGTGGTTGCTGAGATGCTGCGCCGGGGTAGAGCTAGCATCAATGGAGACGCCAGTGGGGCAGAAAATCCTTGTCGTTGATGACGACCCCGCCTTTATTCGGCTGGTTGGGCAGGTTCTTACTCAAAAGGGATATGAAGTGCTCAACGCCACTAGTGGGGGGGAGGGATTGCGGCTGTTATTTGCTCACAAACCAAATATTGTGCTCTTGGATATGGTGATGCCGGGGATGGATGGCTGGCAGACCTGTAGCCGCATCCGTGATATCTCTGATGTTCCCGTCATTATGCTCACTGCCTATGAGAGGACTGAGGATGACATAGTGCGTGGGCTGGACTGTGGAGCTGATGACTACCTCATGAAGCCGGTGGGTAGCAGGGAGCTGGTGGGGAGGGTGCGGGCGGTACTGCGACGTGCCGAGTTGCCCCCTTCCCGGGAGACGGCGGCTACCTATAGTGATGGCTTCTTAACGGTGGATATTGCCCAGCGGATGGTTATTGTAGATGGTGAGCGGGTGAGGTTGACCCCAATAGAGTTTCGCCTGCTTGCCCTACTGATGCAGAATGCCGGCCGCATTCTTACTCATAGGCAACTGCTGGAAAAGGTGTGGGGCTGGGAATACATTGATGACCTGGACTATGTGCGCATCTATATCTGGCATCTGCGTCAGAAGATAGAGCCAGACCCAGCTCAACCCAAATATATTATTACTGAGCCAGGGGTTGGCTACTACTTTTACAAAGCCAACTGAGCCAAGCCCTCTTCAGGCAAAATTCCCTCTTCTATAGCATTAACCCCATCCCCTGTACCCCCTTCCCCTCTAGGGGAAGGGGAAAGTAGTTTTAAGAGGGGGCTTCGCCCCCTCTCCTCTTTATAGGCGCAATCTGGGGAGTTTTAAAGTGGATAGCCCCAAATACATTATAGAGAGTTTTAGAGGGACGAAGTCCCTCTAACATAACTAATTCCCTCTCCCTTATAAAGAGGGGGATAAAGGGGGTGAGGTTACCTAAACTTGTGCTTATTCACCGGCGATAGTAGAATATATCCCAGCATAGCAATGGCAGAAAATGGCTTGTTTCGGGTTGAGGTCTCAGTCAAGTCTGGGTTTCCCGACCCGCGGGGAAAGGCATTACTGACTGATATCCGTGACCTTGGCATTGGCACCGTTAACCAGGTCAGGGTCAGCAATGTATATCTGCTGGAGGGGAAACTGAGCCGGGAAGAGGTAAACATAATCTGCCGGGAGCTTTTGGCTGACCCGGTAATTGAGGAGTGTTCAATTGGCGTCACACCCCCTGCTCTAGAGGATGAGAATACTCATGCTATTGAAGTTGCCTATAATCCTGGGGTGATGGACCCGGTAGAGGACAGTGTCAAGAAAGGCATCCTTGACCTGGGCATAACTACCGTTGAGTCGGTGAAGACAGCCAAAAGATACTATCTATCAGGCAAGCTTTCAGCCAGCGACGTTGAACTTATCGGCAACAAGCTTCTGGTTAATAGCGTAATTCAACACGTGGTCACCAGCCGGAAAAGGATATCGCTGCCCTCGGCAACATATCTCTTCTCTTTGAAACAGGTTGATTTATTGACCATGGACGATAATGGGCTAAGCAGACTGTCCCAGGAAAAACTAGGGCTAAATCTGAATGAGCTAAAGCATATTCAAAGCTACTTCTTCAGGCTAGGTCGCAATCCCACCGATGTTGAGCTTGAAACCCTGGCGCAGACATGGTCGGAGCACTGCAAACACAAGACATTTAAGTCCAAGATAAGACTTGACGGGCAGGTTATTAACAACCTGCTCAAGAGCACCATCATGAAGGTAACAAGCGAGCTGAACAAGCCGTGGTGTCTTTCCACCTTCAAGGACAACTCAGGGGTGATAGATTTTGATGGTCGTTACGCCTTATGTTTTAAGGTTGAGACCCATAATCACCCCTCAGCCATTGAGCCCTATGGTGGGGCGTCAACCGGGCTGGGTGGGGTAATTCGTGACCCCTTAGGTACTGGCTTGGGAGCGAAACCGATTGCCAACACTGATGTATTTTGCTTTGCCCCGCCCGACTTTCCCCATATTAAACTTCCTTCTGGCGTCCTCCATCCCCGTCGTATTCTTAAGGGGGTGCGGGCTGGGGTGGCTGACTATGGTAATCGCCTGGGAATCCCTACCCTCAACGGCGCCATCCTGTTTGATGAGCGGTATTTAGCCAATCCGGTGGTCATGTGTGGAACTATAGGACTCTTGCCAAAAAGCGCTGCTCAGATGGGGCGACAGCAGCCGGGCGACCTGGTTGTCCTAGTGGGGGGCAGGACGGGGCGGGATGGTATCCATGGCGTTACCTTTGCCTCGGCTCTGCTAACCGGAGAATCTGAGGCTGTTTCTGCCAGCTCAGTTCAGATTGGTAACCCAATCACCGAGAAGAAGCTGATTGATGTTCTATTGCAGGCGAGGGAGCGGGGGTTATATCGCCGCATTACCGATTGTGGCGGAGGCGGACTGTCGTCAGCAGTAGGGGAGATGGCAGCCGAAACCGGGGTTCGTGTCTATTTGGAGAAGGTCCCGTTAAAATATTCCGGCCTTTCCTATACCGAGATATGGCTATCTGAGGCGCAGGAGAGGATGGTGCTAGCAGTGCCTCGAGCTTCAGCTGAGGAGCTGATTTCCCTCTTTGCCAGCGAGGACGTTGAGGCTACCATCATTGGTGAATTCACCAATGACCGGCGGCTTAAACTTTTCTATCACGGCAATCTGGTGGGCGACCTTGATATGGAGTTCCTTCATAACGGGCTGCCCCAGCTTGAGAGAGAGGCAGTGTGGGCGCCGGCTCAACATCCTGAGCCTGACTTTGCCCCACCGCCTGACCTGAGTGAGGAGTTGAAGAAAATTTTGAGCTCGTGGAATGTTTGCAGCAAGGAGTGGGTTATACGCCAGTATGACCATGAGGTTCAGGGAGGCAGTATTCTCAAGCCTCTGGTCGGGATAAGTAACGATGGCCCCGGTGATGCCGCCATCATCAAGCCAGTGCTTGATTCCGAGATGGGCGTTATTATCTCAAATGGCATTAATCCCAAGTATGGAGATATTGACCCCTACTGGATGGCGGCCTCGGCGGTAGATGAGGCATTGAGGCAGATTATTGTTGTCGGGGGCAGTCTTAGGCGGGTGGCATTACTGGATAACTTCAGTTGGGGCAATCCAGATAAACCAGACCGTCTCGGTGGTTTAGTCCGGGCGGCGCAGGGGTGCTACGATATTGCTATTGCCTATGGGACTCCTTTTATCTCGGGCAAGGATAGCCTCTATAATGAGTATGAGGCGGAAAATGAAACTATATGTATCCCTCCCACCCTTCTTATTTCAGCTATAGCCGTGATGGAGAATGTAAGCCGAGCGGTATCAATGGACGGCAAGAAGGCAGGCGACCTGCTTTATATCGTGGGGACAACAAACGACGAACTGGGCGGGTCGCATTACTATAGTGTTCACGGCTTTATTGGTAACCGGGTGCCCAAGGTCAACCCCCAGCGGGGGAAGAAGCTCATGGACACCCTCAGTGCCGCCATGGAGAATGGCCTGGTGAAGGCGTGCCATGACTTGAGCGAGGGTGGCATCGGGGTGGCGGCGGCGGAGATGGCGTTTGCCGGAGGGCTGGGGATGGTGCTTTATCTGGATAAAGTCCCCTTGGGTGAACCCATCGCCCGAAATGATACTATTCTCTTTTCCGAATCAAACACCCGCTTCCTGGTTGAGGTGGCATCTGAGGACAGTCAGCGCTTTGAGCAGGCGATGAAAGGAGTGAAATTTGCTGCCATCGGGCAGGTGACAAAAAACGGTAAGTTTGAGGTTTATGGCATCAACGGGGAAAGGGTGGTTTCAGTTGCTCTGGCGGAACTAAAAGACGCCTGGCAGAAACCGCTTCGCTGGTAGGAGGCAGATGGTCGGGGTAAAGACGTTAATATTGCGGGCTCCGGGGACAAACTGTGATGTTGAAACCGCCTTCGCCTTTGAGCAAGCTGGCTCGGTGGTAGACTCGGCGCATGTAAACCAGCTCGTCCGTAGGGAGAAGCTACTTTCCCACTACCAGATACTGGTCATACCCGGGGGTTTCACCTACGGCGACGATATTTCGGCGGGCAAAATCCTGGCCAATGAGCTCAGGCTGAATCTGGGGGAGGATGTCCAGAGATTTGTTAACCAAGGCGGGCTCATTCTGGGGATTTGCAATGGTTTTCAGGTTTTGGTTAAAGCCGGCATCCTGCCTCCTTTGGTTGGTGGAAACCAGAGGCTAACTCTAGCCGGCAACGATTCCAACCGGTTTGAGTGTCACTGGGTCTATCTCAGCGTTAATCAGGAAAGCCCGTGCTTGTTCACCAGAGGCATAAGCACCATGTATCTTCCCGTGGCGCATGGCGAGGGCAAGGTAATGGCGGAAGCAGAAACACTAAGCAAGTTAAATGTGGTGGTGCGTTACGCCGATGATAAGGGTAACGTCCAGGTCGGCTATCCGCACAATCCCAATGGCTCAGTAGATAATATTGCCGGTATTTGTGACGCCTCGGGGCGTATCTTTGCCCTAATGCCTCACCCCGAGCGCTTCATCCGCTGGAGTCAGCATCCAAGGTGGACAAGGGAGGCACCGCGGAAGCATGGGGATGGCTTTGCCATCTTCCTGAACGCTGTGGAGTGGGTCAAGACGTTATGAGCTATATTTCGTCCTGGAGCGGGGGCAAGGACAGTTGTTTTGCCTGCTATCTGGCTCTCGGTCAGGGATATAGAATATCTTATCTGGTAAATTTTATCTCCAAAGAATTTAACCGGGTAAGCTTTCACGGCACGGAAGCCGGGCTGATTCAGCTACAAAGCCAGGCTATCGGCATCCCTCTTTTGCAGAAAGCGACCACCGGGAATGGATATGAGCAGGAGTTTAAAGAGGCGGTGAAAAGTTTGCTTCCCCAAGGTGTAAAGGGGATGGTCTTTGGCGATATCTTTCTCCAGGAGCATAGGGGCTGGGTGGAAAGGGTTTGTGGCGACCTGGAGATTGAAGCGTTTGAGCCGCTGTGGAATAAAAAAACGGAAAAGGTTCTCTCCGACTTTATTGATGCCGGCTTTGAAGCAATTATCGTCAGTGCTAAAGCCGAGCTGATTGATGAGGAGTGGGTTGGACGGCGGGTGGATAGGGGTTTTATGCAGTATTTGAAGGCTAAAAACATTGACCCTTGTGGTGAGAATGGCGAATATCATACATTAGTGGTCGATGGTCCCTTGTTTAACCAAAGGATAGAGATAGTAGAAAGCCGAACCATTAACCGTGATAACTACTGGTTCCTGGATACCGTCAAATATCGGCTTGTCTGGCGTAGTGAAGGTAAAGGGCTGGGCGCATGCGCCCAGCCCTTTACCCGGCTGTTTATGCCGGTACCTTGGGCAGGTCCTTCAGCGCCTTCTTTACCTTTTCCTCAGGGTACTCATAATCTTGTAGCCTGCCGGAGAGGTACTCATCATAAGCCGCCAGGTCAAAATGCCCATGCCCACTATGAGCTATCAGGATGGTCTTTGATTCACCTGATTCCTTGCACTTAAGCGCTTCATCAATAGCCACCCTGAGGTCGTGGCAGGGCTCAGGGGCGGTGATGATGCCCTCGGTGCGGGCAAAGACTACTCCGGCTTCAAAGGTCGCTACCTGATGCACTGCCTTAGCCTCAATTAACCCCAACTTGTAGAGGTGGCAGACGATGGATGCCATCCCGTGATAGCGCAGTCCGCCGGCGTGAATCGGGGATGGGATGAAGTTGTGCCCCAGGGTGTACATCAGGATAATCGGCGCCATCCCGGCTTCATCCCCATAGTCCCAGGTATAAATGCCCTTGGTTAGGCTGGGGGCGGCCATTGGCTCAACACAGATAATGCGCATTTCTTTCTTTTTCCCGCTGAGCTTATCCCGAATCCAGGGCAGGAATTGCCCGGCGAAGTTAGAGCCGCCACCGACACAGCCGATAATAATATCGGGGTAGGCGTCAGCCATCTCCATTTGCTTTCGGGTTTCCTCGCCAATGATGGTCTGGTGAAGCAGGACATGGTTGGCAACACTGCCGATGGAGTAATGGCTGTCATCCCGCTTGAAGGCATCCTCTATGGCTTCGCTGATAGCAATCCCTAAGCTTCCCGGATGGTCAGGATTCCCCGCTAAAAGGTGGCGCCCCACTTCAGTGTCAGGGCTGGGGCTGGGGACAACCTTAGCTCCCCAGGTCTCCATCAGGATGCGCCGGTATGGCTTCTGCTTGTAGCTTACATTGACCATATAGACCTTTAGCTCAAGACCGAAGAAGGCGCAGCCCAGAGCTAAGGCACTACCCCACTGCCCGGCGCCGGTCTCGGTAGTCAGGCGCTTGATGCCTTCTTTCTTATTGTAGTATGCCTGAGCTATTGCGGTGTTTGGTTTGTGGCTACCAGCCTGGCTTGTCCCTTCATACTTGTAGAAAATCTTGGCCGGAGTATCCAGAAATTTCTCCAGACGGTATGCCCGATGCAAGACTGTCGGTCTATAGGTACGGTAAGCCGCCTGCACCTCATCAGGAATTTCAATGTAGCGCTCTTTGCTGAACTCCTGTTTAATGATTTCCATGGGGAAGAGGGGTGGTGGCAGGGGCATATCAAAGGGCATAACCTCCTTGGTAGCGGGATGACGGTATGGTGGCAGTGGTTCAGGCAAATCGGACAGAACATTGTACCAATGAGTTGGCATATCCTTCTGGTCAAGAAAATACATTGCTTTATCAAATTTTTTTGCCATTTTTTCTCCTTTCTTTTTAATTATGGCGCAAATTAACTACCATTACTATCTATCTCGGCCCCCAGGGGGGCCACCGCCATGATATGGTAAACATATTACCTCCTTTTACCTCCTTATTTATTTTTAGGTTACTCGTATACCTTGGTTGCCTTGTCCAGAAGGGATTGAGGGATAGTTGCCCCCATCCTTTCTGCAGCCCCTGGATTGAAATACAAATTTATAGTGGTGAAGGTGGTAACCGGGATGTTACACGGGTCTTCACCCCTTAGTACCTGAGCTGCTATATGACCGCCTATTTCCCCTAATTCCTCATTGGTGTAATAAATAGCAGCAACTGCCCCCCGCTTAACCGAGTCTCCATCTGGAGCAAAGTATGGAATGTTATACTCTTCACAAACCGATATCAACCCCTCAAGACCGGCTACTGTTGTATTACACATAGGGCTCCACGCCACATCAGCTCTACCAACTAATGACATTGCTGCGCTCTGTACATCAGCAGTTGTAGATACGTTAGCCTCAATTACCTGAAGGCCGAATTCGGGTGCCAGGCTCTTGAGCTCATTCACTGTCTTGGTATTACTCTCGTCGCCAGCGTTATAAACCGCACCTAGCACTTTAGCCTCTGGGCATATCTCCTTAATTAGCTCTAGCTGGGGCTTGACGGGGACATAATCACTAACTCCAGTTATATGAAGTCCAGAACGACAAGGCGCCTCCCAGCTTTCAACTATGCCACTTTGCACCGGGTCGGTAACGGCAATAAAGATGATGGGTATATCGGTGCCCTCAGCGGCAGAGCAACATGCTTGAGTACAAGGGGTGGTTATAGAGACAATCAAGTCCTTCGGTTCGGTAGCAAACTTATCGGCGATTGTCTTGGCTACCGACATATCACCCTCAGGGTTAAGGAAGTCATATTCTACATTTACCCCTTCAACGAACCCCTCCTCAGTCATACCCTTGATGAAGCCCCCACGTATAGCATCTAGAGCCGGATGGGTAACTATCTGAGTTACACCAATTTTATACACCCTTTCCTTTGGGGCACAACCACCAGCTAAAGGCAGGGCTGCAGCCAAGATTAGCATCAGGGTGACACCAATAACTACTCTTAATAGTCTTTTGTTTGTCATCTAAAAACTCCTTATTATTTTTTAGTTTTTATAGTGCTTGTCTGTTATTCATCTCGGCCCCCAGAGGGGCCATACCCATGACATAGTAAACATATTATTAACCTCCTTATTAAAAAAGCCTCTCGCCCCTTTAAGGGGCGAGAGGCTTGCTTCGCGGTGCCACCCTTCTTAGTCAGTGTTAACTGACCATCTCTTGTAGGTACGGAGGCTATTGCCTCGATACCCTGGGATGTAATAACGCTTCCCCGGCGACAAAGCCTACTCGTTTTTCGCCCTGAAAAATCTTTGATTTTTCAGGGAACCCAATTTATAACTTTCGGTTTGCAGCTCCCAAGTCCATTCAACTTCTGCGTCAGCATCGGCTCA
>CAZYZL010000015.1:0-2155 GCA_964652005.1 uncultured Dehalococcoidales bacterium | reverse complement strand
AACTTTCGGTTTGCAGCTCCCAAGTCCATTCAACTTCTGCGTCAGCATCGGCTCACACCTTACCCGACTCTCTGTGCCTCGCTTGAAGCCTACTAGTCTTGTTCACAGCCTTTACTTTATTCTATTTTAATTATAATAACCCGATATTGATTATTTGTCAATATTTTATCGTCCACCAATCTAAGGTTGCAACGGGGTTGATAGCGATAACCGTTGATGCTAATATGTGATAAACTAGGGTAGATTTAGATTGAAAGGAGGGATGATGAAGAAAAAGGTATTAAGGGATATTGAACTTAAGGGCAAAAGGACATTAGTCAGGGTTGATTTTAACGTTCCCTTGGATCGAGAAACTTTAGCCATTACTGATGATACTCGCATTCAGGCAACTTTACCCACCATAAAATACCTAACCCAAGAAGGGGCAAAGATTATTCTTTGCTCGCATCTGGGTCGGCCTGAAGGTAAGGTAGTAGAAAGGCTAAGAATGGCGCCAGTAGCTCGTCGGCTGTCACAAATCTTAGGCATTCCGGTAAGAGCAACCCAAGATTGTATCGGACCGGAAGTTGAGGCAGCTGTTGCCAAGCTGAATGATGGAGAGGTACTGGTCTTAGAAAACCTTAGCTTTCATCCCGAGGAACAAAGGAATGAGCCCGAATTTGCCAAAGCTCTTGCCCGTTTAGCCGAGGTGTATGTTGATGATGCCTTTGGTGTGGCTCATCGGACATATGCCTCTAATGTTGGTGTTACCAAATATCTTCGCTCGGTGGCTGGCTTTTTACTGGAAAAGGAAGTTGATACCCTGGCCAGAGCCTTGGAGTCTCCTACTCCTCCCTGTGCTGCTATAGTTGGAGGGGCTAAGGTTAAGGATAAGATTGGTCTTCTGGAAAATATGATGCTAAAGGTGGATTCCCTGCTTATTGGCGGCGGCATGGGTTCTGCCTTTTTAAAGGCTTTAGAATATAACCTGGGCGGCTCGACGGTTCCGGAGAGCAATGTTGAGGTTGCCCAGAAATTGATGGAAAGGAGCGCCGAAAAGGGCGTTCACCTTCTTCTTCCTGTTGATGTAGTGGTGGCTAAAAATTTTGACCCTGAAGCCAAATCAAAGGTTGTCTCTGTCACCGAAATTCCTCCCACTTGGCAAATTATGGATATAGGTCCTAGGACAATTAAAATTTTTGAAGCTAAGCTTCGGAAAGCCAAAACGATTATCTGGAATGGTTCACTGGGGGTTTTTGAATTTCCCAGGTTTCGAAGTGGGACTACGGCTATCATCCAGCTGCTGGCTGAACTGAATGCAACTACATTTATCGTCGGTGGCTCTCTAGCTGAGGCTATAGAGGAACTGGGCTTGACCCATAAGATGACCCACGTGTCAACAGGTGGGGGAGCTTCCCTCAGACTATTTGAGGGCAGCCCTTTACCTGGGGTGGAAGCTCTGCTTGACAGGGAAGGTTAAAGCATCGGCTAATGGCTGAGGAACAGGCTCAGGTTAAGCAACGAACAAAGCGAATTCTAGGCAGGTTTGGTAGAAAAAGAGGCAACCTTATTCCTATCCTGCAAAAGGTTCAGGGAGAGCTCGGCTATCTTCCCCGGGAAGCGATGCTGGAGGTTGCCCAATCTCTTAATATGCCGGAGATAGATGTTTATAGCGTGGTCACCTTTTACAATCAATTCCGGCTCAACCCCCCGGGCAAGCACTCAATAAGGGTATGTTTAGGTACCGCCTGCCATATGAAGGGTGGTTACATCACCCTGGATGCCTGGAAGAGAAGGCTGGGCATTGACCGGGGACAAGCCACCCCTGACCGGGAGTTTGACCTGGATACTGTCGCCTGCGTGGGCTGCTGTGTTATGGCGCCAGTAACTGTGGTTGATGATAAGCCACAGGGTAAGGTGGAGCCTACCAAGGTAGATGGCATCCTGCTCTCGTTTAAGCTGGAAAAGGAGAGGCAGGGTGAAGAAAGACGGTGAAAGTAGCCAGGCGTCAAAGTGTGGTCTCAACCTTCCAGGAGATAAAGAGCCATGCCCAATCCCAATGGCGGGAGTTCAGCGATGGTGGCAAACCAGTAATTATGGTCGGTGCCGCTACCTGCGGTCGGGCAGCCGGGGCTCTGGAAGTACTCCGGGCAATAAAAGGCGAGCTTAAAAAGCA
>CAZYZL010000014.1:0-14826 GCA_964652005.1 uncultured Dehalococcoidales bacterium | reverse complement strand
TTTGATTACAATCTGAGGAACAGAAGAGGCGGGATGCCACTTGCCCGATTACAGCTGAGGCTATCCGCACGGGAGGGGGAAGTAAAATATTTAAACTAGAGGCATGGCACAAACCCTAGTACCTCAGTTTCCCCTGGCAGAGCCCGCCTATATTAATCCATACCAGTTGCATAATTCCTCATCAGTTGCCACTATGCCAGTTATATTGTGCTGAAGACCATGATATGCCAGTAAAACAGCAGCCTTTACCATCATATCAGGTGAATCCCATTGCGACCAATCGGCATTAGGTAACAGGAGTCTCAAACCCTCAGTATTTACCCTGCCCCGTGGCTTGATGGTATTTACTGCGATGCCATATTTACCTACTTCCGAGGCTAAACCATAAGTAAGCCGCTCAACCCCAGCTTTGGCCACAGCGTAGGCTATGCCGGTGGTAATTGGGCCTCTTTGATTAACTACCCGCGATGATATATTTATAATGCTCCCGCTGTTTTGCTCTATCATCTTGGGCAATACCGCCTTTATACAAAGAAAAGCACCTGTTAGATTCACTTTCAGCATAAGTTCCCACCGCTTTAGAGGGGTTTCCACAAGTGGATAAGGGTAGGCAACGCCGGCATTATTTACCAAAATGTCAATACGACCAAATTCAGCCAGCGCTTTCACTACCATATCATTTATGCTTTGCTCACTGGTCACATCACATCTTACTGGAAGTGCCCGGCGTCCTAAGGCGCGAACTTCGTCTGCCGTCTTATATATAGTACCCGGAAGTCTTTCATTCTCAATTTCGGTTCGCGAAGCAACAACAATATCTGCCCCCTCCCTGGCTAAACCTACAGCAATAGCCTTACCTATGCCTCTGCTACTCCCGGTTACAACTGCTACATTGCCACTCAGTCTCATTTTATTACCGTCTCCTGTTGCAGTTCCTCAAGAGGTGGCTATCTTATTTCCCCCTATACTGAGGCTTTCGCTTGTCTAGGAAAGCAGTTATTCCCTCAGTAGCGTCCTCGGTGGTAGCCAGAGAGGCCATTGTATCCCCAAGATATTTAATAGCTTTATCGTACTCCATGTCCCACATAGTGTAGAAGGCACGCTTGCCAGTTTGCAGAGCAACTGGAGCTTTGCTAGCTAATTTCTCAGCCAGTTCCATTGCTTTTTCATCCAGCTTACCCCTAGGGACTACCTCGTTTATCAGGCCAATTCTTTCTGCCTCTTTGGCATCTATCAAATCACCGGTTAAGAGAAGCCTGAGTGCTCTCTTCTTGCCTACAGAACGATACAGCGACGGCTGAAGTGTTAGGCAGAAGAGGCCAACATTTATTGCTGTCGTTCCAAAGCGAGCATCATCAGCAGCAATAGCTAGGTCGCAAGCCACCACTATGGTAAGCCCCATAGCTGTTGCTGTGCCTTGAATGGCGGCAATTATCGGCTTTGCCATATTGGCGATGGTCTTAAATGGCTGATAGAGAACTTGGAGCAAGTCATGCTCTTCAAGCACAGTCTTATTAAGAAACAGCGAGACATCTACGCCGGCGCAGAATGACTGACCAGCACCCTTGATTAACACCGCATAGATATTGTTGTCATTTTCGAAATTCAGCAGAGCATCATTGGCTTCTTCTGCAAGTTGCAGGTTCACCACATTAAGTGCCTCGGGCCTATTTAATGTAATAATGCCTATGTGTCCCTTTCGCTCTACAATAACCGTTTCATATTCCACGGTATCCCCTCCCGTATATTCTTAATAATGATTGGCAGGATTAATCCCGCCCTCTATCCCGGAGCACCCTTCGCAGCACCTTTCCTACGGGCGTCTTGGGTATCTCTTTGATGAATTCAACCTCTCGGATGCGCTTGTAAGGGGCAATCCGTTCAGCGCAAAACTTGATAAGTTCCTCCTTGTCCACAGTGAAGCCCTCATTTAACACCACATAGGCCTTGGGCACCTCGCCGGCTAGGGGGTCTGGTTTGCCGACCACGGCACATTCTTTAACCGCAGGGTGTTCGTAGAGGATGGCCTCAACCTCAGCCGGGGCGATGGTGTACCCCTTGTACTTTATGGTCTCCTTTTTGCGGTCAACGATGCGGAAGTATCCCTCCTCATCCATCAGAGCTAGGTCACCGGTGTAAAGCCAGCCGTGGCGAAGCGCCTCCCGGTCATCTTCAGGTCGGTTGAGATAACCCTTCATCACCTGCGGCCCCCGAACCAGTAGCTCACCCATCTGGCCTGGCAGCAGCTCAACTTCACCTGTTTCCTCATCAACGATGCGAGCGTCGGTATCCATAACGGGAGTCCCTATTGTTCCCGGTTTCACCCTCTGGAGGGGCGAGTTATGGGTCTCCGGCGATGCCTCACTCAAGCCGTAGCCCAAATCCATCTTGACCCCGGTTAGCTGCTCCCATCTTTCCTTGATTTCAGGCGGAATGGGCATTGCCCCTGCTTTGACATACCTCAAGCTTGAAAGGTCGTATTTGCCGATGACCGGACTGCTCACCAATGCCGCAAACATGGAGGCGGCACCATATATCACCGTGGCCCTTTCCCTTTCTACCGTCTTAAGTAGTTCCTCGGCATCAAAACGGGGCAGGACAATCGCTCTGGCACCGCTATAGATTGGTGAGTTTACACAGGTGCAGGCCCCCCAACTGTGGTAGAAGGGGAGCAAACCTATGATGGTGTCTTCAGGGCTCCAGCCAAACCAGGCGGCGTTCTGCATGGCGTTGGCTACCAGGTTGTAGTGGGTGAGCAATACCCCCTTGGGGAGCCCAGTCGTCCCCCCGGTGTAGACGATGACTGCGACATCATCCTTGGGCTTAACGGCGAACTTGGGCGGGTGGGGTGAGTACTTCTCCAGAATTTGACCCAAGGAGAGTCCATTCCCCTCGGCATCGGTCAAAATTACAGCCTTCAACTGGGTCTCCGCTTGCACCTCTTTGACCAGGGGGTAAAGGTCTCCGTTGGTCATGATGGCTTTGGCCTCGGTGTCGTTAAGCTGATGTTTTAACTCTGCCTGCCGGTAGAGTGGGTTGGCCGTGGTAACCGTGCCACCAGCTTTCAGTATTCCATAGTATCCAATAATGAACTCAAGGCTGTTGGGGAGGAAGAGCATCACCCTATCCCCTGTTTTTATCCCTAGGTTATGGATCCCGGCCGCCAGTTTGCCGGTTAGCTCATTGAGTTCTTTGTAGGTCAGCCGACGCTCCCGGCAACTGAAGGCGATGTTCTCCGGCCACCTTTGAGCCGCCTGGGATAAGAATTCAAAAAGGGGTATCTCGGGGTAATCTAGGTGTTGTGGCACGCCCTCAGGCCAAAACTTAAACCAAGGCCTGTCCCGTGGTATCTGATATTCCATTTTCTCTCCTAGCTTTTAACCTTTTTCGGCGATAGTGAGATACCCAAAACTTCTAAAATCATAAAGCCTCAATATCCTCTTAGCACAACCAGCCCCTATCAACAAGCCAAAGTGCAGGGTCATTATCCTTGCTAGGCCTCCAGAGCAGCAGTGAGCATAGCCACTATTTGGCCATCTGTAAAGCCTCTCTGCTGGGCGGCACCGGAGGGACATGCGGAGCAACAAGTGCCGCAGCCTTTGCACAAGGCCTCGCTGACCTTAGCCACTCTCCTCTCCCTATCTACAGTGATGGCGTGGTAAGGGCAAACAACCTCGCAGATGCCACAGCCACTGCAGATATTCTCGTTCACTGAGCAGACAATGGCCTCAGCACCTATTACATCTTTAACTAGCACCGTGACAGCTCGACAGGCGGCTGCTTGGGCTTGAGCGATGCTTTCAGTTATAAACTTTGGACTATGAGCTAGGCCACACATGAAGATACCATCGGTAGTGAAATCCACGGGACGCAATTTCATGTGGGCTTCCATGGCGAAGCCATCTTCATTCAAGGGAACCTTAAGTAGCTGGGACAATTCTCTATTTCCGGATGGGGCAACTGTAGCTACGCCTAAAGCCAATATGTCTGTGTCTAGCATAAGGCGTTGGCCCAAGGTAGGGTCGGTCACAGTGACCCTTAGAATGTTCTTGCCATTTTCTTGGATTACTTCCACATCAGGCCTGTCGTCTACATCATAGCGGATAAACTTTACTTCCTGCTCGGCGGCTTCCCGGTAATAATCTTCCATAAGCCCGTAGGTTCTCATATCTCGATACAGAATGTAGATTTCCATCTCTGGGTTCATCTCTTTTAGCTTTAAGGCGTTCTTTATAGATTGGCTACAACAGACTCTACTGCAATATGGTCGCTTGCTATCCCTCGAGCCCACACAAAGGATCATCACCAGGGTACGGGCGGCAGTAACTTTAGTATTACCACGACGAGCAATCTCCTCTTCCAATTCTAATAAGGTTAATACCCGGGGGTCTTTCCCGTAGAGATACTCGGCGGGTTTAAATTCTTCACCCCCAGTGGCAACAATGATTACGCCGTGGGATATTTCCTTGGCTGCCGACTCAGACCCCACCACTATCTTAGTGGTAAAACTACCGACAAAACCAGCGACTTCAATTATATTAGCTTCGGTATATACTTGGATTAAAGGATTTTCATAAACCCTTTGAATAAGTTCTTGAAGGTAAGCCTGGACATCCCCTCCTTCTACGGTATAATGGATTCTCCTGGCTACCCCGCCCAGCTCTTTAGCCTTTTCAATCAGGTGAACCTTGAACCCCTGCCCCGCCAAAGCTAAAGCGCTTACCATCCCCGAGATTCCACCGCCAATAACTAAGGCAGCACGGGTTATGCCACAGGATGATTGGTACAAAGGCTTGAGGAGCTTGGCCTTGGCTACCGCCATCCTCACTAGGTCTTGTGCCTTCTTGGTGGCTACCTGCCTATCTCCCATATGCACCCAGGAACACTGCTCTCGGATGTTAGCCATCTCGAACAAGTAAGGATTTAGCCCAGCCTGCCTAAGGACATCTTGAAATACTGGCTCATGCGTCCTCGGAGTGCATGCGGCAACCACTACCCGGTTTAGCCCTTTCTCCTTAATAGTTTCACCTATATGAGTAACAGAATCGATGGAACAACTAAAAGTATTGCCCTCAGCATAGACGACGCCATCCAGCTTTGAGGTATACTGAACTACCTTTGCTACATCCACCACCCCAGCGATATTAGTGCCACAGTGGCAGACAAAGACACCTACTCTCGGTGGCTCTCCAGTGACATCACGCTCCGGCGGATACTCCTTCTCTTCAATTAATGTCCCTCGCTGGTCAGAGAGAAGTTGTGAGGAGAGCGATGCGGCACCACTGGCCATAGTAACTGAATCAGGAATATCCATAGGGCTATGAAACACCCCGCTAGCGTAGATTCCTTGCCGTGAAGTCTCAATGGGTGAGAAACTATAGTCCTTACAAAATCCGTCCGGGTTAAGTTCGATGGACAGTTTATCTGCCAACTGCCTGGTACTGGCAGGCGAGGTCAGACCTACTGAGAGTACAACAAGGTCGAATTCTTCCTCCCTCACTTCGGTGCCATTGACGCGATACCTAAGTACTACATTTTTTGTCCCCGGCAACTCCCCTACAATTGATACCTTACTCCATACGAACCGAACTCCGTCGGTGTTTTTTGTTCTCTCATAATATCGCTCAAACCCCTTGCCATAGGCACGAATATCATTATGGAATATGACAGCCTCAAGTTGAGGGTCATGTTCCTTAGACAGGTTTACCTGTTTTATCGCATACATACAACACACTGCGGAACAGTAGGTATTACCCGCGGTGATATCTCTAGAACCAACACACTGAATCCAGGCTATTCTCTTTGGCGGCTTTCTATCTGAAGGTCGTTTAATCTCTCCTCCATATGGTCCCGAAGCACTCAGTATTCGCTCAAATTCAAGACCAGTGACCACGTTGCTAAATCTCTTGTAACCATATTCACTCTGTAACCGCGGATCGAATGTCTCATAGCCAGGGGCTAGAATTATACTGCCGACATTGATTTCTAATTTTTCCTCCTTTTGATAGAGGTCTATAGCCTTAGCCTTACAGGTTGGGACGCAAGCTTTACACTCTCTCCTAAGAATGAAAAGACACTGGGTAGGGTCTATTACGGCGACGGCTGGTACCGCCTGGGGGAAGGGGATGAAGATGCATTTGGTGGATGTTAAATTCTCATTATAAATATCCGGGATTTTGACCGGGCAGTAGTCAAAACAAGTCCCGCAACCGTTACATTTATTCTCATCAACATACCGAGGTTTCTTTAGCAAGGTTACTTTAAAATTTCCTGCCTTGCCGTCGATACTATCAACCTGGGCATAGGTGATGATAGATATGTTCGGATTTCTGGCACATTCAATAAATTTGGGGGACAAGATGCACATAGAACAATCATTAGTGGGGAAGGTTTTATCCAGTTGAGCCATCTTGCCACCGATTGCCGGTGCCCCATCTATTAGATAAACCTTGAAGCCAGAATTGGCTAGGTCTAAGGCAGCCTGTATTCCACTGACCCCGGCACCCACCACCATAACCGCACCGACTTTACCTTCAGCGGGCATAGTTGTTTGAATCTCCATTTCTCTTTGCATAAACTATCCCCTTCAAAGTGAGCTAAATTGCCTCTTGAACAAGTTCTGAAATATCTCTAACTTCAAGACCCTCACTCTTACCAGCTGTCAGCAAACTGTCCTTGAAGTTAACGATACAATATGGACAGGCAGTGGCTAATATATCCGCCCCTAACTCTATTGCTTGTTTCACCTTGAGGTCGGAGAAACGCTCACCCTTTTTGGTCTCCATCCATATTCTTCCTCCTCCACCACCACAACAAAAGCTGTTTTCACGAGAGTCAGGAAACTCAACCAACTCTAAACCAGGGATACTTTTCAAAATGTCTCTTGGCTCATCATATATACCATTATGACGCCCAAGGTAACAGGGGTCATGATAGACGACCCTTTTATTTAGTTCCTTGAGGAACTTGACTTTACCCTCGTTGATAAGCCTAGCCAAATATTGAGTAAAATGAATTACCTTAAAATTGCCCCCAAGCTTGGGGTATTCATCCTTGAACGTGGTATAGCAGTGAGGAGAACTGACGACTATTTCTGTCACCCCATTGTCAATGAAAGCATCAATATTGCTTTTCGCCAGATGCTCAAATAGGCTCTGGTTACCCGCTTTACGGGTGCTCTCGCCACAGCAGCTTTCCTTAACGCCCAGAATACCAAAATTCGCCCCCGTTTTTTGCAGTATGCTGGCAGTAGCTCGTGCCATATCACTCATATTAGGGTCATAAGCGGGGGTGCAGCACGGGAAATACAACAAATCAGTACCCTTGATGAAGAGCTTGATATCGAGGCCTTTAGCCCAGTCGGCGCGTTTGTTACGTGACTCTCCCATCGGATTACCGACACTGCCTAAGCTAGCCATCACGTTACGAAGGCTTGTCGGTGCCATACGATATTCCATCATGATTATACGCACAGCTCGCATAACATCTGTTATGCCAACATCACGAGGGCAGCGACTCATGCAGAGATTACATGTAGTGCATAGCCACCATTCTTCATCCTCTAGTTCTAACAAACCAAATTGCGCTTGACGGATCATCTTATGAGGGATGAAAGCTCTGACTACATTCCAAGGGCAGCTTGTAGTGCAAAGCCCACACTGAAAGCATAGTTTGAGCTTTTCACCGCCATTGTCCTTTATTGCGTCCGCTGCTTCTTTGAATGGAGCTACTACTTGCACAATAAACACTCCCCCCGCTTATTAACATCTAGTGGCTTTATCTTTATCTTAAGCACAGCCCTTGGGGAATGAACTACCTTGTTGGCATTCATCCTCCGCCAAATAGAGATACTATATGAAGCTCGTGTCCGTCTTTAATTGGCTTATTAATTTCCTCGGGAAAGACCCTATCTTCATTGACAAAGACTGCAAAATACTGGCTCAACTTACCCTTTTCATCAAATAAAGATTTCTTAGCACTAGGATACAATTTAACAAACTCGTCAAGGCATTGACCAATTGTCTTACCGCTTACCTCAGCAACATTCACCAAATTAGGCAAGGGGGAGAGATAACCATGAAAGCAGACCTTTATCATTTCTTTCAAAGTCCTAGCTCAGTTGTTTTTGAAGAAACTAAGACCTCCACTGGCAAATTCTAGAAGAGTTCTCACTCCTAACTTTACCTGTGCAAACGTCGAAGTTCAAAAACAACCGGGTCAGCTGCATCCGGGCAGGCCACAGTGGTCACATCAGGGTCGCTTTCCCAGGGGAATGCCCCGCCAAACATTAGTACCCGTAGCCCAGGAAACAGAGTATTAAAGGCGGAAAGGCAAATTCCCTCTGGCGTTTTTCTATCCACAATCCAATGCTCGCCCACCTTATGCCCCTGAAGACAGGTCCCTTTCTGGCTTACTACTCTAATACTAACCTTGTAGCGTTCCCCCATGTTTCCTCCTTAGGCAAGGCAGTGTTTTACTGAAATGTTTGCTTCCCCTGGCCGATGAACTCCGCGGTTGGTTAATTTACTCCTCAACAAGAGTTAAAGCACCGCTGGGGCATACCTTGACACATTGAGGGTCTGGCGGTTCTCCGCAAAAATCACACTTCAATGGGATATCAACAACTGGCTCCTTGAAAATGGGTTTGGCCGGACAAGAGGCACGACAGAAAATACAGCCGTCATGCTCTTTCCCATGGGTAACAACGTTAGTCTTTGAAGTGCATTCTACGTCTGTATATGGCCCGGCTATTAAGGGAAAGAAAAGATTGTCTTCTCGGAATACCCTTATTCGAGACCTTTGCGGGTTAACAGTGCCAGTGTGCCAGAGAGAGCAGACTACCTCACAACAACGACACGCTGAACACTTATCCTTATCTATCAATATCTTTGGCATGACAAACTCCTTGCCTAGGTTAACCCTAGTTCCTCTAACTTCCCTGGAGTGGGAACACCATTTTCATCCCATCCCCTGACCTGGTAATATTCAGGCAACATTATATTAAGCTCATGCACTTGCCCCTTAGCCGGCCCTGTTGGTATTGGCTCCTCAAGCATTCTCGGGGGCAAAGTGTCATCTTTCTTTGTGAACCCAGCTTTTAGGTTAAATAACCGCTCAAGATTCCAGATTCTTTCTCCAGCGTGAAGCATAGATTCCATATCATAGCCAGCACCAGTTACCGCTTCCAAGATGGTAAGTATCACATCCGATATCTTGTCTGGGGTCAGTCCTCTCGTGTTGAACATACAGAGACCCGCAGCATCAACCACTGCCGTCTGGTCTTGAAGCTGCTTGAGTATGGCCGGTTTACCCTCTATACTGTAAGGGTCAGAAATCTCAACGAGGAGAGTGGCGCCGCGAAAGTGACATGCCCCTCGGTTAGAAGTAACATATCCCAGCCCCATCCCCTTCAATGCCCGAGGCTCGTAGGCGGCAAACCCCTGCTTCTTCACTCCCATGAATAGTTCAGGATGTCCATACCTCTCCGCCATCCGGTATCCTCCATCGGCTAACACGTCTCCAAAGCCTTGCCGCAAGCCTGTCTGCCCAACCAGTTTGACCATAGCTTCGGCATTGCCAAAGTTCAGTTCAAATCCTATTTCTTTCTCTGGCAGGAATCCTCTCTCAAAAAGCTCCATGGCACAAGCAATAGCCCCTCCCATCTCTATTGTATCCATTCCCAACTCGTTGCAAATATAACTGGCCTTAGCTATAGCGGGCAAACTGCTCACGCCACAGCTGGAGCCAAGAAGACCGATTGTTTCATATTCTGGTCCCTCGCCTTCCCCCTCAAACCCAGGAACGTCAACCTTGGTCAACCTTCCGCATGACACGAGGCAGGCAAAGCAGCTGACCTTCCTGTTCAGAATGGTATCCCTGAGGGCTTCGCCGTTAATCTTTGCTGCCTCCTCAAAGACCCCCCCTTGAAAATTTCTGACCGGCAAGATGCCTTTGGCATTTGTGATATTGATTACGCGAGCCGTGCCTTGGTTAGGGTATGAATTGGCGGTTTCCAGGCTAGTTGCCGGCGATTTTTTGTTTATCTCCAGAATCGAGAGAAACGCTTCTCGGCAAGCATCTTTATCGGCTACAGTAATCGTCTTATTGCCTCTGACAGTTATCGCTTTCAGGTTTTTAGAGCCCATCACTGCTCCTAAGCCGCCACGCCCTGCCGCCCTGTGCTTATCGTTGATAACCGCAGCAAGTCTCGCAAGTTTTTCGCCAGCCGGGCCGATACAAGCGATGTGTGTCTCCCTTGCTTTCCAATAATTGCCTATCTCGTCTCTGATTATGTCCTCAGTCTCATGGGTAGTTTTACCCCACAAATGGCGTGCTGCCTTAATCTCCACCACATCATCACAGATCGACAAATAAACAGGCTCCTCAGACCTGCCTTCGAAGATGATTAAGTCATAGCCGGCAAATTTCAGCGTAGGGCCAAACCCCCCAGCTGCATTAGCGGTACCAATAGTTCCAGTTAGAGGCGACTTCGTGACCACCATATATCGACTGCCGCCCAATGCTGCTCCAGTAGCTGGTCCTGTAGCAAAGATTAATTTATTGCTAGGGCTAAGGGGGTCGATCATGGGGTCTATCTCATCAAAGAGTATCTTTGAGGCAAGACCACGCCCTCCGATAAACTTCTTGGCTAAATCAACGTCCAGGTCTTCTACCGCGTAGTCACCTTTGGTTAAATCAACCCTCAAAATCTTGCCTACCCAGCCATCCATCTAAATTTACCTCCTAAACCCATATGAACTATTTAATTCTGCCTCAGTTCGGAGCCCAGATTTGACTTTCGCCGGAGTTACCATAGCACTAAAGTGTTAATCTAGCAGAGAAATATTATTTTGTCAATCATACATCCCCTATGTTGATTGTGTTAATTAGTTGGGAGCTGCCCCAAATTCTCAGATTGCCAGCCCCTTTTAAGATTCAAATGGCAAAGCTCGGCACTGAGAACGTAGTCTTAATCTTATACCCTTCGCTCTATTCAGTTTTAATCAGTTTCTACATGGTTGAAGGCAGCCATAAAGCGAGTATCGGGAATATCATAACCAGAACTAATCCCAGCCCCTGAGTTACTAGGTAAGGAATACAACCCTGGTAGATATCTAGCATGCTTATATCTTCCGGGATCTTGTCTCTGATCTGCGGAACAACGCCTCTTAGATAAAAGAGGTTGAAGCCATAGGGAGGTGTTAGATATGCCATTTCCATGTTAAGAATAAAGATGATTCCCCACCACAGGGGATCAAAACCAAGGCTGACAACTAATGGGGCATAAATGGGTCCACACATCGCCACTATGGCATAGTCGTCCATGAGACAGCCAAAAACGAGAAGGCTTAGCTGAAGCACTATGATAATTAGCCAGCGGTTCAAATGCAAGCCAATTACGGCAGTCATCAAGGCATCACGAGCTCCGGTTGTTATGAATACCGAGTTAAACAAAGTGGCTGCTGCCAGAATCCACATAACCATACCAATAAGCCTAAGGCTAGCGATGGACGATTCTTTAAGTGATGCCCAATTTAGTCTACGATAGACAGCGGCACAGATTAGGCTGCCGGCAGCAGCTATGGCTGCGGCTTCGGTAGGAGTGGCCACCCCGGTATAGATTACCCCCAAAACCACGAACATAAGGCTGAAAGGCAAGATAACAGCCCTAAGAGAGACAAACTTCTCTATAATGCCTACCCTCTCTTCAACAGGGACGGGTGGCGCCAATTTTGGGTTGAAAAAGGACCTTATGGATATCATGGCTATGTGGAGACCAGCAATAATTAAGCCTGGGACAACCCCACCAAAGAACATGGCACCTACCGATACACCTGCTTGCCTCACCATAACCGAATAGATAATCATTATCACGCTGGGGGGTATGACAATCCCTAGCACCCCGCCGGCGGCTACAGCACCCAGGGATATGTGCTTATCGTAGCCTCGCCTAAGCATGGAGGGAAGCGCAATTAAGCCCATAGAGACAGTAGCTGCGCCGCTTACCCCCACTATAGCGGCAAACATGGTACAGATCAGCACCGTTCCTGATGCCAGACCACCCCTTATCGCGCCAAACAAGCGGTATATTGTGTTATAGCAAGCTTCTCCTATGCCGGAACGTTCCAGTATAGCCGCTGAGAATAAAAAGAACGGGAGCGACAGGAGCGTTTGACTCACCCATTGGGTATAGATAATTTGGCCCACCAGATACAGGCCGTCAGCACCGAGCAGGAAGAGACCAGCTACTATAGCAACGCTACCGATTACGAAGACAATCTCCAGTCCCGTACTTAGGAGCAGTAAAAGGCAGCCAAACATAATCAGGCTGGCAACCAGAGGGCTCATTATTGTCCCCTTCCGCGGGCAACGCGAAGGTTGCGAATAAATTCAGCTATTTCCTGGAGCAAGAAAAGCAAAATCCCTAAAGGGACTATTATCAATTTAAGATGCCAGATGGGAGGTTTAAAACCAACATTGGTGGTTTCTAAGACCGAAAAAGACAACAAACCCATTTCAGTTGCTCTCCACATGGCGACCCCTAAGAAAATCAGCACAAAGACGAAGGTAGCTAAATCCATGATTGCCTGCTTTTTCGGAGAAAGCCGGCTATAAAATACATCCATCCGCACATGGGCTTTGTGAAGCACGCAGTACCCGCCGGCCAGAGCGGCAACGACGAGCTGTAATTGAACACAAAGTGGCCACGCCCACGACGTAGGGCTATTAAAGAGGCGCCTGGCTACCACTTCCCATGTCATCATAAAGGTCATAACAACAAGAAGGAGGCCGGCATAGGAACCTATCTTCTCATTGATGGCGTCAATCAAGCGCAGCAAAGTCCTTCCTCCTTAACTGGAATGCCTATCTAAAAAACTAAACCCCTTAGTTTCACACTGGCACTCTCTCAACTAAGGTTGGGAGAGTGCCAGTGTTCTCCTCCAGATTTCCAAATGCCTTCAGAAGCCAGACCCTTTTTCATTCAATCGGTACATAGCACAACTCCGTAGCCTATCCACCCACCACAGCACATTCTATATCACACCACCATCTAGTAATCTCTCAGCGCCTCCAGTGGCTACCGTCCCTCTCGTATCAAGTGTTAAACTATAGGCTTCTTAGGCATACCCCTAATTACATTCCCAAGAACTCCGTCTTTATTATATCAACCGCGCTAGCACACCCGGGGCTTAGTGGCGCAACGTCTTCCAACATCACTTCAAGGGCTGTCTGGTTGTAGGCGTCAACTAGAGATTGGTCGACAGTTATGATTTCAATACCCAGACGCTCTGCATTATCAGTAACCCACTGCATTTCACCAGCATACAATTCCCAGCAGTCGAAGAATTGATGTTTACCAGCCGTGGTGATGACGTCTTTGAGGTCCTGGGGTAGTGCCTTCCAGATATCCAGATTTATGAAGTACTGCGTGGTGAAACAGTGCTGGATAACACAGGGGCGATAGTAATACTTCGCTACCTCTTCCCACCCCATGGACTTGTAGGCAGTGCAGTCCCAGCTAGCCACATCAAGAGTACCCAGCTTCAATGCCATATACATCTCCGCCCCTGGCATCCAGGTTACTTCGGCACCGAGCTTCGTAAATATCTTATCATAGGGCGGGTTGAACCTGAACTTCAAACCCACAAGGTCTGCTGGGGTTTTTATCACCGCGTTTCCATACAGAGCAGGATATTCGCCGCCATCAACCATGTTAATGAGATGGGTATTAGCTGCATTATAGGCTTCCTCGTTCACGGCATATAGGTCGCCCGGGTCTTCGAAGATCTTTGTGTGTAGCTCTACGGGATCCCAACTTGTACTGAGGATAAAGTTTAGGGTCTGCATCACTGGGTATTCACCAGCCCAATAGCCAGCCTGCCCATGCCCCATTTCCACCACTCCTTTACCCACAGCATCTAAAACCTCGGAAACAGGTACAATCTCAGCCTCACCATATCGGGTAATGTTTATTCTGCCGCCGCTCTTCTCTCTCACCTCATCAATAAAGTTCTTAAATATTTTCACTTGTGGGTCTTCCCAGGCATAACAACACTGAACCTTCCAGTTGTATACCTGCTCTGCTGGCGCTGGCGCTGCGGGACAACCTGCCGAAATAAGTCCCACAGCCAACATGGCAAAGACTAGCAAACCGACCAATAATTTTCCTTTCATCTCAAGAGACCTCCTTTATAGAATTAGTCAACAACATATTCAATCTAACTATCGCATCTATCACCCCCTTGTCTTTCAGTAATAGTTTAGTTTTTCCAAAATTTTGATAGCATGTTAAAAAGCAAACTCTCCCTGGGAGGCTCACAGGGATTTGCTCCTGGAACCTTCCTTAGGCAAAAATATATCACAGCCCAAAAGGGATGTCAACAGGCAAAAATATATCACAACCCAAGAGGGATGTCAATACGTGGACTCCTTTAGCCGCGGTCTTTTGCAAGAAAGAGCTAGACAGGTGGCCTCCTGGTACCTGTATAGTTTAGCTTTTCCAAAATTTGATGGTAAGACACCTTGACAGGGTGTGTTATAATAATAGAATAATGGTAGGAATGCAGAGCTCAAAAACATAAGTATAATACAAGCTAAGGGTGTACGCTTGAGCCCTTTGGTTGTATTGGGCACAAATTCCGGAAGGGGGGGTGAGAAATGCGGTAGTTAGAAAACATCGGGTGACTAAATTCTTTAAGGAGATTGAAATGACGAGAAAAAAACTATTGATGTTGCTAGGCAGTGTCTGTCTAGTCTTGATGTTGGTAGTGCCGCTTGTAGTAGCCTGTCCTGCACCAACGCCAACACCAACCCCTACCCCTACTC
>CAZYZL010000013.1:12628-15578 GCA_964652005.1 uncultured Dehalococcoidales bacterium | reverse complement strand
ATCAACAGTAAATACCAAGTATAACTGGTGGGGCAACGCCTCGGGACCAACCTACACTGCGGCTACCGGCGCTAGTGTTGATGTATCCAACCCGGGCGGCAGTGGCGATAATATTACCGACCGGGTTACCTATTATGAGTGGCTGTATAAGCCCAAAGCTGATGTTATTGCTGATAATGCTGCCTACTATTCCCGGGCGATAAGTCTGAGTGTTGGTTGGAACACCCTGTCAACGCCAATAATTCTTGACGCTTCATGCGACACCATTGATGAGGCAGTGGACTCAGCCAAGATGACCATCGCTTACTGGTATGACACCAATGATGCTGACGCCGATGGCACTTACTGGGAGCAGGTAACCACTGGCTATGAGCTGGAGCCGTGCGACGCTATTTACATTAAGATGAACACTGCTGACAGCGTGGTGCTGAAGTACAACGCCACTGACCTATCCACGCCGACCAAGGCTTTATATGACGGGTGGAACCTGATAGGTCTGGCTAACCTGGAGACTAAGCATGTAGATGATGCGGTGCAATCAGTAGCCAACACATCAACTAACCTACCCGGTTACTCTCAGGTTATTAGCCCATCGATGAACAGCTCGGACTGGACCTATTCTTCCGGTCAGAGCTACACCGATGAGGATATGCTGGTGGGTGAGGGCTACTGGATTTATATGCAGAATGGCTGTACCCTGGCTGGGTTTACTATTACTCCAATACAGCCATCACTTGATTAATAAGAGGGTAAAGTTTATAACCCGCAAATATATCAATAGAAAGGAGGGAACAGTTGAAAGCAAAAATAACAAAATTTGAGAAAGGAGGAAAGATGAAAACAAAGACGATTGCCTTCATGTTTCTGGCTGTGCTATTAGCCCTAACCATTTTTGCTCCCCCGGTTTACGCCCAAGCAATCCCAGCACTGCCCCACGCCTTCTATGGCGCAGTGAAGATAAATGGTAGCCCGGCGCCAGCGGGGACTCAAGTGGAGGCAAGGGGAGAGGGGGTTCTGACGGGTGTTGGCAACAACCCTATAGTAACTACTGTTGAAGGTAAGTATGGTAGCTCGGATCCGCTGGAGCCAAAGCTCGTTGTCCAAGGCAATGTAGCTGAAGGAACTGCCCTAACTTTCTATGTTAACGGTGTTCCTACCGGGCAGACGGCTGTGTGGCATAGCGGTGAGGTAACAGAATTAGATGTGACCGCAACAATAGAAGGTACGCCACCAGAGACAACCGAAGCCCCACCGCCAGCGCCACCAGCACCACCAGCACCACCGGCACCTGAACCGGCACCTGAACCAGCGCCTGAGCTAGCGCCGCCAGCACCACCAGCACCTCCAGCACCCCCGGCACCACCAGCGCCATCGTCAGCACCAACCGAGCCTGGCAACTGGCCTGTTTTATGGGGAGTAATAGGTGGGGTGATTCTGGTTGGGATAATTATCTCCTTAGTAGCTAGGAGAAAGGCGTACTAAATACTTGGGCAGATTAAGCTCAGCCTACACCGGCGGTTTTTAATTGCTAGGGAAAATATGCCCAACGACGAAGCGCAAGCAGGAAATAGAGAGCAATGGATAGGCCGTTAACCGGTAAGCTAATCTTATCGGCTGCTTTTCTGGCTATCCTGTTAATGGTTGCCTGTCAGCAAGCTCCGCCTTCACCACCCCTGCCCACCGAAGCTACCATCGGGGATATAAGGGCGACCCCTAGTGCCTACGAGGGGAAAGCAGTTACGATTGAGGGGGAGTATGAGGGGTGGAAAGCAGGCTTTGGCAGCCCGCCAGTAACCCGCAGCGACTGGCTGGTGCAGGATGCTACCGGCTGGCTCTATGTTACGGGAAAACCGGCTGGACTTGATCCTCTGGGTGATGTCGGGCGCTCAATAAAGGTTACCGGACTCGTCAGGATAACCAAAGACGGTGAGCCATATTTATATGCTCAGGAAGTGGAGATAAAAGCAACGAAGGCCAGCGCCCTGCTTCTCCTTCAAATAGGTTTGAGGGAGAAACAACTCGCTGCCCCGACAGCGGATAGACTGGAGCAGATGAAGGCAATGGGGATGAGGACAGAAAATCTGGATATGCAGAGGATATTTATCCACCTTGCCCAGGAGCCGACGCCATCGCAAATAGATGAGCTACAGGCGATGGGCATTACCCCATATCCCGATTCCTGGATACCGGCTGCTGCTGGGCATCTCGCTGGATTCCTGATAGCTGACATGCCCATAGATAAACTTGATGAACTGGCGAGCAAAGACTATGTAGTGTGGCTTGATACCGCCGAGCAGGTGCTTGAGCCCCAAGCAGAATAGGTGCCTCGCCACCTGTCAGCCCGCTTACTTGACAAAAGGCATTTTTTGTGCTATATTGAGTGCCACCTGTCCACACTAATTCAAGGAGGCTACGGTGAAAAAAACAGCAAAGATTATCGGCACAATTTTCGTTTTACTGTTACTTACCTTCAGCAGTATGCCCGGTGTCCAGGCAGTTTCCTTGCCATCACCTGTAACTAGTAGCCGGGCGATTTCACCTCAGGCAGCTGAGCCTGGTTTAAAGGTCGCCGCTCTGCTTAAGTTACAGGTTAGTGCCAAGGTGCGCTGTCAGCAAGTCCCGCCAACAGCCGATGAGCTGGGTATGATGGAGGCCAGGGGCATGAAAACAGAAAACCTGGGCATGCAGAGAATATTTATCCACCTTGCCCAAGAGCCGACACCATCGCAGATAGATGAGCTACAGGCGATGGGCATTATCCCATATCCCGATTCCTGGATACCTCCGGTGGATGAGTATCCCACTGGATTCATAGTGGCTGACATGCCTGTAAACAAGCTTGATGAGCTGGCGGGCAAGGATTACGTTGTCCAGCTAGATACTGCAGAGCAGCTCCTTGAGCCCCAGAATGACCTGGCAGCAATAAAGATAAACGCTGATGATGCATGGA
>CAZYZL010000013.1:0-12528 GCA_964652005.1 uncultured Dehalococcoidales bacterium | reverse complement strand
CTTGAGCCCCAGAATGACCTGGCAGCAATAAAGATAAACGCTGATGATGCATGGAACTTGGGCTATGATGGCACCGGGGTCAGGATAGCGGTGCTTGATTCTGGACTGGATACCACCCACCCTGATATCCCGGCGCCGGTGGCTAGTAAAGACTACTCAGACTGGCCGGCGCTGGATAACACCATTGCCAATACCGTGAGTGGTCATGGCACCCATGTCACCGGCTCTGCCCTGGGGCGGGGAACACAATCAGCCGGAGCTGCCAACCAGTATAAAGGGATGGCGCCGGGCGCTGACCTTATATTCCTTAAGATTGGCAAGGACGCCACAAGTGATGCCTCGCTTGATGCCATGGTTAATGCCATTAAGGCGGCAGTAGACACCTATGACGCTGACATTATAACCATGAGTTATGGCGGCTGGGATTCTTACCATGATGGAACCAGGGAAACTTCCCAGGCTGTGGACTACGCCTTTAGTAAGGGAGCCATAGTCTTTATCTCAGCGGGAAATGAAGCCAATGATGACGAGCATTATTCAGGCACGGTGAACGCCAACAGCACCACCGGCTTCATCCAGGTCAATGTTACCGGCTCCAATGGGGCAAATGTTGGGCTTGGCTTTAACCTGGTCTGGTATGATGGTCTGGCAAATAATAATGACCTGGTTCTGGGATACTACCGGTCTGACCAGACGGCGTTGGCAGACACCTGGGCAAGTGCCCAAGAGGAGAGCTGGAAGGGCACCGAGCATGAGCTTTCCGGCTATGGTCCTGAAGCTGGCTGGTATTCTCCCCTGCCGTGGGGAAACCCAACCTACTATCTGAAAGTCACCAACAATTCAGACACTAATCAGTTCTTCCACATCTACTTTGAGGGCGTTACCGAGAGCGGGGCTTCGGTAAAATTCCAGAACCCTGACCCGTTTTACACCTTGGCCTCACCGGCAGATGCGGAGAAAGCTATAGCCGTTGGCGCTTATACCACCAGAAAGAACTGGACTGCTTATGAGGGAGGTGTCTATCACTATATTAACCCTGACGAAACAGTAAACACCATGACCTCCTTTAGTAGCCGCGGACCGAGGGTGGATAGCGGAGCGCCACAGAAGCCAAACATAGTTGCTCCGGGCAGCGCCATCATCTCAGTTAGGGATACAGATGTCTACACTTTGGGTAATGCTGACTATGACCCAAGCATTATTGACAACGATGGCTTGAACCTGAATGGCTCAGGTCCGGCGGATTACTATGTGATGCAGGGAACGAGCATGGCTTGTCCCATTGCTGCCGGAGCCACCGCACTACTGCTTGAAGCCAAGCCTGAGCTAAAAGGGCAGCCAGCGGCGGTTAGAAACCTGCTCCAGTCAACGGCTACTTCTGTGGTCGCCAACAACAATATAGACGGATATGGTCTACTGAATATCCAGGCAGCGATAGCCGCTAGTGCCTCTAGCTATGAGGCGGACTGGCTGTTTATGGTTTACCTTGATGCCGATAATAACCTGGAGAGTGCTGGCATAGATGATTTGAACGAGATGGAGGTCGCTGGCTCTACCGACCGGGTCAAAATTGTGGTTCAGATGGACCGCGCTGTGCGGGACTGGGACGATGACACCAGCAACGGAAACTGGACTGGCGCTAAGAGGTTCTATGTAACCCACGATGCTGATGCGGCGCTCATTAACTCCTCGGTGATTGCTGACCTGGGAGAGGTAAACATGGGCGCTCCGGCGACACTGCAGGGCTTCATTGAGTGGGCTATCGCCAACTACCCGGCCCAGCATTATGCCCTGGTGCTGTGGAATCATGGCAGCGGCTGGAGGGAGAGAAATGCCACCAATGCCATAAAGTCTATCTGCATTGATGACCAGGCTAATGATGAGTTAACCATGACTGAGCTGAGGAGTGCCCTGACTGCGGCTAACACCACCACCGGGGAAGTGCTGGATATTATTGGCTTTGATGCCTGTCTGATGCAGATGGTGGAAGTAGCCTATCAGGTGATGGGGAGTGCCAGCCGTCCCTTGGCGGATATAGCCGTAGGCTCGGAGGAAACTGAGCCCGGTGATGGCTGGGATTATGCCGCTATCCTGACTGCCCTGACTGCCAACCCAGCAATGACACCCTCGGCACTGGCTACCCAGATAGTCAATGACTACATAAGCTCCTACAGCTCGAGCTTGGGCATAACCCAGTCGGCGGCGAAACTAGGACTGGTTGATGAGCTGGCAACTGCTATTGACAGCTTTGCTCAAGCCATGATTAGTGCCACTGGTGATTGGAGTGCCATTAGTACCGCCAGAAGTCAAGCCCAGGAATACTACTATGACTACTATATTGACCTCTACCACTTTGCCCAATTGGTAAACCAGAATACAAGCATCAGCCAGGCAGTCAGAGATGCCGCCAGTTCGGTGATGACGGCGGTAGATAATGCTGTTATTGCCGAGGGGCATACTGCATCCCTGGCCAATTCCCATGGGCTATCCATCTACTACCCTGAAACTGTGGGGGATTACTTCTCTGACTATGAGACCAGTGTCTTGTTCACTACCGATACCCAGTGGGACGAGTTTCTTAGTGCTATACTCTCCCCGGCTGAGGGGGTAACCGTTACCCAGTCGGGTGACAATTTCTACATGGACAACGGCATAATAAGGATAGTCTTTTATGGTGCCGAGGGTATTGAGTGGTTTGGCGGCAGCCCTGGTTCGCTGAGTATGGCTGAGGTAGAGAGGATGGACGCCCTCCTTGCCGAGAAGGCAGCTCAGAAGGAAGCCGGAGAAAAAGATTTAAAGGCGATACAGCCGGAAAACTTGCACGTCTATGATGAGGACTGTGCCATCTTTTCACCCTTCGGAGCAAGTACGGCTGCGGTCAGTTTTGACTACTGTTCTGGTTATACCACCGAGATTACCAATTATGGTCCCGTGGAGGGGGTAATCAAGGAGAGTGGCACCGGCACGGTTGGCGGTCAGGCTATAGTCTGGGAGAGATACACTTCACTCAAAGCCAATGAAAAGTTTGTCACCTGTCGGGTGGTAATCAAGAACCAGGGCAGTGAGGCTTTAAGTAACATTGAGTTCTACGAGTATATAGATATGGACTTGTATGACTACCCCAATGACTACGCCATGGTGCCGCTGGCTGCAGAAGATACCCGGGTTCATGTGGAGACACAGTATACCTCAAGCCAGTTCGTGGATAACTGGATTTATCAGCGGGATGCCAGCCAAGATTATCATTTTGGTATGCTGATGAAGACCCCGGAGGATGTAACCGATTTCTATGTAGCCCAGTATTACGGTGAAGAGCCTCCGTACCGGGTAATTATAGATGGGCAGACCATCACCACCGGTGATATCGTCACCGCTTTCTCCTGGCAGACAAGCATATCGGCGGGGGGGGAGCAGGAATTTTACTACGGTCTGGCTGCCCCTGATGACCTAGCTACCCTTAAGACAGTCTCCAACCAGTTCCATGCCGGTGGAGTTCATGTCAGCCTGAGTGCGCCGGACAAGGCAGTTCAGGGCGACCGGGCATCCATTTCAGCTAATGTCACCAGCTACTTCGCCGAGCAGAAAGCGATAACGGTTACCTTAACCTTGCCCTCGGGGCTGAGCCTGGCTCCTGATTCGGAACCACTGGAACAAATAGTAGACGTATCCGGTGGCGGAACAGCCACTGTTTCCTGGGTAGCAGTGGTTGCCAGTGGTGCTACCGGGACCAAGACTATCAGTGTAAGCGCTGTTGAGTCGATAAGTAGCCTGTTAGATGACGACTCAGCCAGCATCACCATTCAACCAGTCAATACTGTATCCCAGAGCCAGAGCGAAACCGCGGTACTGATTGATGCTGACTCCAACAGCAAGAGCCTGGACCTGCCCTCAGATGCAGCTTGTGCCGAGGGCAGTGTCACCCTTCACCCGTCAATAGAGTTGGTGTTTATCGACGAGGTGGAATGGCTCGTCGCCTATCCCTACGGCTGTATAGAGCAGAGGGGCAGCATCCTGCTCGGCGATGTTAATATCTATCACTACCTGACCAACGCCGACAGGCTGACCGATACTCTGGACAATACACTGAGGCAGGATATAGTTAGTGGCTCCCTTGATGTTATCGACCTGCAGCATAATGACAAGGGGTGGGGCTGGTATTACAGCTATAGCTCTACCCCGTTCTTTACCTGCTATGCGCTGCAAGCTCTGCTTCAGACCAGGGATTGGGCAAATACCTATAGCATCACCATTCCGCTGAGCGATGATGGTAGGGATTTTAATACCTATGTCACGCGGGGCTTGGAGTGGCTAATTGCCAATCAGCAGGCCGACGGTCACTGGGACGGTGTCTCGCCTGATTATATTCAGGACGCAGTACCGCTGACCGCCTACATACTATACACCCTGGCTGAGGCAAATACACTTGGTTATGCGCCATCAGGATTGAGTGGTGCCATAACCAATGCCATTAGCTGGCTACAGTCAGCCCAGAATAGTGACGGCGGCTGGGGCAGGGCGGCTGACGATGGAGCCAGTGATTCCTTCGTCACCGGGTTGACCATCGTTGCCCTGAGAAAGGCGGGGGTGGCTTCTAGTGAAGGCTATATCCAGAGTGCTCGGACCTCGCTAATAAGTGAATCAAATCCTCAACCTTCTCCGGCACCTGCCACCCGCTACTGGCAGTCCAGCCTGCAAAGTATATACCACTGGTTTGCCCATATTCCGGAGACAACCTCTTTTGCCGTGGTGGCACTGCTGATGACCGGCAGCAGCAATACCGATGCTGAGGTGGCAGAGGCCCTCAACTGGATGCTGGTAAATAGCAGCACCTGGCTCCATGGCAGCACCAAGGATGGTGCCAGTGCGGTGTGGATGTTTAACCAGCTTGGTGTAATGCCAGGGACTCTCAACATTGACGTGAATATAAGTGTCAATGGCACAGCACTGCCTACCCAACACTTTGAGGGAACGTCGCCCAGCTCCACCACCATTAATGTTACCAGTTATCTGAATGCTACCGGCACTAACTCCTTTGACTTCACCTCCACCGGCAGTGGCAAGGTGACCTATGAGATAAGCCTTGATTACTTTGTTCCCCGGCTCGCCGTGAGAACTGACCCAACCCTTACCCTTACCAAGAGCATAACCCCGGTTATTGAGCCTGGAGGTCAGGGTACGGTGACCTTGAACTTTACTCCCTCAGCTGATGTCGGGTATGTAATCATCAATGACTATATCCCTGGCGGCTTCACCCTGGACACCAGCTCCATCACCGCTGGTATTGCCTATGAGGTCTCGGGGGACCGGGTTACCTTTGCCTTGCAGAGCGTGGAGGCTAATGAAACTGTTGCCATAAGCTACAGTATGACAGCCCCGCAGGCAACCCTGGGGCAGATAAACGTAAGAGGGGCTGAGTGCCTGCTGATGTATCAGCCGACCATTACTGGTTCGTCAGCTGGGGTAACGACTCAGGTGGAGACAGTGGTGCTACCAGGTGATGCCAACGGTGATGGGAACGTCAACGCCCTTGATATCACCAAGGTGGAGAGGATTATCGCACTGCTGGATCCTGAAACTCCTGGGGCTGATGCCAATCAAGATGGCAACGTCAACGCCCTGGACATTACCAAGGTGGAGATAATAATTGTCACTCCATAATTAAGAGGAGCTAAAAAAGATGAACAGACCCAAGGGGTCTAGAGGAGCGAAAGTCTATGTTAAAACCTAGTTCCCCCTCTAAAGGGAGGGGGAAATGGCGATGTAAGGATTATGACAACGAGAAGAATAATGAAAACTCTGGGCATAATAGCTATTATGGCACTGCTTCTGAGTGGTGGGGCAGTGGTACCAGTGGCGGCGGAACCAGAGGTTACCGTTAGCATCAGTGCCCCTGATACGACGGCGCCTGGCAGCGACTTTACGGCTAATGTCAATATCAGTGGGGTGGCGAACTTTGATGCCTGCCAGTATGATGTGTCCTTTAATGCCTCGGTACTTAGGCTGGATAGCGTAACCTCGGGGCTCATCGGGTCAACCACGATACCGGTTGACATCTGCAACCAGATTAGCTCAGGAACGTGGAGGGTGATTCAGAATGTTCCTGGCTTAGCTGGGGTAAGCGGCTCCGGCTATCTGGCGGTACTACACTTCCATGTCATTGGCACTGGTGGCAGCAGTATTAGTCTATCCAACGAAGTGCTTAGTGATACTGCAGCAAAGGAGATAAAGGCAACATGGGCAGGGGACTCGGTGAGGGTAGCGGCGGCATCTGAAGCTACCACCCCACAGACAGTAGTTAACTCGACACCTGAAGAAGTCGCGCCGCCGACAGCAGCTAACTTGTCACCTGAGGCTACTCCCCCCGGTAATGAAGCGCCATCGCCAGCCAAGCCAATCAATTGGTTGGTGCTCTGGGAGGTGATAGGTGGAATTGTTGGGGTGGGGTTAATTATTTTCTTACTGGTGAGAAGACGGGCATACTAATTGGCTCTTATTTGATACTTGTCCTTAGGTCCTCTCGACTGGTCATGGTGGCAACTGTGTCTAGAAAGTCCTTCAACGAGGCACTCTGCTCTCTCAGCTTTTTTAGCTCAACGCCGATGGGACTGATGGAGGTGGGACTATCAGCATAAGTCCCGTAAAAGGCAAAATAGGCTTGGTTTAACTTCCTGATTTGATAGCCCATTGACACCAGATATTGCCGTTTCTGTTCCATAAATTCCTCAGCCTGGGTGATTTCTCCCCGGGCTAGGTAGTTATCAACTGCTCTTCTTATCTCTCTCATCTCTCGGTTAAAGTTAAACTCTGACTCGGCTTTCTCTTCTTGCTCGGCGCTATCTTTATAGTCGGGGTAGTATTTTTGGCAGACAATAGCGCCAATTTCCTTGCTCACCATGCTAGCCAGGGTTTCATTTATTATGGCAATTTCGTAGTTTCTGGATGTGCCGGTTAGGTCCAGCAGGTATAAGAAACCTAACGGCTTAAAGGCTAGGTACTGGTGCAGCCATTCCTCGGTGGCAGTGTTGATGGTAAACCGCAGGTCGACGTTATTAGCCACAAAGGTGGGGTAGGTTGCCCCCAGCCCCCCAGGCTCCACCACCAGCGAAGAGACACCCAGTTTGTCAACCCTGGCTTCAATGCTCTTCATTTCCTCCAGGCTAAGGTTCTGCTTTAGGGTAATCTCTCTCATGCTCTCTATCCTGTCTCTAGGTGAAACCACAAACAGGTGAGGTGGCTTCTCCAGCTTAAAACCTAGTGGCGGGAAGCCAACCCTTAGCCTTATATATTTATCCATTGGATTGAAGATACTCTCCTCAGACAAGGCTTCCTTTATCTGGCTGGCTATTATCCTCTCTACCTTATCGGCTAGAGCCACTCTTTGTTCTTCTAGCCTGTCTAGTTCAGCTTCAAGTGAGGCTAAATCGCCTTGTTTATTACCAGCGTTAATGGCTGCCATTTCCGATTCCAAGCCTTTTATTTGCTCAACCAGGGAGAAATACTCCAGCACCGTATTTGTTTGGTCATTTTCCCTATGGAAAAGCCATTGTTTAGCCTCGTGAGGTATCGCCTTGAACTCCCATTTTGCCACACTGAAGCGGTATGGCTTGACTATGGAGCCTAACTGGTAATCAAAGCCCCGGGCTGGAGAGCAGCCCCCGTTAAATAAGCAAAGTAACAATAGGCTGGTGACAATCAATTTCAGTCTCAACTCAATTTTGCCTTTAGTTGGTCAACTATTTGAGATAGGACTGGACCGGTCTTTTCATTGATTACAATATCAGCATAGCGGTCGTGAGATGTTGGCGTCAGGTTAATGATAACCAATTTGGCGCCGCTATCTTTAGCGATTAACGGCATCTGGGCGGCGGGGTAGACTACCAGCGATGAGCCGGCGACCAGGAACAGGTCACAGGCGGCAGCCCTGATTTCTGCTTGGCGAGTTTCCCGCTCCGGCATGGGCTGACCAAAGGCAACAGTAGCTGGCTTCATAATGCCGCTACAGCTATCACACCGTGGAACCTTTATTCCGGAGTCAAGTCTAGCCTGGATTTCCTCCCTGGGGTATCTTTGCCCGCATTCAAGGCAGGTGACCCATTTTAATGTCCCATGTAGCTCAATCACCTTTTCCTCAGGAACCCCGGATTTTTGATGTAAATTATCAATGTTCTGGGTGATGACACAATCTAATTTGCCCAGGCGGTGCAGTTCAGCAATGGCATAGTGACCGGGGTTGGGCTTAGCATCCACTATGGTAGGCCAGAGCGATTTAGAGAATTCCCAGTACTTCTCTCTGCCTGCCTCGCTAGCCATAAAACTCTGAAAGTTAAGCTCACTGGGGTCAAACCTGCTCCAAATTCCTCCCGGGCTGCGGAAATCAGAAACGCCCGACTCAGTGCTGATACCTGCCCCCGTAAAGACCACCAGCTTTTTTGATTGAACAACCATATCTGCGACTGAATCAATCTGGTTCACGGCTAATCCTCCGTTTGGCGATTATGCTGAGATGTTAAAGATTGTTTAGCAACCTATCCCCCTCCCCCCTTCCCTTGGTAAGAGAAGGGGGAGTGTTTTGTAAGAGGGGCTTCGCCCCTCTTTACGCCCTATAGGGTGGTGAGGGCTAACGCCCCTCTCTATTTCTCTTTTCCCCTTTGAATGAGATTAACTTAACGGAGCATCTAAGAGGAGCGTTAGCCCCTCTTTTTTTCTCCTCCCCCTCTCCTTCTAGGAGAGGGGGATAAAGGGGGTGAGGTTAATAAACAATCTAATAAGCGTTTGGCATAGAGGTAGCATAGGTATAAAAGAAGGCAAGGTCGAGGACTAGTTATATCTCAACCTCGCTCTGAATAGCATCAAGCAAAAAATATTTTACCTTGCCACCACAGAACTCGTGAACTAAATCAGCCAGCTCCTTGGTTATCGCCTTGGCTTCATCTTTTGACACTGGTGGTAGGCAGTCGACATTTATCGCCACATTGGTTGTCGCCGGGGTAATCTTGGTCTGGTCGCCCTGTCTCCAGTTCCAGCGCCGGCACATTACCTTGTTATCGTCAACATAAACTACCTCGCCGGGGTCTGGATACTCAACCATATCCGAGTTCAGCGGGGTAAAGGGCTCATTGCCCTTAGTTAAGGTGAGACAAAGGTTGCCATCAACCCTATCCAGGTCATCACCGCCACTGGGCACCATATGCTTGAGGGAAAAGTAGTTAAACAGGGCTACCAGAGTATTAATATAGGACAGCTGGTCACCCCGCCGGGCACGCCTGCCCAGCGACTCAATTGAAGAGTAAAACTTATTCGGGTTGGCTCCAAAATCGGAGTAAGCCTGCCGCCAGCAGGCTATCCTGGGATGGTTCTTAATATCCTGTAACGACTCATCCCGGACAGCATCCTGCTCCACCTTACGTAATAACTGGAGCAGCTTTTGATTCTCGCCGCGGTTGTTAACCCCCCCGGCAACAACCACCCCCCGAATATAATTGGGGAACTTGGTCAATACTTCCTTTGATACTGTGTCCTTCATCTAACCATTCCTGCCGTAATTCTAGCTAGCTCCCAAGAATATTCATAGAGGTGCAGCCCTTTGCTCATGGCAAGCAACTCTCCATCATCAACCCTTATCTCACTTGCCATATACTCCTTGAGAAGCTGAATGGCTGCCAGGTTTGACGGGAAGCCAGCCCACAAGTCCCAAGACCTGAAATAGACGAAAAAATGAAGTTTTTGGTCATGGATTCTGGTATCTATCCCCCTCAAACATGGGGGGTCGGAAAGGAATATAGATTGGTCATCGCCCACGGCCATAAAAGCCTGATTGGTATTATAGCCGTCCTCCTTATACATCTTGATTACCTGGGGTATCTGCTTTTCCAGATACTGGCCATAGGTGTACTGCTCACCTTCGCCTTTATGGGCGGTCATAAGGTAGGGGAGATAGCTTTCCACATATTCCATAGAGGTGGGTGGCGGCACCCCCTGGGGCACATCTGGTATTAATGGCCTCGTTCCCGGATTCCTGACCTGGACAACGACAAAGTCAAGCTCTTTCCGACGCTGACCAGCATAGCTCCCCCGGTCAATCTCATATTCATATCCCTCGGTCAGGGTCTTGCGCAGACAGAGAAACCATGCCTCGGGGATATCTCTAGCTTCAATTACTGAAATATTCACGCCAAATCCTCTAACTGCCTTTCCTCATCTCTTCTAGCTCTTTATTTACCTTTTATAACGCCCGGGTAAACTCAGGGCGAAGCCGGGACATGTCCCTCTTAGTTAAGACATCGTCGATGAGCCTGATTACCTCCGCCTTTTCCTTGGGTAACCGTGCCTTAATCGGCAGGTAGTTGGAAGCGTGATTGGCGGTAAAGAAGCAGTTGGTAAAATGGGAGTTTTGTATTATCAGCTTCAGCTCCTCTAATGACTGAAATGGTGAGATAAGCGAGAATCTGCCCTCCTCCCAGCCCTTATGCAGGGGGGTGCCGGAGACAAGCAGTATAGTTAGAGCACCGGCGAAATCGGGGTCAATCTCGGAGAGTATCTTGGCTGTCTTTAAGGCGTGGTTCTCACTGCCTTCAACGCCACCCAGGCCCAGTATTACCGTAGCCGAAAGGGTTATCCCGGCCTGTTTTAGCTTTCTCCCTGCCTTCACCATCTGGTCATAGTTGACCCCCTTGTTGACCTTTTTTAGCAGTTCCTCATCTCCCGTCTCCACGCCCATGTAGGCAATCTTAAGCCCAAGCCGGTTTAATTCCTTGAGTTCATCAATGCTCTTTATCAGGGCAGACTGGGGGGTGGCGTAGGTGCCAATCCTATCCAGGTAGGGGAACTTCTCATTCAGATATTTTAGCACCGCTACCAGTCTATGCTGAGGACAAATCAGGGCGTCTCCCTCTTCCAGGAATACCCGCCTCAGGCTCCAGCTATAATTCTGAGCTACGTTATCAATATCCCGCTTGATATCCTCAAGACGTCTTATCCTGAACTTAACCCCAGGATAGGTGCCGCAAAAGGTACACTTATTGTGAGAGCAACCGAAGGTTACTGGAAGTAAAAGACTGTTAGCCTCGCTTGGCGGTCGGATTATTACCTGCCTATAATCCATATGATGCCCTTTCTTTCTATCTATGGCTTTGACTTACCAATGCCCCCTTTTAAAAATGGCGAAGAACCTGTCCTCATACTCGTCAAACACACCCCAGCGGTCGAGCTCCTCCTTCAACTCCCTGGGCTCAATTTCACCCTGTAAAGCCAGTTGAAACAGTTTCTCAATCCTTACCCTAGCATCAGTTGGGATACCCCTAGAGTCTATATCTAAAAGTCCTCTGGTTCCCAGTTGCAATAGGTTATCCGATAGGGAACTCCGGGTCATTTCATAGATAAACTTCATCAATGCTACATCCCAAAGCTCGTCCTGCCCTCTTATAATAGAGGTTAGTGGGTCGCCACGCTTATCAATGTCATCATTTAGCTTATCTACTACTGAGAGTAGATTATCCGACACAATGGTGAGCTCCTTAGGCTCGTTTTTGTAGGTGTAAAACAGGCCGGGGGCATTAGGACCGTGGGTGTTGATTAGCATATCAAAGTATCTTTTAGCCTCTGAGCTAAATCCTTCAAGCCTGGAAAGGTAGTAGGGCGTTACAATTCTTGGTCTTTCAGCAATTACCTTACCTTCTCTAACCACTGTCTCTTTAGTACCCTTCACCAGCTCGGAGTAAGCCGGCTCAGTAACCAGGTAGTAGTGTATATTGGTCGTGCCGAAGGTAGCCAGGCTCTGCTTGGGCGGTCTTAGTATCTCAGCGTGCCTAACTGCTTCTCTAATCCTTTCATCATCAATATCCATTGGCTGTCCTTCACACTCGGTCATTATAGTCTAGGCTATGGCTAATAGCTCCTGCTTATATTCGTCCAGGAGCTTGATGTACTGAGAATCTAAGTGGTTCTGTAGTCTGTGCCACTCTTCCTGGAACTGTGGCTGTCTTTCCACATCTATCTTAATCCCCATCACCGGGCCTAACTGCTGCTGGATTGCCTGTTGAACCTTGGCTTCAAACTCAACCTTTAATCTCGCATAAGCCTGCTTTCGCTGCTGCTCACCCTGCTCCAGATAGTGATTAAAGATGTTCCTCATCTTACTATAGATATTTTCCACACCTACTTTATCGCTCTTCAGGGTCTTTAAGCTGTCCATCGCCTTTTTATTATTTTTCCTGATAAGGTCGTTCTTGGGCAGGTTGATATTCCTGATTAGTATATCAGTAGCCCCCTCTTTGATATACCTGATTACCTTCTCCTCGTAATGGCTCAGTTCAGCGACCAAATTCAGGTTTTGCTTTAGGTATCTAGCCGCCAGCTTTTGCCCTTCAGGGACATATTTCCATCTTAGGCGCTCCTCTTCGGTCACTTCGCCTAGTTTTTCCACCTTTTCCCTAGCTATCTCAAGGGCGCTCTTGATATCACCCATTTAACTCACCCGATGTCGTCCTATATTATTATACTAGATAGTTAGAAAAGCTCAAAGTATTAAAC
>CAZYZL010000012.1:0-15797 GCA_964652005.1 uncultured Dehalococcoidales bacterium | reverse complement strand
TTTCATAAACCTCCCCATTTTTTACCTCCTTTCTGTTTTATGTATTCTGGTCAACTCATGTCAGTTAAGTCTAGTTTAACACAGTTTTATTTAGAGTCAATAGCCCATTAGTAGTCCATTAGTAATAGTAATATATGGCTACCCTCGGCGGGACGGCTCCAGTTCCTTGACCTCAAAGACCCTGATTCTCTGGCGCTGGGCGAACTGCTTGGCTTCATGGGTCAGTCCGGGCACAGCGACGATAGCTTTATCCAGGATGCCTATATCATACGCCTTGTCATCAAAGTCAAACACCTTGTCCAGCTCCACCGGCTCCTCGCCTACCTCAACCCCGATGGCAATGTGGTAGACGATAATACCGTCATCCTTGGTCGCCAGGATGTCTATAGTATGGTCGGCACCGGACTTGCCTTGCATGACAGCGTTTTCCTTTACCTCATAGCCCCGCCGCTTGAGATAGGCTATGAGCTGTGATTTGGAATGGAATGCAAACGGCTCTTTCTTTGTCTCCTCGCCGAGCAAGAGGGCACCGCTACCCAGCATCGTCTCCAGGTCTTTGACTTCAAGCACCTTTATCCGCTGCTGGCTGGCAAACTTCTCCGCTTCCCGGCGCAGGGCGGGGAGGACGACCAGGATTTTGTCATGAATGCCAATGTCATAGGCTTTATCATCAAAGTCAAAAATCTCCCGCAGTTCTATCTCGGCACCGGCGGCTTTAACCCCGATGACGATATTGTGGGTAATGATGCCGTCATCCAGGGTAGCCAGTATATCAATGTCATGCTCAGCCCCGGACCTGCCCTTCATCTTGGCATTCTCGGTTACTTCATAGCCCCGCCGCCTCAAAAACTCCATGAGCTGGAGCTTGGGTTTGAGCTCAAACTCAAGCCAGCTCCGCTTTGCCTCGTCAAAGCTGTAGGAGTAGATATTTGCCTCAATGACCTTATCCTCAGCGGTAAGCGAGGAGCACTTCAGGCAGTGCCATCTTATTAGCGGTACGTTAAATATCTCATCGCAGTCCCGGCACTTGCGCAGCAGCCCCAGGCTCTGGTAGTCGCTGCCAATAGAGCGTAGTTCTACCTTGCACTTGGGGCATACATATCTGCCCTTGGTGACAAACTCATCCTCCAGCCCGACATATTTACAGACAAAGTGCTCAAGGACTCTCCCCCGGAGGATACTCCCTGAGCCGCATTTAGGGCAATGGGTGCTTGGTCTCAGATTCAGTGACTGGCACTGGGGACAGCGCAGCAGCCTATCAAAGAAGTCCCGTCTCAGTATGCCTTTATCAACTAGGGATTCCAGAATTGGGACCACTTCCCTGCCCTTAACCCCTATTGTTTGCTCTACGGCGGGGTAGGTGAAACCCAGTTCGCTGGCGAAATCAAGCTGGGGCTTAATCTCCACAATCGTCCCGGCTAGCATCTCAGACACTAGTTTCGTTGCCCTTTCATTTACCTCTCCCTTTTCGGGAGGTGAGGTTCCGGCTGCTTCTGTGGGTTTGTCTGTGTGCTTATTAACTCTTGCCAAGCTCCACCTCCACACAATTTATACCAGTTGGAGAAAGTATAATTTGCCCAATGGCAAAAGTCAACCATTACCGGTTACCGTTTGCTTCCATTTTACGACACCATGATTAAATATCTATAAAAATGGCATTTAAATTTCATTAAAGTCTCAGACTATGGGTAGTTGTTATTGACTATATCAGCCGGAGCAGCCAAAATAGAGACCGGATGGAAGCCTTTCTAATAGTTGTTTTTGTCTTACTGGGGATGGTGGTGGCAAGCTTTCTCAATGTATGCTGTGACCGCCTGCCGGCTAGGCAGTCGTTGGTTTATCCACCATCCCATTGCCCTGCTTGCCAGCGCCGCCTAGCAGCCAAAGACCTTATCCCGGTGTTTAGCTACTTGTGGCTACGCGGTCGCTGTCGCTACTGCCAGGCATCTATTCCTCGCCGCCTACTGTGGGTGGAGGTTGGCACCGGGGTTCTGTTTGGCTTTACCTATTGGCACTATGGCTTGGATATTGAGCTTGCCATCATCCTCTTTTATTGCTGTCTTTTTATTGTCCTTCTGGTCATTGACCTGGAGCACGGGCTTATTCTCAATAAGGTGGTTTATCCGGCTATGGCAGTGGCTTTGCTCATCAGCATCTTTTTACCGCAGTTAGAGATTGTACCAGAGATTAAACAGGCGGCTATTGGTGGCGGCATTGGTCTAGGGCTGTTTTTACTGGTGGTTCTTATCTCCAGAGGGGGGATGGGGTGGGGAGATGTTAAGATGGCAGCCTTGATAGGTTTAGTTGTTGGCTTCCCTCTGGTATTTGTCGCCTTGCTTATGGGGATAATCCTTGGCGGGCTGGTAGCCGGGGTTCTTCTCCTGTTTAAGATAAAGAAGCGGAAAGAGGCAATCCCATTTGGTCCTTTCCTGTCGCTGGCAGCTATGGCTACCCTCCTATGGGGAAGCAAAATCCTCAGTTGGTATCTGGACCTTTTTTAGCTCCCGGCAAAAGCTTTTGCCTGACCTCTTGACATTCTTCTTGCCGGGTAGTACAATGCTACTAGGAAGTAAGTACTGGTTGGGTAGTGAATGATGGTTAATTGGCGCAGGTCAAATATTGAAATAATAGCTGATATGTTGAGGGTGGGGGAGAATGGTGCTGGCAAGACAGAGATTATGTACAGCGCCAATATGAGCTATGCTCAAATTCAGAAGTACCTCGGTTTTCTTATGAGCCAGGGCTTAATTAACAGGGTGGAGGCGGGCAACCCAGTTGTGACCTATCATGTGACTGATAAAGGGTTGAAGTTGCTTAGAAGTATAGACAACATAATAGAAATGCTTGGACTGGATGGTGATAGTAGATTTCGATAGCCCAAACCTGTTATTTGATGGGTAACCTGAGGTCACGGGGTGAAAGCAGGTTACCCATCTTTTTTGTAAGTTTATAGAAGGAGTCTCCCATGCCACAGAAAAGGATGTTAATAGTTGATGCCGAGGTGATAAAGAAAATAGATGAGAACCGTGGTGACATGAGCTGTTCTGAGTTCATTAACTTCCTTATTGATAGCCGGTTGGAGGAGGATTCGGGCAAGCATGATTTGGGCAAGCAGAATTATGTCACCAGGGAAGAATTCGCCCAGTCCCAGCAGGGAATAAAGGAGCTATTACGTAGTTTCCTCGAGTTCTTTATCGCCTATGGGCTGGAAGTAGGTAAGCAGTCGGATAATAAAGCCTTTGACGAGCTAAGCCAGAAATTGCAAGCTTTGCATAGCTCCAGCCGCAAGACTTAAAGACCTCTAATTACGCCGCTATCAATCCTCAGCGTTCCATCAGTAACTATCCCAGCTAATAGAACTATCTTCTAGAACACAATCACTTCCCAAGCTAGCTAAGGCGTGTCATAGTCTTCTCAAGCTAATAAATTAGCTTGGGAAGTGTGACATGCCAAAGGTAGTCGAGCTTTTGCGCCAGGGCAGAAACGAAGAGCTATGGCAGATGTGCTGTGGCTTTCTTAACCTCAGCCTGGAGCAATTTATGACCATCCAGAAACGGCTATTGCTGGAGCAACTTGAGCTATTGAACCACTGTGCCCTGGGCAAGAAGCTCATGAATGGGGCAAAGCCAGAGACTGTAGAGGAGTTTAGGCAGCGGGTGCCGCTGACTAGTTATGCTGATTATTGCCCCGAGCTTTTGGAAAAGAGGGAGGACGTATTACCGGTAAAGCCTGCTTCCTGGGTGCATACCTCGGGGAGGTCTGGCGAATATCCCTGTAAATGGGTGCCAATGTCCGCGACATATTCTCATCAAATGAGTGTTATAATGTGTGGCATTGGTATGCTGTCTAGCTCCAAGGAGTGGGGTGAAGCCTCCTCGTTTCCCGAGCGTCCCAGGATTGTCTACACTGTAGCCCCGAGACCATATATCTCAGGCGCCATGGCCAGTATGCTAGAACAGCAAACTCCCGCAGATTTCCTACCACCTTTGGATGAAGCTGAAGCCCTGTCTTTTGAGGAAAGGATAAAGCTTGGTTTTAAGCAAGCTTTATCTCAGGGATTCGATTACTTCTTTGGTCTGTCTATGGTTCTAGTTACAGTGGGCAACAGGTTTAGCCAGTCCTCAAATAAATTAGATATTCGCCCCTTGCTGTCCCAGCCTAGAGTACTATTTCGCTTGGCTAAGGGGCTGGTTAAGAGTAAACTTGCCAGACGCCCTATGCTACCTAAAGACCTGTGGTCAGTAAAGGGAATTATATGTAGTGGCCTTGATAGCTGGGTTTACAAAGATAAAATCAAGGAGCTCTGGGGAAGGTATCCCTTGGATATTTATAGTGGTACTGAAGGTGGCATTATAGCTACCCAGACCTGGGACTGTGATGGTATGACCTTTATCCCCAATCTTAACTTCCTTGAGTTTATCCCGGAGAAGGAACATTTCAAATGGCAGCTAGACCATAGCTATAAGCCGAGGACTGTTTTACTTGATGAGGTAAAAGCGGGGGAGAATTATGAGGTAGTTATCACCAACTTTCATGGTGGTGCCTTGGTCAGATATAGACCCGGAGACATGGTCAGGATAACCTCATTACGAAATGACAAGCTGAGTATTGATATCCCACAAATGGTTTTTGAGAGGCGGGCTGATGACCTTCTTGACTTCGTCTTTATTCGGCTGACAGAAAAGACAATCTGGCAGGCGATAGAAAATACCAGCATTGCTTATGAGGATTGGACAGCCTATAAGAAAACAGGCGAGCCGATGCTGAAGCTCTTCATCGAGCTGAAAGATGGTTACTCAACTAATGAAGCCGATGTAGCCACAGCAGTTCGTGAACAGATTATGATATCGGATAATGATAAAGGTACGGAGTCCCTGATTCGTGATGACTTTGCCGATATGATTAATTTCAAGGTAGATGTTACCTTACTACCTCGTGGAGCGTTCGCCAACTATACTGCTCAGAGACAAGCTGAAGGGGCTGACCTGGCTCATCTCAAGCCGCCTCATGTTAATCCTTCAGACAAAGTGCTTTCATTGCTTCTAGCCAAGCCAGAAGCGGTAGAGGTGAAAGCGGGGGCTGAAGCTGAGGCTGTAGCTATTCAATAGTACTTTAGTCTCCCCCCTTTTAGTCCACTTACTTTAGTCTCGCTTGACAGGTTTCATATTTGGGAACATAATTGCCTCAGATATGAATATTTATGCTTTATTCCCTTTAGTTGCTACGATTGTCTATATTCCGCTGTTGGTTATTACCATTAGCAGCCGCCCATGGGGGAGGCAGCACAAACTGTTCACCCTATTCCTAATTGCTGCCATGATGTGGAGCCTGACTGATGTCTTTTTACGCAGTAACCTCCTCCCACAATATAATCTCCTTTTACTTAAAGCTCTTCTTATCATGCTCACCTGGATGGCAGTTCAACTCCACTGCTTTATCTCTTCTTTCTTTGCCCCGGGTCAGGGGCGCTGGCTTCCCTTTGCCTATGGTTCACTGGCGGCAATTATCGCTCTGGTGCTACTGGGTTATATCGGTGAGGGGGTTACTTCTGTCAACGGCGGCAGGCTTTATCTTGATTATGGTAATGGGATTGTCTTCATGGCTATTCCCCTTCTAACCTTGGCGGCTAGGAACGTGTATGTTTTCTGGAAAAGGCTAAAGACTTTAGATAATCCAGTCCTGTATAATCAAATCTTTTCTTTGCTCATTAGTGTCTTCGTTCTGGTTATCTTTATTTCGGCTGCTCTCCTCCCCTGGGGCAGGGAGTTTCCAGTTAGCCACTACGGCAACATAATCATTGCCTTTATCCTGAGTTATGCCACTATCAGACATCAGCTAGTAGACATCAGGCTGGTTTTGCGCCGGGCGTTAGTCTGGCTGACATTAGGCATTGCTGGCGTCAGTATCTATGTGTTTCTGCTTTTCGTACTTCATTTGTGGATTGGTTTTGCTTTTGGCTTAATGACTCTGGCTATAGGACTGGCGGTGGCAGCTTTAGCTGGTGTAATCGTTCTCCTATTGCGGGACGTTTTTCGGCAGAAAGTAGACCAGGTTTTTTATCGAAAAACCTATGATTATCGCCAGCAACTATCAGATTTTGTTAGCCGGATACATAACGTTTTTGGCCTTAGGGAACTTAGTGGCGAACTGCTGTCATTGATTGTTAAAGCTATAAAATGCCAGAGGGCATGTTTGCTGTTCCCTGAAGCCGGGAGCGGAGATTTCATCCCACACTTTGTTGAGCCTCTAGGAGAAGATAATCCCTTGTCACGTCTAAGAATAAAGCAGGACAGCCCCATTGTCCGCTATTTGAGCCGGAAGCCCAGGCTACTAACTATCCAGAATCTAGATATCCTGCCTGAATTTTACAGTCTGTGGGAGCAGGAAAGGGAGGAGGTCAAAGCTGCGCAGATAGAGCTATTTATGCCGGTGATAAGTCGAGGTAGGCTGGTGAGTATCCTAATACTGAGCCAGAAGCAATCGGGCAGGTATTTGCTTGAAGATATTAGTTTACTAGAGGACGTTATCAGCCGGGTAGCGGTGAGCGTAGAGAGAGGATACCTTCATGAGGAGGTTCGGCAGCGGCAGGAGGAGCTATCCCTGATTAGCCATCTGGCGGCAATTATGACTTCCAGCTTGGACATTACTGAGATATATGACAGCTTTATAAAAGAGCTAAGGAAGGTAATTGATGTTGATTGGGCGGCAATTGTTTTGGTTGAAGGGGATGAGCTCAACCTTTTGGCCCTAACTTCTGAGATAGGCTCAGCATGGCAGACAGGAGACAGGCTACCACTCAAAGACACAGCTACAGAATGGGTGGTAACCCATAAAGCAGCTTTGATTGTACCTAACCTGACTGAGGAAAGTAGGTTTTGGACTGGCAAATACCACCTCAAACAGGGGGTACAATCGTTGCTTTTTCTTCCCTTGCTGGTGAATGATAAGGCTATTGGCAGTCTGGGCATAGCCAGTCGCCGTCCCAATGCCTATAGTCAGAGCCAGGTGCAGCTTCTTTCACAGTTGGCTTTGCGGATTGCTGTGCCTATTGAAAATGCCCGACTTTATACTCAAGCTGAGCAGATGGCGCGTATCGACCAGCTTACCGGTCTGTGGAACCGTCGCCACCTAGAGGAGCGAATTCAGGTTGAAATCGGTCGCCACTCCCGTTATGGTGGTACCTTCTCGCTAATCATTCTCGACCTCGACTCCTTTAAGGCATTCAATGATAGCTATGGTCACTTAGCCGGTGACAAGCTCCTTAGGCAACTGGGCAGCATTATGAAGGGCGCTATAAGGAGTGCTGACGAGGCTTTTCGCTATGGTGGTGACGAATTTGCTATTCTTCTGCCTCAAACCAGTATTAGAGAAGCTTATGAGGTAGCGGAGCGAGCTCGTAGCCGAATTGCTTCAGAAATCAAGGTAGGTCACACTCCAGTTACCGCCAGCCTTGGTTTAGCCGGCTGGCCAGCCGATGGGGTACGGATAAATGAGATTATCACGGCGGCTGATATGGCACTTTATCGCGCTAAGCAAAGTGGTGGCAACCAAAGTCAGGCTATTTCAGAAATCTTACCGCCTTTAGCTAAGCCAGCGACCAAGCTCGAGATCCGTCAGGACAAAGGGGCGTTGAGCATCATCTATGCTCTAGCTGCCGCCGTGGATACCAAAGACCATTATGCCAATAATCACTCGCAAAAGGTGAAGGAATATGCGGTAGCTTTGGCTAAAAACCTTGACTTGGAGTCAGCAGACATAGCTAGGCTGAGCACCTGCGCGTTGCTTCACGATATCGGCAAGATTGGCATTAGCGATGAGATAATTAATAAACCTGATGGGCTTAATGCTGAGGAGTGGGAAATAATCAAATCTCACCCTCAACTCGGGGCAGACATTATCAGCCATGTTCCTCAGCTAGCTTCTTGCTTGACCAGTATTTTATACCATCATGAACGTTATGATGGCCGTGGTTATCCATCAGGGCTAAAGGGTGAGGCTATCCCTCTGGAAGCTCGCATTCTGAACATAGTTGATGCCTTCGCCGCTATGACCTCAGTCCGACCTTATCGTGATGCCTTGTCCTTTGAGCAGGCACTGGAAGAGCTAAAGCGAGGTGCTGGCACGCAATTTGACCCCCATCTAGTTGAAACTTTCCTCTCTGTGGCTAGAACTATTTCTCCTGTTGCCACTCAATAATTAGCTGGGGGTATGGGACACAATATGGGAATGGAGAAGATAAGGGTATTCATAATTAGCCCGCAATCCCTGTTTCGGCAGGGGGTGCGGCATTCGCTGACCAGTATGGGTGAGATAGAAGTTTCAGGTGAGGCTGACGTCGGTGATGAAGTGTTATCAACTATTGAAACCTCACTACCTGATGTAGCCCTGGTAGATATTGATGCTCCCTCTGATAGTGGTCTAAGATTAGCTCGTAGAATAAGACAACGCTCGCCTAACATCGGCGTAATTGTACTCACTTCTGATCCTGACGATAAGCAGCTCTTTCAGGCACTTAAAGCCCAAGCCGCAGCTTATTTAAGCAAGGGAATTACTGCTGACCAGCTGACCGATATGGTGAAGCGGGTAGCTGGCGGGGAACACCCGATAAATGAGAGCCTTGCTAGCCGACCTAAAGTGGCTGAGCAGGTATTACATCACTTTCAGGAGCTCTCCTGGGGAAAGGAGGCTGAAGCCTTTATTTCGCCGGTTACCCCCAGGGAGCGGGAAATCCTTAACTATATGGCTCAGGGCTATCTCAACAAGCAGATTGCATTTGCCCTTAAAATCAGTGAGCAAACGGTTAAAAATCATGTCACTTCAATCTTGCGCAAGCTGAATGCCAATGCTCGCACTCAGGCAGTGGTAGAAGCTATAAAGCAAGGTTTAATCTCTATCAGCTAGTTTTACCTGGTAACCCCATCCCCCTTCCCCTAAGGGGAAGGGGGATGGGGTTTAAAGAGGGGGGCGAAGCCCTCTCTTTTTTTATTCCTCCCCCTCTCCTTCCAGGAGAGGGGGATTAAGGGGGTGAGGTGCAGAATGTTGAGGTGACACTAAGGTATTAAACGAGTACACTCCCTTTACACCCAGCGTTGATTGGGCTAGAATGCTATGGTTACTAGCTTACTTATTGCTTTGGGAAGGGAGTTCTATGATTAAAGCAGTCTTTTTTGATTTCTACAATACCCTGGTTGGCTATGACCCGCCCCGGGAGGAGCTTCAGGCGAGGGTGCTCAAGGACTTCAGCATAGAGGTCAGCCCCGAGGCTTTTCGCCGTCCTCTGGTCATCGCTGACGAGTTCATCTATCAGGAGCACGCCCGTTCCCCGCTAGGTAAGCGGTCTAAACAGGAGACGATGGCTCTGTATGCCCAGTATCAGGGAATAGTGCTCAAGGAGGCGGGGATAGAGCCATCCAAGGAACTCATCGCCGGCATACTGGGCAAAATGCAGAAGATTAATTTTAAGCTGGTGCTCTTTGACGATGTCATGCCTGCCTTAACTCACCTCAGGGAGCTGGGGCTAATCCTGGGGCTTATTTCTAACGTTGACCGCGATATAACCCCGAATTGTCGGGAGCTGGGGCTCTCAGCCTTGCTTCAGGTGGTAGTCACCTCTCAGGAGGTGGGCTTTAACAAGCCTCAGCCTGAAATATTTCGCGAGGCGCTAAAACAGGCTGGGGTTAAGTCCTCGGAGGCAATCTATGTGGGGGACCAACACCGGATCGATGTAGTGGGGGCTAATGAGGCGGGTATGCGAGGCATTCTGTTAGACCGTGGTGGCTACTTTGAGGAGATTACCGATTGCCCCCGAATCCGCAGCCTTAGCGAAATGGCGGAATACCTATGAGGGAGCCTTGTTTATTATCCTGCCAGGTTAGACATGAAACAGGAAGGTAATTACATCACCATCCTGGACAATATAGTTCTTGCCCTCCAGTCGGAGGATTCCTCTCTTGTGAGCCTCAGCTAGACTGCCACATTTCACTATGTCGTCGTAGCTGATTACCTCAGCTCGAATAAAGCCCCGTTCCATATCGGAGTGGATTTTGCCGGCGGCTTTGACCGCAGTGGTGCCCTGTTGAATAGACCAGGCTTTAACCTCGCCTGAGGCTATGGTGAAGAAGGAGATTAGGCCCAGTAGTTCATAGGATAGTTTGATAACGCGGTCAAGCCCGGATTCGGTGATACCGAACTCGGCGCGGAATCCGGCAGCAGCGTCGTTATCTAATTGGGTCAGCTCCATTTCTAGCTTACCGCAGAGGGCGACAATGCCCGACTTTGTCACTGAATAGCGGGAGCTCAGTTCTGCTTCTAAAGATGCTGCCTGGGGTATTTGTTCCTCTCCAATATTGACCACAATTAACAGTGGCTTGGCAGTGAGGAACTGGTAGTTAGCCAGGGTTCTAGCCTCGTCAGCAGTTAGCCCCAGTTCACGGATAGGGGCACCTTTTTCTAAATTAGCCTTAACCTTGGTTAGCAGTTCTTGCTCTCGGAGAAGACCCTGGCGCTCAGTGGGCTTGGCTCCCTTCAAGGACGTTTCTATTCTCTCCAGCCTTCGGCCAATAATACCTATGTCATAAAGGGCAAGCTCCAGGTTGGTAGTGGCAATATCCCTGCCTACATCCAGGCTACCTTCAATATAGGGTATACTTTCATCGCTGAAGGCTCGGGCAATGTTGATTAGGGCATCGGCAGTGCTGAGCCGACTCAGGATTTGACCCCCTATAGCCTGGTCTCCGGCCAAAGCCTTGACTGAAGCACCGATATCAGTGTAGCTCACTTCGGCTGGGACAACCCTCTGGGGGTGGAGCATATCGGCTAACACCTTGAGACGTGGCTCGGGGACTTTGGCTATGCCAATATGTGGGGCTAGGCTTCTGGTATCAGCTTTACCTTTGGTTAAAGCATTGAAAATGGTGGTCTTGCCACTCTTTGCCAGCCCAATGATGCCGATATCAATACTCATCTTAACCGGACAACGCCCAATTGTATTTATTTTAACCTTATTGTAATCATTCTTCAATAGAGATTATTTGTGCTTCCCTGTGATAAAATGGGAACACCGATAAGTGGTGGAGGCGAAGCTTGCTCTATATATTACTGGGTGAGGACGATTTTTCCCTAACCCGGTCGCTTGAAGAGATAAAACGGGGTATGGGTGACCAAGCCCTGCTGGCGGCTAACACCACCGCCCTTGACGGTCAGCAGGTGACTTTAGACCAACTAAGGACTGTTTGTGAGACGGTGCCCTTTCTGGCTGAAAAGCGCTTGGTCATTATCCAGGGGCTGCTGGGACGCTTTGAGCCGCAGGGCAAACCCCGCCGGCGGAAGAAAATAGCTCCCCTAACTGAGAAGGAAAACGAATATAAATCATTTGCCGCCTATCTAGCTAACCTACCTGATAGCACGGCACTAGTCCTGATAGATGGTAGGATAAAAAGCAACAACCCCCTGCTTAAGCAGCTTTCAGCCAAGGCGGAGGTAAGGTCTTTTCCTATACTGAGAGAGGACAAGCTGCGGCAGTGGGTTAAGCGGGAGGTGGCTGAGCACGGCGCCAGTATTTCACCCCAGGCGGTAGATTTACTGGCTAAGCTGGTGGGGGGCAATCTGTGGATTATGACTAATGAAATAAGCAAGCTAGCTCTGTTCACCTCGGGTCGCTGTATTGAGGTAGAGGATATTAAGGCGTTAGTTAGCTCTGCCCAGGAGGCTAATGTTTTTGCCATGGTTGATGCTATCCTTGACTTCAAAGCTGGGGTCGCCGAGCAATTATTGGAGCAGTTATTGCAAAGAGGGGCTTCCCCAGCCTACCTCCTGGTTATGCTGTCACGGCAGGTTCGGATGATTGTTCTAGCTAAGGAGCTAAGACGGCAGAGGCAACCTGAGGTGGAGATGCAGAGCAGGTTGGGCTTGACCTCGGAGTTTGCCCTGCGTAAAACATTGGAACAAGCCCAGAGGTATCCCGTGGAGCGACTTAAGGAGGTATACCATAAACTGTTGCAGGCTGACCTGTCTATCAAAACAGGGAAATATGATGGGGGGCTGGCTCTCAATCTTCTCATTGCTGAGCTATGAGATAAAGCGGTGTTTGGCATGCAGGAAAGGTATGGACTACCGGTTTTAGCCATAGACCTGGGTGGCACCAAGATAATGGCGGCTCTTATTTCCCACCAGGGCCAGGTTATGGCTAGGGAATACCATCTCACCTTGGCTGGTGAGGGACCACAGTCGGTAATTAACCGGATACTCTCTGCCATAGACCATCTCCTCAGGGTAGGTAATATAGACTTATCTCAACTGCACAGCATAAGCATTGCTGCTGCCGGAGCCATAGACTTTGACCTGGGGCTGGTAACCTCATCCCCAAACCTTCCCGGTTGGCATAATGTCCTGCTAAGAGACATGGTAAACCGGAAGTATAAGGTTAAAACCTTCCTCATCAATGATGCCAGCGCTGGTGCTTTAGGGGAACATCACTTTGGGGTGGGGAGGGGAGTGAACAATCTCGTCTATCTTACCGTGGGCACTGGCATTGGCGGTGGTATTATCATCAATGGCAGGCTATACTCTGGACCAAGTGGTAGTGCCGGAGAGATAGGGCACATGACCATTGACGTTAATGGACCGAGGTGTAGCTGTGGTAATATTGGCTGTTTGGAAATGCTAGCCTCTGGTACGGCAATAGCTAGGGAAGCGGTAAGACGGATCAGTGAGGGGAAGGAGTCTTCTCTGACCCAGATGGCGTGGGGTAAAAGAGAGAATGTCACCGCCGAAAAGGTTGCTGTGGCGGCTCGGGGTGGGGATGGTCTAGCCTTGGAGGTTATTTCTAAAGCAGCCATCTATCTCGGGGTAGGCATGGTCAACCTGGTTAACATCTTTAACCCAGATATGATTATCGTTGGCGGTGGGGTGTCACAGATGGGCGACCTTTTGCTTGAGCCAGCTAGGCGGGTGGTGAAAGAGAGGGCTTTTCAACTATCGGCTCAGGCGGTGCGTATAGTCCCTGCCCAGCTTGGCGATAATGCCGGGGTGCTCGGTGCTGCCGTCTTTGCCTATGGTCAGCCCCTCTAGGCGGTGACGCTGTTTATCCGCCGTTTTCTCGTCTCGTTGACAGCTGGTATGTGTTAAACTAAAATCATAGGTAAATAATTGAGTCATCTGTGGAGAGAAATAAGTGACCAGTGATGAAATTCGGGCGGCGTTCTTGGTCTTCTTTGAGGAAAAAAGTCATAAGATTATTCCCAGCTCGTCTTTGATTCCCCGGGGCGACCCCACCTTGCTACTTACCAGTGCTGGCATGGTACAGTTTAAGCCCTACTTCCTGGGGGAGGCAGTGCCGCCTAGCCGACGTCTGGCATCGTGTCAAAAATGCTTCCGCACCAGCGATATTGCTTCAGTAGGCGACTCCCGTCACCTCACCTTTTTTGAGATGCTGGGTAACTTCAGCATTGGCGACTACTTTAAGCGGGAGGCTATTAGCTGGGCATGGGAGTTTGTTACCCAGAGGTTGGGGCTTTCCCCCGAGCGATTGTGGGTAACTATCTTCCTTGACGATGATGAATCCTTCCGTATCTGGCGGGAAGTAGGTGTCCCTGAGGAAAGGCTCTTAAGGTTTGGTGAGGAGGATAACTTCTGGGGACCGGCAGGCGATTCCGGTCCCTGTGGACCATGTAGCGAAATTCACTATGACTTTGGGGAGGAGGTTGGCTGCGGGAAACCTTCCTGCCGCCCGAATTGCGACTGCGGTCGCTTTTCTGAGATCTGGAACCTGGTCTTCACCCAGTATAACCAGGACAAAGACGGACACCGCACTTTATTGCCAAAGCCTAATATTGATACCGGCATGGGCTTGGAGAGAACCGCCGCCGTAGTCCAGGGCAAGACCTTGGTCTATGAAACCGACCTCTTTGTTCCATTGACACATAAAATATCTAAGCTAGCAGGAAGGAAATACGGTTCTGAGGCTGCAGTAGATAATGCCATGCGAGTAATAGCTGAGCATAGTCGGGGGATTGCCTTCCTTATTGCTGATGGGGTGATTCCCAGCAATGAGGGGCGGGGCTACGTGTTGCGGCGAGTATTGCGCCGCACTGCCCTTTTTGGCCGAAGGTTGGGGCTGGATAAACCATTTATTGGCGAGGTAGCCAGGGCTACTATTGAGCAGATGAAACATGTCTATCCTGAAATAGGGCAAAGACGGGACTTCATTCTACAAGTGATTGAGAATGAGGAAGCCAGATTCAGCGAGACACTCAGCACCGGGCTGGAGTTACTGGACGGGATTATGGAGGAAGCCGCCAGCAAAGGTAGGCACAAAATCTTAGGCAAACAGGCTTTCAAGCTATATGATACCTATGGTTTTCCGGTGGAGTTGACCACAGAGATTGCCGCTGACCGCGGCTTTTCTGTGGATTTGGAAGGTTTTGAGAAGGAGATGGAAAAACAGCGTGAGAGAGCAAAGGCAGTTCCAAAATTTAGATTAGTTAAAAAGGAAACGTGGTCAATATACGACCAAGTAACACCTTTCGTCGGCTATCACAGCCTTAAACATAAATCTGTCATTATTGACCTTCGGGTTGATAGTGAGTCTGTGGAGGCAATAAAAGAGGGGCAAGAAGCAAGCCTGATTTTAGAGACTACCCCCTTCTATGGGGAGATGGGGGGGCAGGTGGGGGATACCGGCGAGATACGAGGACAAAATGGGCGTTTTGTTGTCACCAATACTGTTCGTGTTCCGCCCGACATAATTGTTCATCAAGGTAAAGTTGTTGATGGATATTTATTGGCTGGTGATGAGGTTGAGGCAGTGGTGGATAGAGAGCGGCGGCTGGATATTGCCCGTAACCATACTGCCACCCATCTACTTCAGTCGGCTCTGCGTCAGGTATTGGGTGAGCACGTCCAGCAACGGGGCTCGCTGGTTGCCCCAGACCGACTCAGATTTGACTTTTCCCATCTTACGGCGCTGACCAACGAGAAAATAGAAAAGATACAGCATATCGTCAATGAGAGAATTCGCCAGAACCTGAGAGTATATGATGAGGACATCCCGTATAAAAAGGCGATAGAGGAGGGAGCTATAGCCCTGTTTGATGAAAAGTATGGCGATGTCGTCCGGGCGGTGAAGATTGGCGAACCCAGAATCAGCGCCGAGCTTTGTGGCGGCACTCATGTCGCTTCTACGGGGGGGATAGGTTTCTTTCATATCATCAGCGAAAGCAGTATCGGTGCCGGGCTGAGGCGCATTGAAGCGGTTACCGGCAGGGGAGCCGAGGCATATATTAACCAGCGTCTATCAGATTTGCAGGAGATTGCCCAATCGGTGGGAGCTTCGCTAGATGAGGTCAAAGACAAGGTTTCTAAGCATCTAATCGCTGAACTAGATAAATTGGAGAAGCAAGTTCTGGCTCTGGAGAGAGAACTGGCTAAGAAAACAGCCGAGTCTCTGCTGGCTCAGGCTGAGGTCGTTAAAGGGGTAACCGTGCTCGCCGTCAGGGTGCCATCGTTGCCGATGCCGTCCTTGCGGGAGATGAGCGATTTGCTTAGGGACAGGCTGAAAAGTGCTGTGGTAGTTCTGGGCACAGTCTATGAAGATAAACCGGCTTTTCTTGCCGCAGTAACCCCGGACTTAGTCGCCAGGGGCTATGATGCCGGGAAAATAGTGAAGCAGGTGGCTAAGGTGACCGGCGGGAGTGGTGGGGGGAAGCCAAGCTTAGGTCAGGCAGGGGGTAAAGACAAGAAAAAATTGGACGAAGCCCTCAAGCTGGTAAAGAGCTTAATATAATGCGTAGCCTGGGACT
>CAZYZL010000011.1:0-16920 GCA_964652005.1 uncultured Dehalococcoidales bacterium | reverse complement strand
CCCCTCTTTTTAAATTTCTTCCCCTTCCCCTTAGTTAAGGGGAAGGGGATACAGGGGATGGGGTTACCCTTATTTAGCTATCCTTGATGCCATGGTCATGAATATAATCAATGGCATCCTGAACGGTTACTATCTTCTCAGCATCCTCGTCCGGTATCTCTACCTTCTGGCCGGGATTGCTGAACTCCTCCTCTAATGACATTATCAGCTCAACCAAATCCAGAGAATCGGCGCCTAAATCGTCAACAAAACTGGCTGAGGGTATGACCTCCTTCTCCTCTACGCCGAGCTGCTCAACAACTATCTTCTTTATCCGCTCAAAAACTGTGGGCATTTTCTACCTCCATGTCTTTCTACCTACTAGCAAGAGCGCTAACCGAGCCTAGGACTCCGTTAACAAACCTTGACGAATTATCACTGCCAAACTTCTTGGCTAACTCGACCGCCTCGTTTATGGCTACCTTAACTGGGACAGTATTATCAAATAAAATCTCAAATATTGCAAGCCTCAGGATATTCCTATCAATAATGGGTATCTGTCTCACCGGCCAGGCAGAGGCAAAGTTCTTAATATGCTGGTCAATCTTCTCCTTATTCTGGATAACACCGCTAACTAGCCCCCGGGCAAAGGCGGCATTCTCCTCAGACAGCCCGACATCAGCCAGAATATGGACCAGGGCTGCCTCCACGCCATGCCCAACGCAATCAATCTCATATAATGCCTGGAGGGCTATCACTCTTGCTTTCCGCCGTACCCCCATAGACTATCCCCAAACCTAAACTAACATTATACCATTTTAATCACGCAACAGGTGAATATTACCCAATCTCACCCCGGTTAGTCCAGCGGCTCTGGCTGCCTCCAATCAAATTCACAGCCAAGAGACTGCCATTCCCCCGTCCACGCCTAAAACCTGCCCAGTAATATACCTTGCCTCTTCGGAAGCCAGAAAGGCGACCGCCTCAGCGATATCTCGGGGAGAGCCAAAGCAGCCCAGGGGAATCAGTCGTTTAATCTCCTGTTTCCACTCCTCCTTTAACCGCTGGGTCATCTCGGTGTCAATAAAGCCGGGGGCGATGGCATTAACCGTGATGCTATGGGAGGCTACCTCCTTGGCGACCGTCCGGGTAAAGCCAATAATGCCGGCTTTGGCTGAGGCATAGTTAGCCTGCCCGGGGTTGCCCACGATGCCAACAACACTGGCAATGCTGATAATTCTACCCCAGCGCTGTTTAACCATATGCCTCAGCACGGCTTTGGTGCACAGGAAGACACTTTTCAGGTCAACATCTAGTACCTTATCCCAGTCCTCCTCTGACATCCGCAGCACAAGCTGGTCCCGGGCAATGCCAGCATTATTCACCAAGATATCAATTTTGCCATAGGCAGCTATAGCCTCCGCCACCAGCCTGGCGACGTCCGATGATGAGCTAACATCAGCCAAGATGGGCAAGCTCTGCCTGCCCATAGCCCTAATTTCCTGGGCTACGGCTTCAAGCGGCTCAGCATCACCGATATCGTTGACCACAACAGTAGCGCCAACCTCAGCCAGTTTCAGGGCAATAGCCCCCCCTATCCCCCGACCACTCCCGGTAACTATAGCTATTTTATTAGAAAGGTCCATTAATCTACCTCACCCCCCTCTGCTCGAAAGTCATGATATTCCTGATAGCATCGGCGTCACCTATATTCACAATTTTTACATCTTTATCTATCCGCTTGATTAGACCCGCCAGCACCTTCCCCGGTCCGAGTTCAATAAAGGTAGACACCCCATCACTCACCATGTATTCAACCGAACGCTGCCATTGGACACAATTACACAATTGCCTGAGTAGCTCTTCCTTAACCGATTCGGCAGTGGTCAACGGCTGAGCCGTAGTGTTGGCTATAATAGAAACGGTTGGCTCAGCAAAGGAAAGGGTGGCGATAATCTCAGCCATACCATCGACGGCTGGCTGCATCAACGGGGTATGAAAGGCACCGCTTACCTGCAACCGAATAACACGATATGCCCCTCTGGCTTTAGCCAAGTCCATAGCTTGAGCTAAGTTATTCTCGGCTCCGCTAATTACTATCTGACCGGGGCAGTTAATATTGGCAATACGGGCACCAGTCTCAGTACACACCTCAGCCAGCAGCGGCTCATCAAGCCCAATTATCGCCGCCATGCCGCCGGGTACTATCTGCCCTGCCTGGTGCATCAGCCGTCCCCTTTCTCGAGCCAGATAAACGGTGGTGGCAAAATCAAGCGCCCCAGCTGCTGCCAGCGCCGTATACTCGCCCAGGCTATGACCGGCAACAAAGCTAGCCGGCGCTAATCCACTGCTTACACCCAGATTACGGGCAGCCTCAAGGCAGGCAAAGCTCACGGTTACTATCGCTGGCTGGGCATTGACTGTCTGGCGAAGTTCATCCTCCGGACCCTCAAAGCATAATCGGGACAGAGGAAATCCCACAGCCTCATCAGCCTGGTCAAAGACAGCTTTAGCCGAGCCAAAATTATGGTAAAGGTCGCATCCCATGCCTATCCACTGAGAACCCTGCCCGGGGAAGACATAGGCGACTTTCATCGGCTCAGCCACATCATTCCCCCTTGAATGATGGGATACTCAATACTGAAGAGGTCACAAATAGCCGTCTTAACCACCAGAACTCCCCTCACTACAGCAAAGAGGAGGTAACCAAGAAAACAGCTCTAACCATGTTGCCACTCATAGGTCATCAACCAGCCTTCTTTGGGCTTTTGACCTCGATGACCTCCCTGCCAGCATAGCTTCCACAAGTAGGGCAAACATGATGAGACAGCTTGGGGCTATGACACTGAGGGCAATAGTCCAAAGGGGGTAAGGCTAAGCCAAGATGAGCCCGCCTCTCACCCTGACGCGCCTTGGTATACTTCCGCTTAGGTAAAGGGGCCATATTATTTCGTTCCTTTCTCCTTGTTCAATTTACTCAGCTCAGACCAGCGAGGGTCCGCCCCCTGAGGCGGACAATTACAAGCTCCCAGGTTGAGATTATAACCACAATTAGGACATAACCCGGCACAATCCTGACGACAAAGCGGCTTCATCGGAATAGCTAGCAAAGCACACTGACGTAGCGCCTCAGATAAATCAAGCTCGTGATGCTCATCAATAGTAAAACAGCCAGGCTCATCAGGCAGGGGGAGAACAGCACCACTAACTACATCTATAGTCGGGAAATATTCCTCTTCAACATCTAGAGTTAGAGGACAATTAAACAAGCTCAAGCATCGACTACAGGTAAGTTCAACTTCAGTATCAAGTACCCCCTTAACCAGGATACTCCGGTCAGTGCGCATCAAACTAACCTTACCCTGAACCAAGCTGCCGTTACCATCGCCGATAACATCAATAGTGTCACCCACCTCATAATGCCGTACCGAGCCTATAGCTGCCTTAAGTAGCTGGGCTACATTTATCTGCATTACCTCCCACCTCCACTTCCACAAAGTCTCCTATTATAAGCCAAGCTGCATACTTGCTGTCAAGCTTATGTAACTCTAGGTAGAGCTGGGGAGAAACCAAGTATTTATTCCCGCATGCCCTTTTGTTTTCTCAGTTCAAAGGCAATGGCGTTTCTCAGCACCTGATTGGTACCCTCATATATCTGGGTAATCTTGGCGTCTCTGAACATCTTCTCAATGGGATAATCACGCATGTAACCAACACCACCAAAAATCTGCATGGCATCGGTGGTAACTCTCATCGCCGTGTCTGAGGCAAAGACCTTAGCCATCGCCGACTCTTTGGTGAAGTTCTTTGCCCCGCTATCTACCATCCTGGCTACGGCATAAACCACTGCCCGAGCCGCTTCCACCTGAATAGCCATATCAGCCAGCATGTGCTGAACCGCTTGCTGGGCAATAATGGGGTGCCCAAATTGAATACGCTCCTTAGCATAGTCCACGGCTGCCTCCAGAGCCCCCTGAGCCAGCCCGACCGCCTGGGCACCCAAGCCGGGACGGGAGCAATCCAATAGCTTCATGGTCATAATAAACCCCATCCCCTCCCGACCAAGCATATTTTCCTCGGGGACCAGGCAATCTTCAAAAACCAGTTCCCTGGTAGCTGAAGCGCGGATGCCCAGCTTCTTCTCCTTCCTGCCGAAGGAAAATCCGGGCGTGCCCTTATCCACCAGAAAAGCGCTGGCGCCACGAGGTCCCCTCTCCTTGGCAGTTAAAGCAATAACGGTGTATATCTCCGCCTCACCGCCATTGGTAATAAACCGTTTTGTCCCATTAAGGATATAACCACCCTCGGTTCGCTGAGCGGTTGTCTTAATGCCGCCGGCGTCACTGCCGGCGGTTTCCTCGGTTAGAGCGAAGGCAGCTAATCTCCTGCCACCAGCAATGTCAGGAAGGTATTTGCGTTTCTGCTCCTCGCTCCCGTACTGCAACAGGGTTAAAGTCCCCAGCCCACTGGCGGCATAGCTGACCGCCACACCACTACACACCCGGCTTAGCTCTTCCACCACCAGACACAACTCAAAAATGCCACCACCTAAACCATCGTATTCCTCGGGGATATAGACACTGAACAAGCCGGCATCGGCGAGGATTTTCATAATCTCCCAAGGAAACTCTTCCTTTTCATCCAGTTCCGCCCGCACCGGTAGTACCCTTTCCTCGGCAATCGTTCGTGTCAGATTCTTGATTTCCTTTTGTTGCTCGGTTAAGAAATACTCCAAGGCATCCCTCCTGAGGCAACTCAAGTTGCCTATCTTCTAGTCGGATAGTTCATTATTAGCAGAGCCAAACGCCTAATGTCAAGGTTGGCAGAACCTTGACACTAGGCCACACCAGTATTACAATCCTGCTAGACTTAAGGCTAGCCAGGAGACTATAGATAAAATTGATAAGGTGAGCGGGGCGCTATAAGTTAATAGCTCAGCAAAAAGGGGGTGAATTAAATGGCAGCCAAGGCGTTTGTCCTCATTGAAACAGCGGTGGGCAGAAACAAGGAAGTAGCCACTGCCCTGCAGAAGTTAGCCGGGGTAAAATCGGTTGATATTGTAACTGGTCCCTATGATATTATCGCCATAATAGAAGGAGAAAGTCTGAACGATATTGGCGACATAGTTACCGGAAAAATCCACCCCGTGGCTGGCATTTCCAGAACCGTGACCTGCTTAGCGATAAGAACTGGCTAACCCAGCCACAATTTAGATTTCCTTAGGATAAACTAAGACCGACCTTTGGAGGGGAGAAGCAAGCATGGATTTTACATTGACCAAGGAACAAGAGAAATTCAGGCAGGGAGTCCGCGACTTTCTGGAGGGAGAGATAAGACAAGGGCTATGGGAGCCAAGCTGCGATGCCTGGATAATGGGACACGACCCCGAGTTTACCAAAAGGGTGGCACAAAGGGGTTGGATTGGTCTAACCTGGCCCAAAGAGTATGGCGGGCAGGGGCGTTCCTTTGTCGACCGGCTTATCCTTACTGAAGAGATGCTGCGCTACGGGGCACCAGCTGCCTGCCACTGGTTTGCCGACCGCCAAATAGGTGGTGCCATCGTTCACTATGGCACCGACGAGCAAAAGAGGGAGTTACTGCCCAAGATTCTAAACGGGGAAGCCTATGTCGGTCTAGGCATGAGCGAGCCAGACGCTGGCAGCGACCTTGCCTCGCTTAAAACCCGGGCTGTTGAGGATGGCGATTATTACGTCATTGATGGGCAGAAGACATGGACCAGCGGTGGCAGCCACATGAACTGGATTTACCTGCTAGCTAGAACCGACCCTGACGCCCCCAAGCACAGAGGTATTAGCGAATTCTTTTTTGAGACCAGTTTGCCCGGGATTACTGTTACCCCCATAGTAGACATCACCGGTGGCGTGCACTTTAACGAAGTCTTCTTTGAAAGCGTGCGTATTCCCAAGAAATGCCTGATTGGGGAGAAAAACCGCGGCTTTTATCAGGTACTAAACCAGCTTGACTACGAGAGAAGCGGGATGGAGAGGCTGATGGGTAATTATCCCTTGTTTGAAGCCCTCATCCAGTACACCAAGGAGACTAGGCGAAATGGCAAGCCACTGTGTGAGGACCCGGTGATTCGTCCCAAGCTGGCACAGCTCAAAATTGAATTTGAAATTGGGCGGCTGCATATGTATCGCATCGCCGTTGTTATGGACGATGGTCGTGCCCCTAACTGGGAATCAGCAATGTCCAAAGCATATGGCACCACCTTTGAACAACGCCTGGCAAGCACAGCCATAGAGATTCTGGGACTCTATGGGCAGCTTTCCCCCCAGTCCAAGCGGGTGCCGATACGAGGCATGGCCTATCACTCATATTTGTCATCCAAGGGCTACAGCCTTCAAGCTGGCACCTCAGAGATACTAAAGAATATCCTGGCTTCAAGAAAGCTGGAGCTGCCCAGCCAATAACCAGTAGACGACTAGGAGGCATAATAATGAATCTAGCTTTCACTGAAGAACAGGAAATGCTAAAGAACATGGCTCGCAATTTTCTCAGTGATAAGTTCCCCAAAACGGTGGTCAAGGAGATAGAAGAGAGTGAGCCGGGCTACTCACCAGAGTTATGGAAGGAAATGGCAGGGTTAGGCTGGATGGGGGTGCCACTTCCAGAAAAGTACGGCGGCGGCGATATGAGCTTCCTTGACCTGGCAGTGCTGCTGGAAGAAATGGGCAGGGCTTGCCTGCCCGGTCCTTACTTCTCCACCGAGGTCCTTGGTGGTTTAACCATACTTGATATCGGAAGTGAAGAGCAGAAACAGGAATATTTACCCAAGCTCGCCAGCGGCGAGGCAATCTTTACCCTAGCCCTGACTGAACCCAGCGCCAGGTATGATGCCGCTGGAATCCAGACTAAGGCTACCGCAGATAAAGATGCCTATATTTTGAATGGCACCAAGCTCTTTGTTCCCGATGCTCACATCGCTGATTATATACTGGTGGTAGCCAGAAGCGATGAAAAATCCAAGGGCGAAGGGGGGATTACCATATTTATTGTCGATACCAAAAGCTCGGGTATAAGCTGTACAGTGTTAAAAACCATCGCTAACGATAAGCTATGTGAGGTAATTTTTGACCGGGTAAAGGTACCTAAAGAGAATATCGTAGGGCAGTTAAACCAGGGGTGGAGCGCGGTGCAGAGAATAATCCAGCGAGCAGCGGTGGCTAAATGCTGCGAGATGGTCGGCTGCATTCAGCAGGCGCTGGACATGACTGTTAGTTACGCTAAGGAAAGGAAGCAGTATGACCGTCCCATTGGCAGCTTTCAGGTTATTCAGCATTACTGCGCCGACATGGCAACCGATGTTGATGGCACCAGGCTTTCAACCTATCAAGCCGCCTGGATGCTGAGCGAAGGTCTTCCTTGCACCAAAGAGGTAGCCATTGCTAAGGCATGGGCGGGGGAAGCCTGTCAGCGGGTTATGGCTCTAGCACACCAAATCCACGGTGCCATCGGGGTGACCATAGACCACGACTTACAATACTATACCAGGCGGGCTAAAGCAGCCGAGGTCAGCTTCGGCGATGCCAGCTTCTACCGGGAGATAGTAGCCCAGGAAATGGGGCTATGAGAATCCCGTTATTAGTTTAGCCTTAAATTCAAGCCAGGGCTTCCAGCCTAGCCAGAACTTCGCTTATGGTCTGCTCAGCAGTAGATGCCCCGGAAGTTACCCCTATATGATGCTTACCGTGAAGCCACGACGGTCTGATTTCCTCTGCCGTCTCAACAAGATATGTCTCGGTAGCCGTGGAACATAACTCAACGAGGCGATTGGTATTGGCACTGCTATGTCCACCGATAACTAGCATCAAGTCCACTCTATTAGCTAGCTCAAGGGCAGCTGCCTGCCGTCGTCTAATATCATGACATATGGTATCAATAATGCGCAGTTCGGAGTCTTTGCTAAGGGCGCAGTCAATGAGCCTTTTGACAAATTCGGTAAAATGGGCTGGTATCTGGGTGGTCTGAGATAGAACACCCAGACGGCGCGGTAAAGGGTCTAACCTGGCGATAAACTCCTCATCCACAGTAGCCAGCCCCCTGCCATCAGCCCAACCGAGAACACCCTTAACCTCAGTATGGTCAGCGTCACCGTATATAATGACCAAAAAACCGCTCTTGGCTAACCGACGCGCCGCTGTCTGAAGTCGGTGAACGAAGGGGCAGGTAGTGTTAACTATGTCAATATGCCGAGCCCGAATCTTTGCCTCTATTTGCGGGCTCAGCCCGTGAGAGCTAATAGCCACCACATCACCCCGGATATCATCAACACTGTTGGCTACCCTGACCCCAATGTCAGCCAGCCTTTTTAGCACCTGCTGGTTATGCACCACAGCACCCAGTGTTTCCACTCCACCACGCTCACGGGCAACCTTCTCCAGGATATCAATGGCTCGCTTAACCCCAAAGCAAAAACCTATCTCCCTGGTTTTCTCAATCTTCACCACTTATGCTTTCCCTCCCGGCATAATTCCCCCGATATTGTGGTGGAAGGAGTTCAGCTATGCGCTGCATTATAAAATCGGTATGCTTAGCCAGCTCCACCTTGGTCAATTTACTGCTAACTGGGGGGAGAGAAAAGGGGTGACCAATGTTGACGGTTATACGAGGGCGGCGCAGTATCCAGGCTAAGCCCTTAACCTTTTCTGTGCCGGTAATGCCCACCGGAAGAATAGGGACGCCATAACGCATGGCGATTAACGCCGTGCCAGGGAAAGCAGGCTGAAGTTGGGCACTCTGGCTCCTTGTTGCCTCGGGGAACATAACCAGAGCCATGCCATCGGTTAACACCTGCTCTGCCCGGCGCATTGCCTGCCTATCCAGCTTCCCCCTATGTACTGGAAAGGAACCAAAGCCACCGATGAAGTAAGCTAAGAACCTAGAACGAAATAGCTCCTCTTTAGCCATAAATATCGCTTTTCTGTCCAGGCTGACACCAAGCAAAGGGGGGTCGGCAAGATTAAGATGATTGGCTACAACCAGCAGCGGCCCCTGGCTAGGGATATTTTCCCTGCCCTTGACCTGCCATTGAGTGAGGAGGGAAAATAGCATCCTGACAATTACTCTGGCTACATAGTAAAACCAAGGCATGATTCCAATTCCACAAAGGAAACCAGCGTTTTCCAATTATACCCTGCGGTAAAGGCAAAGACAAATAGCGCCTGAGCTAGTTCAGATAGATTGGTGACATAGATTATCATGTTTCGTTTCTCTGCAGCATTGACCCCATCCCCCTGACCCCCTTCCCCTGAGGGGAAGGGGGAAGATTTTGTTAAGAGGGGCTAGCGCCCCTCTTAAACACCCCAGAGAATAGAGAGCCCAAGAGAGGCAAAGCCTCTAAATATATTGTAGGGAGTCTTAGAGGGGCGAAGCCCTCTAACATAACTAATTCCACCTCCCTTATCTAAGGGAGGTGGATAAAGGGGGAGGGTCACCTAAAATCATAGATTTTTCTGGGTGCTTAAAGGGTGAGGGGTTAATAAACACTCTTGAGTACGGCGCCTTGATTAAACCTGCTTTTTATTCCATAATACCAAAGTGGAACATGAAAAGGTTAACCATTGGTAAAATAAGAGGCTTGCAGCAGATTGCCAATCCCGATGGCATCTTTACTATTTGTGCTATGGACCACCGCGGTTCATTACGCAGTATGATTGACCAGGAGAGCCCGGAAGAGGTCAACTATGAAGAAATGGTTGAGCGCAAGCTGGAGCTGTGCTCCAGTTTAGCTCAATATGCCAGCGCCGTGTTACTTGACCCTATATTCGGTGCTGCCCAATGCATTGGTCACGGCGTTTTACCCAAAGATACCGGGCTACTGGTCAGTATGGAAGCCTCTGGCTACGGTGGCAGGAAAGAATACCGCATAACCAAATTGCTGGACAGGTGGAATATTGAGAAGATTAAGCGAATGGGTGCCTCAGCCGCCAAGCTCCTGGTCTACTATCGTCCCGACCTGGAGAAGCTAGCAAGCAAACTGTTGAAAATGCTTAATATGATAGCTATGGAATGCATAAAATATGACCTCCCCTTCCTAGTAGAACCACTGAGCTACCCCATAGGCAATGAGATGGATAACCCGGCGCAGTTTGCCACGGCAAAAGAGCAGTTAGTGCTGAAAACAGCCCGGGATATTACTGCCCTACCCATAGATGTGCTGAAGGCTGAGTTCCCTGCTGACCTGCGCTATAAAAGGGACAAGCCTGAACTCGTTGACCTGTGCCATCAGCTAGATATGTCGTCTCAGGTTCCCTGGGTTGTGCTAAGCGCCGGGGTAGACTTTAAGCTTTTTTATCAGCAGGTAGAAATTGCCTGCCAAGGTGGAGCCTCGGGCTTCCTCGCCGGTCGGGCTATCTGGCAGGAAGCAATGTATATTGATGACGCCAAGGAGAGGGCTCACTTTTTATCCACGGTAGCTGTAGATAGGCTAAAAAGGCTAAATGAGCTCGCCTCAAAATATGCTGTGCCATGGTATAAGAAGCTTGGTTTAACCCGCCACCAGCTAGCCGAGACCTCAGGAGAGTGGTACCAGGAGTACTGAGATGAAAGAGGCTATGATTGCCACCATAACCCTTAATCCATGCCTTGACCAGCACATTACTGTGGATGGGTTGGTAGTGGATGGGACTAACCGATGGACCAGCATGCGTCTCTATGCCGGGGGCAAAGGTATAGATGTATCACGGGCTATTCATGAGATGGGGGGCAAAACCACAGCCTATGGCTTCGTCGGTGGTCCCACAGGCAGGACGTTGGAGATATTGCTTGATGAAGAAGGGGTGCCCTTCAGCTTCACCCCTATCCAGCGGGAAACACGGACAAACTTCATTATCACTGACACCAAAAGCTCACACCAGACCAGGATTGATGCTCCAGGCCCCTATATTTCCAAGAGGGAGTATGAAAGGTTCCGAAGGAAAATGATGCGGATTTACCCCGGCCCAGATTTAATCGTGGCTGGTGGCAGTGTGCCCCCAGGCATCCCAAACGATGTTTATTACACCATAATTATGGAAGCTAAAGCCTTTGGGGTGAGAACCATTTTGGACTCGGACAGCCAATGGCTAGCTGAGGGCGTAAAAGCCAAGCCCTACCTCATCAAGCCTAATGTCCGGGAGGCTGAGGGACTGCTTAACCGGGAACTGCCCACCGAAGAGGCAATCATCAAGGCGGCGCTCGACCTAGTTGAGATGGGCATTGAGATAGCGGTTATCTCCAGAGGCAAAGATGGTATCATTGCCGCTACCAAGCAAGAGGTTGTGAAGGCAGTCCCACCCCCGGTAAAGGTACGAAGCGTAGTGGGAGCCGGCGATTGCACTATTGCTGGTCTCGCCCTAAAGTTAGCCAATGAAGAGCCACTATTGGAAGCCTGCCAATTAGCGGTAGCTATGGGGACTGCCGCCGTGCTAACACCGGGCACCGAACTAGCCCATAGGGCTGATGTGGAAAGATTGCTGCCCCAAATCAAGGTCGAGGATATAACAACCAGGCAACTGACCAAAACATTCTTTAATTGTCAACGCTCAGACTAGACCTAAGAAGCAGAAAGGGGCTGAGATTTAGTTGAAAAGACCCCCCATATAGTTGACAGATGCGTATTTTTGTGCTATTATCAATTTTTAAGCAGGCTAGGTTTAGAAGATGTCAATATATAGCACCTCTCAACACACGTATTACGCATATTATTCGTATTATTATGAATCAAGCAGGTGTGCTTGGGGGGCTTTCGTATGCAGATGTGAAGAGTAAACAGTAGCCAATACAAACAGAAAAAGTCTTAAGAAGAACCCTCCAAGCGGAGGGTTCTTCTTTTTGAAAAATATTATGAGGTTCGAGGGATTTTTTAGCCACAGGGAGGTAAGTTAATGACATGGCGATGTCAGTAAAGGGTAAGCCGGAAATCTGGGACGATACCTGGGTTCGGACAACGTGCGGGGGTTGTTATGCTACCTGCACCATCCGTGCCCACCGTGTCAACGGGGTCATAGTGAAGATGGAGGGTGAGCCAGATAATGACTTCGGTCCCCGTGGCGGCGTATGTGGCAAAGCCCAAGCTATGATTCAGGCATTCTATGACCCCAATCGGGTAAACTACCCGGTGAGGCGGACTAGCCCGGAGAAGGGTATTTTCACCGACCCCAAATGGAAGCGGATTTCCTGGGACGAAGCCCTCGATGAGATAGCCAAGCGGCTCAAGGAAATCCGGGCTGAGAACCCCAAGGAGCTGATGCATGGTGGAACCCCAGGTCCGGGCACCGCCTCAAACCTGGCTCTGGGTTTCGCTGTCTTTGGCGCCATTTTTGGCACCATGAACTGGTACATTGGTGGCGCCGGACTCCATTGCGGAAATGGCTCCCATATGGGAGCGGGCCTGTTCCATGCCTCTTGGTCTATCGTACCTGACTGGAAATACACCAACTATGTTATTCAATTCGGCTCAAACAAAGGCACCGGTTCAGGGCACTCGTTCGGGTTCAACGCCAGACTAGCCGCCGAGGCCAGAGCCAAGGGCATGAAGAATGTGGTTTTTGACCCAGTATGTAACTTCGGGGGCGGAAAAGCGACTGAATGGATACCACTCCGCCCCGGTACTGACGCAGCTATAGCTCTGGCAATGGTAAACATTATCCTGAATGAGCTGGGGATATATGATGCCGACTTTATCAAGACCAGAACCAACGGCTCCTACCTTATCGGTCCGGATATGCGCTACGTCAGAGAGAAGAAAACCGGTAAGCCGATGCTCTGGGATGAAAAGGAGGGGAAAGCTAAGGTCTGGGATGACCCCAGTGTTATTGACTCCACCGATGTCGCTCTGTTCGGGAACTACGACGTTAACGGGGTTAAGTGCCAGCCAGCCTTCCAGTTAATTAAGGAGCATGTGAAGCAATATACCCCGGAGATGGCTTCCGAAGTAAGTACTGCGCCAGCGGCAACTATCCGCCGCCTTGCCAACGAGTTTGCCGAAGCAGCCAGGGTCGGCAGCACCATTGAGATTAGAGGGGAGAAGCTCCCCTACCGGCCGGTGTCAGCCATCATGTTCCGCGGCGGGCAGGGGCATACCAACTCAGCACATACTTACATGGCTGTTTGTCTGCTGAATGCTATTGTGGGGGCAATGGATGTCCCTGGTGGAACCATAGGCTGGCCTCCGGTCAGCCTGGGCTACCCTGAGACAGGCAGATTCGTCATTATGCCCTACCCTGACCCTAAGGAAGGCATGCTGACCACTGGAACCTGGATGGAGCATAAAGGATGGCCGGTAGAGGAATCCAGGGTACCTACCGATATAACGTTAAAGGAGCTAGTGCCAACCGCCTCATTCTCCCCTCACCCAGCAACTTCGGATTTTCAGCAATACTGGGACAATTTGGGACGACCTTACGAGATAAAAATGGCTCTGGTATACGGGGCTAACTTCGCCCGGACTGTGCAGAGTCGGGAGATAATGGCTGAGCTGTTCAAGAAAATACCGTTCATCGTCTCCATTAATACCATTCACAACGAGTTCACCGAGAGCTTTGCTGACATAGTCCTTCCCGATACCCATGCTTTGGAGAGCTGGGGACTTTTTGAACACCATGCCCCTTTCTTCACCTGGCCAATCGGGCTTGAGGGCTGGTACTTCCCCATCCGCCAGCCGGTGATTGAGCCCCAGTATGAACGGAGACAGGTAATAGAGATTCTATGGGACCTCGCTGACCGGATAGGCATGAGGGAGGAAATTAACCACTACTATAATGTCTATTTCTCCAGCTTTGGTGGGGAAGCCCTTATCGGTGGCGATATCGCCGCCATGAAGGGCGCCCTAGGCATAGATAAAAGTAAGATTGTAGAGCTAATAAAGCCAGAGGAGAGAATCAGTTACCAAGAACTGATTGACCGCGCGCTCAAGTACTACTTTGGACCGGAGCATGGTCTGGAGTATATAAAGGAACACGGTCACGTTCACTGGCCCAAGCAGGTGAGAGAGGCTTACTGGAGGCCATTCATTAAGGCAAGGGTTCCCATCTATGCCGAGCATCTGGCTGAACTCAAGCCCCATGTAATGGAAAATGCTAAGCCAGCGGGGATTGAGCTTGAATGGGAACAATTCACACCGCTGATAAGCTACTTTGAGCCACAGGTAGCCAAAGAGATAACTCCCGAGTATGACCTTTACTGCTTCTCCTACCGGGATGTACTCCACGCTGGCTCCGGAACCATGGAAATCCCCTGGCTCGACGAAGCCAGCCGTCTGAATCCTTACACCTATAGCGTTACTATGAATGTGGATACAGCAGCCAAGAAAGGGTTAAAGGACGGAGACCTCATCTGCATTGAGTCCAGCTACGGTCGGAAGGTGACCGGATTTCTAAAGACGATGCAGGGGCAACACCCTCAGACAGTAGCCATTGCTGCTTGCTCCGGTGGTTGGGCTCTAGGACAACCTATTGCCTATGGCAAGGGGACTAACTTCAATATACTACTGGAATCTGATTCTAAGCATTCTTGCCCCGTATGCTTTAATCAGGAGACAGCTGCGGCGGTCAAGGTCTATAAGATTGACCGTCGGGTAGAATACGAAGGGGCAGAAAAATCACCAACATGGAGGCCAGCATGAGATTCGGAATGGCTATAGAGATGAAAAGGTGCGTAGGCTGTAATGCTTGCTTACTAGCCTGTAAGGCAGAACATTTTCTCCCTCCTGACATCTACTGGAACAGGGTAATAGTTTCAGAAACAGGGAAATACCCTATAGTGAGCAAGCATATATATCCAGTTCGTTGTAATCACTGTGCCCAGGCGAAGTGTGTGGAGGTTTGCCCCACCGGAGCCACTCAGCAGCGTGAAGATGGTATTGTTTGGGTTGACGAGAACAAATGTGTAGGCTGCCGCTACTGCGTGATGGCTTGTCCCTATCAAGTCAGGACGTATTATTCTGATGGCGATAGGGAATACTTCCCCGGTCAGGGGCTGACTGAGTTTGAGAAAATTGGGCAGCTCTTATACCCCCACCAGAAAGGGGTAGTGGAAAAGTGTAACTTTTGCCTGGAGAGAATCGATGCCGGACTGGCAAAGGGGTTAAAACCGGGAGTAGACCGCGACGCCACCCCCGCCTGTGTTATCGCCTGCCCGACTAAAGCGATGCACTTTGGTGACCTGGATGACCCTTATAGCGAGATTCCCATGTTGATAAAGGAACAGAGGGGGAAACCATTCCATGCCGAATATGGCACCGACCCATCAACATACTACATTGACTAAACAAGTAATTGACCGAGGAGGTCCGAGGCTATGATTCAAGCCAGACCATTTGAATTTATGGTAAAGTATACCCCCCAGAGGGAATGGATAGAAAGGCGTGGCATCCTATTCTGGCTCTCACTTTTCGGCACCCAGGTGGGGGCGGGGTTGTTCTTCGTCTCCTCGTTCTTTGATAATCTGTGGGGGTTAGTTATCGGCTGGCTCATCTGCGCTGTTTTAGGGGGTGGAATCCACTTAATCCACCTAGGACACCCCCTTAGATTCTGGCGAATCTTCATTTCATCGGGGTGGAAAACTTCATGGATATCCAGGGGACTATACTTTGTCTCGTTCTTTCTCATCCTGGGAGCAGTGCATATTGGCTTACTCTTCGGGGCAACTCCAGCTACCCCCCTACTGATAGTAACTGATATATTTGCCTTCCTGGTGATAGTATATGGCGGTTTTGCCATGAACTATGCTAATGGCATTGCCCTGTGGAATACAGCGCTACTACCCATTTTATATCTGGTGTCTGCTATTTGGGGAGGAGCTGGGCTAACGCTGGCTACGGCTCTAGCTACTGGCGCCGTCGGTCTAGGCCTGGCTGTAGAGGAATGGATACGAATTTTGCTAATAGGTTTTATCATTATACTTGCGGTGTATTTGATAAGCGTGAGGTACGGGTCACCGGCCGGAGGGGTTTCAGTTAGGGAAATCGTCTTCGGCAGGTGGGCACCACTGTTATGGATAGCAGTGGTAGCACTGGGGATAGCTCTGCCAGTAGGGGTGGTGCTCCTTAGTTTCCTAGCCGGTTTAGAGGCAACCCCGGTGGCTCTGATATATATTGCCATCTTTTGCGGGTTGCTTGGCGACCTTGCCATGCGCTACCTGATATTAAGATGTGGCTACTACCATCCTATAGTTCCGTCCCATGTTTATTCCTACTAAATAATGGCGAGGGCTATAGTTGTGAAAGAGATAAGGTTTCATGGTCGGGGGGGACAGGGTGCGGTTCTGGCAGCATGGATGCTGGCGGCTGCTTTTGTAGTCGAGGGTAAGCACGTAGCCAGCTTTCCTATGTATGGCTTTGAAAGGCGTGGAGCACCGGTTGTGGCTTTCACTCGCCTTGACGATAGACAAATTCGAGAGAAGACCCAAATCTACAACCCTGATTGCCTGGTAGTAATAGACCCCAGCCTAATGACCCTGCCCACGCTGTTTTCCGGGTTGAAACCGGGGGGGATATTGGTTCTGAACAGCCCCCAGCCACTGGAAAGCCAGCCTAACGAGAACCTCAAGTTAGCTGGGGTGGTGAATGCCACACAGATCGCGGTTGAGGAAATCGGGAGGGATGTTCCCAACACCTGCCTTCTGGGTGCCTTTGCCGCCACCACTGGCTGGGCAGATTTGAAGTCCATCCTATCCAGCCTAGGGGAGTATTTCAGCGGTGACCTCCTTCAGAAGAATATTCGCAGTGCCGAAAGGGGATTCAGCGAGGTGGAGGTAAGCAAATGGTGATAATGAGAGAATTCACTAAGTATGAAGCCGCCTGGTCTGACGCCGATGAGTTGCTTCTCTGTTTAGATACCGGGAGCTGGCGAACCAAAAGGCCGGTGCTGGACAAGGAGAAGTGCAACTACTGTGGGCTTTGCGCTCTCTATTGCCCCCCGCAGTGCATGGTCAACATGA
>CAZYZL010000010.1:6074-17658 GCA_964652005.1 uncultured Dehalococcoidales bacterium | reverse complement strand
GGCAGTTGGTCATGCAATTTTACCTGCCCGTGGTGTCAAAACTACGATATAAGTAAGTCGCCTCAGAGCATAGGCAAAGGCAACTACATAAGCCCGGAAAAGTTCATACAACTGGTGAAGGAATACGATTGTCAGGGAACCAGCATATCGTTTAATGAACCTACCCTGCTTCTTGAGTACGCGCTGGATGTTTTTCCCCCGGCTAAGGCTGAAGGCTACTACAATACCTTTGTCACCAACGGCTATATGACTGCCGAGGCTCTAAAACTGCTGGCAGAACACGGGCTTGATGCCATGAATATAGATATAAAAGGCGGAGCGGAAACCAGTAGCCGATTTTGCAGCGCTGATGTAGACAAGGTTTGGCAAAACGCTATAGAAGCCAAAAGACTGGGTATCTGGATTGAAATAACTACGCTGGTAATACCGGGGGTAAACGATAAGGATGATGAGCTGAGAAATATTGCCAACAGGATTAAGATTGAGCTGGGCAGCGCTACCCCGTGGCATGTTACCGGATATTACCCGGCGTATAAGTTTAGGGATGAGCTTTTCGCCCCACCTACCCCCATCACCACCCTGGAGAAGGCAAGGAATATGGGCAAAGATATCGGGCTAAACTATGTTTATCTGGGTAACGTACTTGGGTCCCCCTATGAGAATACCTATTGCCCCAATTGTAACGAGCTTTTGATTGAGCGCTACGGCTTTAGCCTGACCAAATGCAGAATTGCCTCAAATAAGCGCTGTTATTTCTGTGGCGAGGAAATCCCCATAATCGGAGCCCTTCCCCCTGTTAGTTACCCGCTAGTGAGATAAGCCATTTGTTTCCTTTAGCTTGCCATGCTAAAATCGTCAAGGAGTATCGGTTACGGTGGGCAAAGCTAAACGTCATACCATTATGACGCCAGCAACAAGCGAGGTGCACCTCCGTCGGCTTACTGTAGATGAGGCGCTACTAAAGCTTGACCGATACCTGAATGATGCCTTTATGGCTGGCCTGTACGAGGTGAGGATAATTCACGGTAAAGGGACAGGGACTCTGCGCCGAGCCGTCCGGGAGCAGCTTGGTAAACATCCGCTGGTCAGCTCATACCGACCAGCCATCTATGGAGAGGGTGGTGAGGGGGTTACCATAGTGGAGCTAAGCCAGAGGTAATCATTGAAAGGAAACTGGTTGTTAGCTATAATAGCCATACTTCTATTTATGGTGAGTGTCGCCTAGTGGTTCAAGGCGCCAGGTTGTGGCCCTGGAGAACGAGGGTTCGAATCCCTCCACTCACCCCATCAAGAAAGCACCTAAGCCCTCGGTTAGGCGTTGACGATGAGATTTCTAAGAGGTGAGCCTCTGCAGTCCAAAATCATCCAGGATGAGCAGGTCAGGACTGAGGAAGGAACGGAAGGTCTTCTCCTGGGTATGGACGACTCTTGACTGCGCCATCGTCCTGAAGAAAGCATTGGCTCGGCGCTCAGTGAAAGTGCGAGGGGAGTTTTTGCTAATGTGCCTAGTGCACAATGTGAAGAGGAGCGTGAAGAAAGTGCTTGAGGGCACAGTCAGTTTGTCCGGGAAATATAGCAGGCTGATCGAAGAGGCTATGCTGGAATACAAGGAGGAACAATTGACTTTGGTCAAGGCCGAGGTGTAAAATCAGCCCTGAGGTGAACAAACGTAGCCGAAAGGAGGTGATAGCTTTCAAGGGATAACGACTAAGGTGCCGGCGACAATTGATGGTCGGTGATTAGCCTTCGGCAGAGAAGGTTTTTAGACAGTCTGAAATGCATTGTTTTAAGGAGCAATATCAATGACAGGAAGAAGCATCGTAAAAATAATGACTGATGTTCCAGGGCCCAAAAGCCGCCAATTGTATAGAGAGATGGAGCAGAACGTCCCTAAGGGTATAGGGCATCAAACACCAATCGCGATTTCAAGGGCAAAAGGGGCCACCATAACAGATGTTGATGGCAATATATATATTGACTTTGCTGGTGGGATAGGAGTATTAAATTTTGGTCATCGCCCTGATGAGGTTGTCAAAGCTATAAAAGAGCAAGCCGATAAATACCTTCATGCTTGCTTTCATGTCAATATATATGAGCCTTACATTCGCTTGGCAAATAAGCTAAATACTATAACCCCAGGGCAGTTCCCAAAGAAGACCATCTTAGTAAATAGTGGTGCTGAGGCAGTTGAAAATGCAATCAAAATCGCTAGGTATTATAAAAAACGATATGGGGTATTATCATTTTTGGGAGGATTCCATGGCAGAACTACCCTGACCATGAGCCTCACCGGGCAAATCCAACCGTATAAGCGTAATCTTGTCCCTCCTGACCCTTGGGGGTATCACTTACCGTTTGCTTACTGCTATAGATGTCCCTTCGGCCAAACCTATCCTTCCTGTGAAGTTGTTTGTGCTAAATATGTAGAGCGTGTTTTTGAAAGTGTCATGCCGCCGGATACGATAGCCGCGCTGATTGTTGAGCCAGTTCAGGGTGAGGGTGGCTTCATTGTCCCGCCAAAGGAATTTTTACCTGAACTCTACAGAATCTGTAAAGAAAACGGTATTGTGTTTATTGCTGACGAAGTCCAGACTGGCTTTGCGAGGACAGGCAAGATGTTTGCTATAGAGCATTCATCAATTGAGCCGGATATTATAACCATGGCCAAGTCCTTAGGTGGTGGAACTGTTTTGAGTGCTGTTACGGGTAAGGCGGAGATTATGGATGCAGTCCATCCAGGTGGGTTGGGAACAACATATGGTGGTCATCCTGTTTCCTGTCAGGCTAGTTTAGCTGCTCTTGATTTGATTGAGAAAAACAGCCTAGTAACTAGAGCTAATACCATCGGTGACAAGATGAAGCAGGCACTTCGTACTACGCAGGAGAAGTATCCCATTATCGGTGACGTTCGTGGATTAGGTGCCATGGTTGCGATTGAACTGGTTAAAGACAGAGTGACAAAGGAACCAGCTTCGAAGGAAACTGCTTTGGTGCGGGAAAAGTGCTACCAAAATGGTTTAATCACAATAGGTGCAGGCATTCACCATAATGTGATAAGGTTCTTGGGCCCCCTGGTAATAACAGACGAAGAACTCGATGAGGGATTGTCCATCTTAGAAAAAGCAATTAGCAGTGTTGTACAAATCTAAATTAGATATGCTGACAGAGGATGAGGTAAAGAGATACGAGAGACAGATAAGAATATTCGGAGAAGAAGGACAAAGGAGATGGCGAAACAGGTAATTGCCTACTGCGGACTGGACTGTGCTGATTGCGCAGCTTATAAAGCCACCAAGGCTAATGATAACACCGTTCGGAAGCAAATAGCCGATGAGTGGAACGCAAAATACGGCTGGAGTTTAAAGGTAAAGGATGTTAATTGTGATGGGTGTTTGCCAGTTAAGGGCGGCAGGTTGCTAAACTATTGTGCCACCTGTGAGGCCAGGAAGTGTGCTAGGGACAAAGACGTGAAAAACTGCGCCTACTGTGCCGCATACGCCTGCACCAAGCTAACCTCTATGCCCTGGTTTGAGCCTAAATCAAAACCCAGGCTGGACAAGATCAGGGAAAACCTTAAAAAATAAGCACCACTGATGTTGGGCTTCCTGGGCCTATCAATAGCTCTCATATTTACTGTATTACTTCAACTATTCCGTTGTCACCGTCAACCTTTACCCAATCCCCAGTCTTGATCACCTCTAGCGGATTTTTATCAAGTCTATCCACCATAGGCATATTAGCCACTATCGCCGCAGCTGCTAGAACAGGTTCAGCCTCTATGCAGACTATTGCGTTAGGGCTTTTCTTGAGTTTCATTGCTCGATAGGTATTTAAGGGGCCTCGTGACGAGCCTTTCCCTGTTGGACATACAAGTATCTTATCAATCATACTTTTTCCCTCAAGTTCAGGGCTCTTAATAGTGCAATTACCAGTGGTTGGGTCAAAATCACCCAAAAATGAAAATGCATCGCTACATACTATCGCCTCACCCTCTACCTTGCCACCATTTATTTTGTGCCCTTTGAGCTTCATCTAAGTAGCCCTCCATCTCCCAGTTATTGCTGCATCTATGCACTGCTCCGTACTCCCGTATAGCAGTTTGATTTCACCCCCGCTTGTCCTTGCCGAATAGTGGGCACTCCTTGCTGAGTTAGTAGCAACAATCTCTACTCCCAACTTTGGACCCAATAGGTTAAACGGATCCTGTGAACCTATGCATGTGTTAGTGAAAACACCTCCAGCTTTTTTAATAACATCTACATACCCCATTGCTTCAGCCAAAACATATATTTGCTTCGCTGTAGCCACGAACAACCGAACATTAGGGTGAACTTTCCTCCCTGCTAAAAGTGAGGCAATATTCCTAAGTTCAGCAATTGAGCAATGGGGACAACCCAATTTAACAAGGTCAACCCTATCACTATCGGCGGTAGTTAACCTATCCACCGCCTCTTTTATATGGTCTTTCCCTACGGTTATTACCTCTTCAGGTTTGCGGCCACCCAAAGCCTCATCTAAGCTTCGAGCCTCAGGGGTAACTCCTACCACATGGCATATGTTGGTAGCTCCAGAAACCGGCATTGGTGATACAAGGTATCTAAATTGTTCTAATGTTAGACCTTGAGGTAGGCCACTAATAACAACATTCTTACTCCCTGTTTTTCCACCAATATAATAACCGAGGGCACCGTAGTCGGCATTAGTGAAGTTATTAAGGCTATCTAACTCAACCAAAACTTGAGCATACCTGTTCTCCTTAATCGCCATGCCCATGTACGGAGCCCTCCCGGTGATGCTAGTTGCCACATTAGCCGGTACACTATCGCGACTCCCACAAGCACTAAACATTGAAGTGGCAGTAATCGCACCCGAGGTGCCGCCCCAGGAAATCACGTCACCCATTTTGGGTAAATTCCCAACATAAAAAGGGACGCAAGTGTAGGTGAGGAAGTAACCGAGTCTCTTAAATATAGCCTCTATTTTGTTCCAAGGCCCGGCATGGATAAACTCATATATATCATAATTCCCGGGAAGACCTATTCGCTTACAGCCCACAGGGTCAAGCAGATTTGGGTATGGAGTAGGGTGAGTTGTTGTAGTTATCCGGCACTGAGCAGCACCTTCAGTTAACTCTGACAGTAAGTCGAGCGAGATAGCACAATGGATATGAGCACTTTGCGCCATAATCATCTTTTCGGCATCAAATGCCTCACCAAGCTTTACTAGTAGCTCCATTGACCTTTGTACACCAAGCCCATATTCCCCATTAAGCATCCCCTCCTCTTCCTTAGTCAAAAACATCTTCTATCTCCTTTGTTCTGATAACTGAGAGGGAACAATTCCACTGCTCACTATAATGTGGTGATATTGGTATTAGAGTGTCTCGGTAGCTTTGACCTAAGTTTCGTATGTCTAATTATGCTATCATAACTCTGTCCATTGTCTTTGATTGAGCTCAATGCATTCCTAGTTTCCCGACTAATTCTGATGCTTACCATAATCGGCCTTCCTATTTATACCTTGCATGATTCATCTCTAGTCTATCCTATATTTCGCTTTGCCCTCTTCATAGAGGTCCCCACCGTAGATGTCATTTACTACTGTGGCTGGGAAATCTTCTACCTCTAGGCGACGAACTGCTTCAGCTCCAAGCTCCTCATAGGCTACCACCTCTGATTTCTTGATACTCTTGGAGATGAGAGCACCAGCGCCACCTATAGCAGCCAGATATACTGCTTTATACTTCTTCATAGCATCTTTCACTTCTTGCGAGCGCATACCCTTGCCAATCATCCCCTTAAGCCCCTCAGCTATCAAGCGGGGCGAGTAACTATCCATGCGGCCACTGGTAGTAGGTCCGGCTGACCCTATCGGTTGGCCTGGTCTAGCCGGTGAAGGTCCCATGAAGTATATCGTTTGTCCCCTAACATCAAAGGGTAAAGGCTCTCCTTGTTCCAATGCCTTAATCATCCTCTTATGGGCAGCATCGCGACCAACATACATAACGCCGGTGAGCAAAACATCGTCTCCAGCTTTAAGGTCTTTTAAAGTCTCACCAGTTAATGGAAGCATAACCTTTTTGGCCATAACCATCCTCCTATTTAAACTCTTAATCCTTTTAAGATGTCTTTGGCAATAATGCTTCTCTGTAGTTCCAGGGCAAGTTCGGTAGCACTGGTAGCTAGGGCATGGCGACATAGCCTTTCCATAGGTAATCCAGCTATATAGGGTGGCCCGTTGTAGATGTGAGCCACCTTATCAGCAACATTATGAAGCATCTCAGTAGCAAATAGCTTAACCATAGCCGCTTCGCGCCGTATTGACTCCCCCTTGTCTGCTTTCCAGGCAGCTTCATAGACCATAAGTCTGCAAGCATGAATGGACACGGCTATATCAGCCAGCGTAGCTTGTACACTAGTCCGTGTGGAGATAGGTTGTCCAAAGGACTGCCAAGATTGGGCTTGTGTGGTTGATTCTTCAAGTAATCTTTGGGCTACCCCGACGCACCTAGCCCCCCTAGTAATCCGTCTTGAAGGGAGCCATTTTTTGCCTAAATGGAAAGCTTTTCCTTCCTCTCCCAATATATTTTGCGCTGGTACTTGACAATGGTCAAAGATGAGAAGGACAGGTTCTCTTACTCTCGCTTGCCACCCTGCCCTTTCTTCGCCACCACTAACAATAAATCCTGGGGCGTCCTTATCCACTAAGAAGCAGGTTACCCTGTCTCTGCTTTCCTTCTTAGCGGTTAAGGCGAAAACTAAAGCAAAATAGTTCCCATCTGCTCGGGAAAGGGAAACCTTTTTGCCACTAATAACATAGTGACCATTTACCTTTTCGGCTCTTGTTTCCACATTGGAGAGTTCGGCTCCTTTTCCCGGTTCCATTAGGGCTAGGTAAGCATATTTTTGCCGATTAAGTACCGGCAGGAAGTAGCTATCCTTTTGCTTGGCGTCACATTCAAAGAGAATAGGGGTGACATCGCCAAAGTTAAATGGGGTAACCGTCTGGGCTAGTTCTTCTTCCACTATGCAGTTACCGAGGGTGTCCAAGCCAGCACCACCGAGGTCTTCTGGAATGCCTACACCCCACAGACCCATGTCTTTGACCATTTTGATGAGCCTTTCCTCGGTCTCCTTGGGCAGGGAAGTGTGGGCGTCACTCAGGTCGGCGGCTCGCCCCAGGATATCTCTTTCCAGAGGCTTTAACTGGTGGTTAACAAAGTCTCTTACCAGACTTTGCACCATTTTTAATTCTTCCGGCAGCTCAAAATCCATTTAGCGCTCCTCCTAAGCTTGGCTAATGGCTTCTTCCAGAAACAGGTCTAAATCAAGCTCATCTTCGTCGCCAATTCGTTGCTCCAGGCGGGACATAACCTCTATCATGCGGTGATTAACTACGTAATTTTTAATAGTAGTATCAACCTGGGGACAGGCCAGAATGCAGGCGTCGCACTGGTCGCAGTCCTCACCAACTATACTTTCCAGTGCCATTGATGTCCGCTGCTCCGTCTTCTCGCGGCGGGATGGCTCGCGCTGCAAAATGGGGCAGATGTCTATGCAATCGCCGCAGCCTAAACACTCCTTGTGTCCGCTAATATCTTCGGTTATGTTTAGGGCATGGGCTGGGCTGAACCCGCTGGAGAGAAGGCGGCACCGCCCCACCGGTGGGCTGTGAGTATTTAAGATTTGGTTCAGGATGCGTTCAATTTCGTTGACATCTGTTTGGACACGTAGTGGCATGTCATTCTCCCGATTAGCATATTTTTATTTGACCGGCAGCTAGCATCTGTTTAGTGTATTCCGACAGGTAATCATAGGGCTGTCGGGCATAGTTAGGCAGGAGCATTGGTGATATTGGTCGCAGTTTGTCCAAGCCAAGCTTTTTAAGGTCTGCTTGCCACCGGCGCACGTGGTCCAGTGTCAGGGTGCCTGGTTTTGCCTTTTTGGCATACTTAGCCGCGGTTCCACCGGCTCTACGTCCGAAGACAAATATATCCAGAGTTGAGTTGCCGCCAAGTCTATTCTTACCGTGTACTCCACCTTCACATTCACCGGCAGCAAATAACCCTGGTATGGGCGTGCTGCCATCAGGGCTGAACTTTATGCCTCCATTTTGGTAATGCAGACCGGGATAAATCAGCATTGGTTCTCTGGCTATATCAATATTGAAACGACCAAACTGACGAACCATGGCAGGTAAATTCTGGGCAACCGTTCCCGCTCCACGAACTATATCTATCATTGGTGAATCCAACCACACACCTACCTCTCCTGTTGGAGTAGTTACACCTTTGCCCCTCTCTTTGCATTCCTGAATTATGCAAGCAGCTAGCACGTCTCTTGGTTCCAAAGGATTAGCAAATTGTTCCCCATTAATATTGACTACTTGCGCCCCTAGACCCCTTACCTTCTCCGTAACCAATAACCCCAGAACCTGTTGAGGATAGGCAGCGCACGTGGGATGATATTGCATGGTGTCAATATCGACAAGGGGACAGCCTACCCGGTAAGCCAGCACCAAGCCATCAGCAGTGGCCCCGTAGTGATTAGTGGTAGGATAGCCCTGGATGTGTAACCTGCCAATACCACCAGTAGCCATAATTACCGCTTTGGCTCGCACTAAGATTAATTCGTTTGTCTCTAGGTTTACCAATATTGCTCCGGCTACCTGCCCCTTGTCATCCATTATCAGCTCTATTGCCGGGGCGAACTCCACATAATCTATATTCCGACACCTGACCTCGTCACGCAGGACACGCATTACCTCAACACCGGTGTAATCTCTAGCACAATGGCACCGAGGGACAGACTCACCGGCAAGAGCCACTTCAGCCATTGAGCCGTCAGGCTTTTTATCCCAGTTAACACCCAGCCGCTCCAACCATCTGATGGCATCAGGAGCATCTTTCACCAGCGCCTCTACCAATTTAGGGTCATTAGTAAAACGGGCGCCACCTACTGTATCCAAGTAATGACGGGCGGGAGAATCTTCAGGTCTGTCCGCCGCCTGTGTTCCTCCCTGAAATCCCACAGTGTTGGCATCGCCCAGGCGTAACTTGGTTACTAATAGGACATTAACCCCGCTTTCGTAAGCTAGGAGTGCTGCTGATGCCCCAGCCCCACCAGCACCAATTACCAAAACATCAACATCATAGTCAATTTTGTTGAGGTCAATTTTATCAGGGTTAATGCAGCTATTTCCCTCTAATAAAGTAGCTAGCTCATTAGGTGTGCGCTCGCCTTTGTTTGGACCTATTAGTAGTTCACGCATACCCGATGCAATAAAATCGGGGTGAAACCCCTCTAATACAGGCATCCTCTCACCAACGGGAATGCGAGGAAGCTCCTCCTCTAACCGCCTTTCTCTGGTAGCCTCTACTTTGCGGATGCTTTCTTCCATGTAAGCCGGATATGACATATTGACCAACTCCTTCTTAATAACTATCTACTTTGGTAAGATTTTGCGCTCATCAAACAGACGCCTTAGCTCTTCTATACCCATCTTTTCCATTTCTTCTATCTCGGCATCAAACTTACCTGCCTCTATTTCAGCTATCCTATCCTCCAGGTGCTTGGAAGCAGGCGCCAGATAACGACCATACAAACGCCGACATAGTAAGGCTATGTTATAGGGCACTATGCCCTGAGGACACCTGGCGGCACACAAGCCACACATCACACAATCAAATGACTTATCAACTACCCCCGGAATATCTCCCCTTAGGGCATCAGACATAAACTCCATCACCGTAAGGTCCTGGGGGCAGGTTTTAGTGCAGTTGTTGCAACCAAAACAAGTAATTAATTCGGGGTAAATTTTCAATATCTGCTCACCTGTAGGCTCCATCTTCTCCAAATCATAGTCCGGCTTGCTAGCAGGGAAGAATGGAATCTGCGTTAAATACATGCCCTGCTCTACGGTCTTCTGGCAGGCAAGGGCATATCTTAACCGGGGGTCATTCTTAAGATTGTAAACAGTAGCGCAGGCGCCACAAAATGCAGCACGACAGCCACAACCACGAATTAGTCTGTAACCACAGTATTCCAATGCCGTCAGGATGGTGAGCCCTTCGGGGGCCCGATAGTGCTTGCCCATAATGTAAATATCAACCATTTGAGTTGATTTAGCCATTTCTCACCTCAAATTAAAGGATTGCCTCTTTGTGCCGAGCACTATAGCATTGCAAGTTAACGGCTACTGGCAGGCTAGCGATATGGGTAGGGAAAACTTCGGCGTGAACGGCAAGGGCAGTATTTCTCCCCCCATATCCCATTGGTCCAATGCCAAGATTATTGACTCGGTGTAGAATCTCCTTTTCCAGTTCAGCAACCTCAGCATCTGGATTAGGCTCACCTACCTTCCGCAATAACGCCTTCTTAGCCACTAGAACAGCCTTTTCTGCTGTTCCCCCAATGCCCACACCAACGATAACCGGAGGGCAGGGATTGCTTCCTGCTTCATCCACAGCATTGACTACAAAATCTATTACCCCCTGCCGACCACGTGCTGGCGGGAGCATAGCCAAGCGAGCCATGTTCTCAGCACCACCCCCCTTAGGCATTACTGCGATTTTCAGCCTATCACCGGGGACAATATCAGTGTGGATGACAGCCGGGGTATTGTCCTTGGTATTTACCCTGCTGGAATAAGGCTGACGCACCATAGACTTGCGCAGGTAACCCTCAGTATATCCCTGCCGAACTCCCTCATTTATGGCAGTGCAGAGGTCGCCGCCAGCAATGTGGGCATCTTGCCCTAGTTCTAGAAAGACCACGGCAGTGCCAGTATCCTGGCACAGAGGGATTTTCTCCTTAGCTGAAACTTCGGCATTGTCTAGTATTCTATCTAGCACATCACGTCCAACCGCAGATTCCTCTGCTTCCCGTGCCTGCTTGAGAGAAGTAAGCACATCCTCAGGAAGGTAATGACATGCCTCTTGAAAAAGCTGAGACACGGTCTTGGTTACTTCTTGAGCATCAATCTCTCTCATTTGGTCACGCTCCTTTCTGTAAAAACGGCTATCATATAACTAATCTCCAGGTGCTGGAGGGATATAGCCCTCCTTCATGAGAAGGGCGGTCATTTCCCTGGCGCTTTTAATCATCGTCTCAGCTCGCTTAGTAAGCTCCTCACGGCTTGGCTTTTCTCGGGCTACTCCCTGTTCTATGGCCTTCATTCCCACCGCCACTGCTTCCCTGATGAAAACTTCCCATTCTCCCATAGTTGGTGCAATATTATCTTCGCCTATGCCCCGGTCTTCAGCACAACTGGCTAACTCATAAGCGGCAGCGATACACATCTCATCGGTGATAGTTCTGGCTTTGACGTCTAGGGTGCCACGGAAGATGCCGGGGAAGCCGATGGAGTTATTTACCTGATTGGGGAAATCGGACCTCCCGGTAGCCACAATTCTGGCTCCAGCCTCCTTGGCTTCCCAGGGCCAGATTTCCGGGATGGGATTAGCACAGGCAAAAACTACGGCATCTTTGGACATACCTTTGACCCATTCTGGCTTAATGGTATCTGGTCCTGGCTTGGAGAAAGCAACGCAGACATCGGCACCACGCATTGCCTCTGGGATACC
>CAZYZL010000010.1:0-5974 GCA_964652005.1 uncultured Dehalococcoidales bacterium | reverse complement strand
AGGCAAATAGGCACGGCATCCACCCCACCTAGGTATTTGAATAACAACGCCTTGCCTTCCATTACCGGCATACCAGCTTCAGGGCCAATGTCACCCAAGCCTAGAACCCTGGTGCCATCGGAAACAACAGCCACTGTATTCCATTTGTTGGTGAGCTCGTAGACCTTTTCCTTGTCTGCCTTTATCGCCCGGCATGGTTCAGCTACTCCAGGAGTGTACCAGATGGCGAAATCATTGAAGTCACGGACACAGCACTTGGGCATCGTTTGCATCTTACCCCGGTAAAAGGGATGCAATTTCATAGCGTCTTCTGCCGGCTTGCGCGCTTTAGCCAGAAGTTCTTCTTTACTTACCTTTTGTGACATAAGTCCTCCTTAAACTGATTTTGTCCTTAGCAATCTGGCAGTGTCACTGGGTTTTCAGCTACCGGCACCCCAGCCTTGGTGAGGTGATTATTTTTGACTCTGTTATGCTAGAACGCCCTGTCTCGCTTCAAAATCCTTTCCTTGGTTTCCGATAAGGCTAATGGTAACCCATGAACCACCCCTGGCACCTTGAGCGTTACCCCTTGAAGACTACCACCCCCTTTCGGCTACTTTTGTTTACCCTCAGGGCTGATTTTACCCCTCGGCCTTGACCAAAGTCAAGGGTAAGGGGTCATGGTTTCCCGGAGGGCGACCCTTGACCACATTAGTAATGTAAACCTGCTCACGTCGCAAACCAATAGACACCAGTAACTGATCAAGACACCTGCCCTGCTGGGCCAACGAAGGGACGCCCTTGTTGGTCTTCATGCCAGCCTGGTGCCTCACCGATAAACATTACCTTGGCATTTTCCGGGCCTTCACAATGTTAACTGGCGATTTCATGATTTCTGTGCCACGGGGCATACCTTGACACATCTACCTCGGCAGTAATGCACCAGGTCTAGCTTTTCACAAGCACGTATATCGGTGCGTGCCGGTGTGTTATACCATACGGCCTCAGGATCAAAATCCGGGCGCAGGGAAATAGCACCCGGGCAATTCTGCAGGCAGAGAGAGCAACTTTCACCCAGGCATACCTTTTCTTTGAGGAGCGGACTGGGCGTAAGCTCAGCTTCGGTTATTACCGAATTAAGCCTAACACGAGGTCCATACCGGGGTGTAACTACCACATTGTTCAGGCCGAATTCTCCCAGGCCGGCGCGTACCGCAGCATGCCGCTGCGAGAATAAACCCAGCCCGAATGGGATTCTCTGCTGGATAAATTTGTCTTCCTCATATGAATAAGTTGCCGGAAAGAACAAAGAGAGATAACCCCGGCTCTCCAAGAAGTTCGCTATGCGTAGAGCCATGCCGTCGAGGAGAGTATTGGGTATGATGTAGCCGGTCTGCATAAAAAGATAGTTCTGGAGGATATCCTGTCGGTATTCTGCCGGCACAAATTCAGAATTGGCCAGGTGCTTTTCCCAATAGAGCGATTGATGTAGCACGGCAACACCAAAGGTGATGACCGACCTGGCGGCAGGAACGAAATCACAGGGGTGATGACCTTTTGGTGCACCATCAAATCTTTCCACGTTTGAGATACCGACTATACTGGCTCCATTGGTCTTTAGCCAAGTGATAACTTCTTTGGTTAAAGCTTCCATTAACTGCCTCCTATACGATGTTTTTGAAGTTCTTCTCCGAACTCCAATCGCTTAGTTCTGGGTATTTTAGTTTACACACAGATTATCCGTCAATCTCCGTAACAAAGATTTTCCCGTAACTGCTGGCTGTTTAACACTGGCTTGAACAATAAACCAATTTGTTATGCCTCTCTTTCAAGGCAATTCACTTTAGTCTGAGGAAAATGATTTTATCAGGATAGTATTACCCATAGGCAATTAGCTTTGCCGAAGTTTTGCACATTCCTAGAGGCGTAAGCCACACTATTTATCACTCAGCGTCCATAATATGCTAAAATAGCCAAAACGGAGTTTCACTAATGATTCCCATCAAGCTGGCAATGCGCAATTTTATGTGCTACCGGGACAATGTGCCGCCACTTCATTTTGACGGTATCCACATCGCCTGCATCAGTGGCAATAATGGCAACGGCAAGTCGGCTCTAATTGATGCTGTGACCTGGGCACTGTGGGGCAAAACCAGAGCTAAGAGCGATGACGACCTCATCCACCAGAGTCAGAATGAGATGGAGGTGGAGTTTGACTTCGCCGTAGGTCAGCAACCATACCGCATTATCCGCAAGCACTCCAAGCCAAAGCGGCGGGGGCGCTCGGGACAGACCATCCTTGAGTTTCAGATAGCTACCCAAGACGGCTTTAAGTCAATTAGCGGCAACAGCGTAGCCCAGACCCAGCAGAAGATTATTGACACCCTCCACATGGACTACGCCACATTCATTAATAGCGCCCTTCTGCTGCAGGGTCGGGCTGACGAGTTCGCCAAGAGGCGACCCGTCGAGCGTAAGCAGGTACTGGCTGATATCCTGGGGCTTTCCATCTATGATGAGCTTGAGCAACAGGCTAAAGACCTGGCTAAACAGCAGGAAACAGAAGGGGCACAACTTGACAGCGCTATCAAAGATATCAGTGAGGAATTAGCCCGAAAGCCAATCTATGAGGCTGAGCTGGAACAGGCACAGACCAGGCTCACTGAAGTAGAAAAGGTATTGGCAGAGCAGGAGTCACGGCTCAATAGCCTCAGGCAGAAAAAGGAGGCTCTGGAAAACAAGAGGCTGCAACTGGCTCAGCTAGAGGAGCATATAGCCGCCATAAAAGGGGAATTGGAGCGCCGCGACGAAGAAGTCAGGCAGCATTACTCCAGGGTCAAAGAGTATGAAACGGTAATAGCCCAGCGCTCAGCTATAGAAGAAGGCTATGCCCAATTAACCGAAGCCCGAAGGCAAAATGAGGAACTGAACCAAAAGCTGGGGCTACTGGTTAAATTAAGGGAGAGCAAGAGCCAGTTAGAAATGAGTATAGAGCGGGCACAGGCAACACTAATTACCGAACATAAACTAGCTCAAAACAAAATCACCGAGCTAGAAGCCACTTCCCAGAGACTGCCCCAGCTCAAAATGGAGCTAAAGCAGGTAGAAATTCAATGGCAGCAGCTGGCTGAACAGGAAGAGAAGTTAGGCAGAAAAAAGCAAACCAGCCAGGAGCGACGGACGCAGGTCCACTATCTAGAGTCTAGCCAGACCACCCTAGAACGGGAAATAGCCGAGATAGGAGAAAAGCTCAACCTACTGTTAACCCAAGATGGGGCGACATGCCCGTTATGTGAAACTGAAGTGGGTAGAGACGGTTTAAAACGAATTGAAGTAAAATACGCCGCTGATAGAGACAGCAAAGCCGACCGTCTAAAGTCAAATCAAGCTGAGCTGATGAGCAAGAAAAAAGAGCTTGAGTGGCTGGAAGGCGAAATATCACAGCTAGAAGCAAAGTTAAATCAGGATAAAGCCTCAGCCCTGGGCAGAGCCAGCGTCCTTAACAAGGAGATTAGTGAAGCCCAGGCGGCAGATAACCAGCTTAATGAGGCAAGGAAAAGACTGACTGAGATTGAACAGCAACTAGCCAGGAAGGATTTTGCCGTTATGGAGCAACAGACATTAGCCCGGCTTGAGGGGGAATTAGCCCGGCTTGACTACAATACACAGGAGCATGAGCAGGTCCGCTACCGCCTCGCCCAACTAGAACAATATGAAAGCCCCAAGCGAAAACTGGAAGAAGCCGATAGGCTTATCAATCAAGAGAAAGAGGCGGCCCGTAAGGCTGAGGAAGCCAGTCAGGAGCTCCGCCGCAGACTGGAGGTTGACAACCAAAAAAGGCAAGAGCTAAGCGAAGAACTAAATGCCCTCCCCCAGCTAATCACCGATTTGACCCGGGCTGAAACTGATTACCAGGCGCTAGCCAGCCAGCAAAAGCAAGCCCAAGAACTCGTGGGGAACGTTAAGGCAAAACTGGAGCGCTACTCTGAGTTGGAGATAAAAAAGAGGGAAAAGGAAAAGCTACTGGGTCAAGCATCACGGGAAGAGAAAATCTATAAAGACCTCGCCCAAGCCTTCGGCAAAAAGGGGATACAAGCCCTGCTCATTGAGATGGCACTACCTGAAATTGAAGCTGAAGCCAATCGACTGCTGGGACGGATGACAGATAACAGGATGCATGTGAAAATTGAAACCCAGAGGGAAACCAAAAAGGGAGATTTACTAGAAACCCTGGATATCAATATTGCCGATGAGCTAGGAACGCGAAATTATGAAATGTTCAGCGGTGGCGAAGCCTTTCGCATCAACTTTGCCGTTCGTATTGCCCTGTCCAAGCTATTAGCCAGACGAGCCGGGGCACCACTACCCACACTGGTCATTGATGAAGGCTTTGGCACTCAAGACATCACCGGCATAGAAAAACTTAAAGAGGCAATAAACTCTATTCAGGACGACTTTGACAAGATACTGGTCATCACTCATATGGAGGAGCTTAGAGACGCCTTCCCCACCCGGATTGAGGTTATCAAGACTGCCGAAGGCTCAACCATTGAAGTGAGTTAATTTAGAGACCAAGGTCGGCGGCAATCTCTTTCATTGCCTCCAGCCCCAGCTCAAGAAACTCGTCAAGCTCAAACCCGATGTCAGTGCATTGAGCGATTTGCTCTCTATTCGCCCCGGCAGCAAAGCTCTTCTCCTTAAACCTCTTCCTCACCGACCTAACCTCAACCCCAGCCAATTTTTTATCCGGGCGAACCAGGGCGGCAGCAATTATTAAGCCAGTTAGCGGGTCAACGCAAAACAGGGCTTTGTCAAGCTTTGTCTCCAAGGGAATGCCGTGGGTCTGGTTATGGCATAGTATGGCATTAGCCATAGCCTCACTGGCTCCTAGCTCCCTGGCCAGGTCAGCCCCCAGCTTACTATGGGTAGCCATATCTCCCTCGGTAAGCTCCATGTCTATATCATGCAACAGCCCGGTAAGCCCCCACTCCTCCTCATCCTCACCAAGGCGCCTGGCTAGAGCTCGCATAATAGCTTCGGTAGCCAGCATGTGCTTTATCGTGTTCTCATTCTCTATATTGGCTTTAATTGAGTCAAGTGCTTCCTCTCGGGTCACCTTGTCTCCTTTACTGCTGGGCAGAAATAGCTAACCAGTCAAAGCATACTCCATATCCTTATCTTTATGCAATACCCGGCTTAAATACTGACCAGTGGCTGAAGATTTCTCCCGAGCTATCTCCTCAGGTGTGCCGGTGGCGACAACATAGCCACCCCGGTCACCAGCCCCCGGCCCAAGGTCAATAATATGGTCGGCATTCTTAATCACATCCAGGTGGTGCTCAATGACCACCACGGTATTACCGGCATCAACCAGACGCTGCAAGACCCGCAGTAGCGCTGCCACATCCTCAAAGGAAAGACCGGTAGTCGGCTCATCAAGGATATAAAGTGTCCTGCCAGTAGACCGCCGCGATAGCTCGGTTGCCAGCTTCACCCGTTGCGCCTCGCCACCGGAGAGAGTGGGGGCTGGCTGACCAAGGCGAATGTACCCCAGCCCCACATCCCACAATGTCGCAAGCTTAGCTTTCACCTTGGGGAAATGGTCAAAGAAGGCAAGCGCCTGCTCCACGGTCATATCCAGTACTTCAGCGATATTCTTGCCCTTGAACCTAATCTCCAGCGCCTCACGATTATAACGCTTCCCCTTGCACACCTCACAGGGGACGGTCACATCAGGCAGGAACTGCATCTCAATCTGGATAAAACCCTCCCCGCGACAGGCTTCACAACGCCCACCTTTGACATTAAATGAGAACCGCCCCGGGGCATAGCCTCTCATCCGAGCCTCAGGGACAGTAGCGAAAAGCTCACGGATGGGGGTAAAGGTGCCGGTATAGGTGGCAGGATTGCTGCGAGGGGTACGCCCGATAGGAGACTGGTCTATATTGACCACCTTATCAATGTGCTCAACACCAATGATACCATCACAGTCGCC
>CAZYZL010000009.1:0-19641 GCA_964652005.1 uncultured Dehalococcoidales bacterium | reverse complement strand
CTATACATAAGAACTTTAATAGCGGTTGAAGCGCCCACATAGCTCAGCAGGTAGAGCACATTCTTGGTAAGAATGGGGTCACCAGTTCGAGTCTGGTTGTGGGCTTTAAATAAAGGGGGGTTAAAAATGGCAAAGAAAAAATTTGAGCGAACCAAGCCCCATTGCAATGTGGGCACTATCGGTCATGTTGACCATGGGAAGACAACATTAACCTCGGCCATGACCTTGGTATTGTCTAAGGCGGGTCCTACTGAATTCCGCGAGTTTTACAGTATTGACAATGCCCCTGAGGAGAAGGCACGAGGGCTAACTATTGCTATTTCCCATATTGAGTACGAGACCGAGAAGCGGCATTATGCTCATATAGACTGCCCTGGGCATGCTGACTACATTAAGAACATGATAACCGGGGCAGCTCAGATGGATGGTGCCATATTGGTGGTTGCTGCCGATGACGGGGTAATGCCTCAGACCAGAGAGCATCTCCTGTTAGCCCGGCAGGTGGAGGTGCCATATATAGTAGCCTGCTTGAACAAAGTAGACCTGGTGGATGACCCAGAGCTATTAGAAGTGACCGAGCTAGAGCTAAGAGAGGAGCTGTTCCCCAAATATGGCTTCCCCGGCAGTGAGATTCCCATAGTGAGAGTGAGCGCGCTTAAGGCTGGTGAGTGTGGCTGTGGTAAGAGGGAGTGTCAGTGGTGTGGTGGCATCTGGAAGTTGCTCGATGCTATTGATAGTTATATTCCTACCCCGGTGCGACCTACAAACCAGCCCTTCTTGATGCCGGTAGAGGATGTCTTTAGCATTAAGGGGCGGGGCACCGTCCCTACAGGAAGGGTTGAGCGGGGGATAATTAAACCCGGGGATGAGGTTGAGATAATTGGCCTAAGGGAGACGCGTAAGACGGTAGCTACCAGCCTGGAGATGTTTCATAAGACCTTAGACCAAGTTGAGCCAGGGGATGCTGTGGGTATTCTGCTTCGCGGCATAGAGCGGGACGATGTAGAGCGAGGCATGGTATTAGCTGCCCCCGGCTCGATTAAGCCCCATACACACGCTGAGGCTGAGGTATATGTTTTGAGTAAGGAGGAGGGAGGCAGGCATACCCCCTTCTTTACCGGATATAAGCCTCAATTTTATATCAGGACTACTGATGTTACCGGGACTGCTGAGCTACCGGAAGGGGTGGAGATGGTTATGCCCGGTGACAATATAAAGATGAAAATAAAGCTTCTCTATCCTGTAGCCCTGGAGAAAGGTTTGCGTTTTGCTATTCGAGAGGGGGGTAGAACGGTAGGTGCTGGTACCTTTACCCGCATCATTGAGTAAAGATGGCGAAAAAGGGTGAAGCCAGGGTTATTATCCATCTTGCCTGCACCGATTGCAAGGAGAGGACATATACTACCAGTAAGAGCAAGAGGAACGACCCCCAGCGGTTAGAACTCAGGAAGTACTGCCCCCGTTGTCGGACCCATACCCTTCATCGGGAGATAAAATAGTGGCCGGCAACTGAGGTGTGTGAGGCTCCTTCATGACTCACCATAGTGTGACTCCCAAGCGTTCAAGGTTTAGATTTATTGGTGATACTATAGCCGAGCTAAAGAAGGTCGTCTGGCTCACCAGGCGAGAGGCGGCTTATTTGACCTTCCTGGTGCTGGTTGTTGCTATTGCCGTGGGCCTGATTCTGGGAGCTACCGATTATGGCTTTACTAACCTGGTTAACAAATTCTTTTTGGGTAGATAGAAGATTGGCTGGTTTCCATATTGAGCTGAAACGATTAACTGAAAGGGATAATTCTGTGTTTTTATAGTTTTAGCTGAGTGAGGTTATTGGTGATAGGGAATCAAAAAAGCTGGTTTGTCATTCATACCTATTCCGGGTATGAAGAGCGGGTTAAGAAGAATTTAGAGCAGCGCATCAAGTTCATGGACAGCGAGGGTGAGATCTCCCAGATAATTATACCTACTGAGGTGGAGATCGAGGTTAAAGATGGGCAGCGGCGTGATGTCGATAAGAAGATATTGCCCGGTTACATTCTGGTCCAGATGAAGATGAGCGACCAGAGCTGGAATATAGTGCGTAATACCCCGGGTGTTACTGGTTTTGTTGGTAGTGCCAATAAGCCAGTTCCGTTGCAGGAGGAGGAAGTCAATCAGATTTTGAAGCAGATGGCAGCCGAAGCACCCCGGGTTAAGGTTGGTTTCCGCAAGGGGCAGAGTGTCCGGGTGACCCACGGTCCGTTTATTGATTTTGTCGGGGTGGTGGATGACATCAGCCTGGAAAAGGGCAAGGTCAAGGTGCTTTTGTCTCTTTTTGGACGTGAAACGCCGGTTGAGCTTGACTTTTTGCAGGTGGAGAAGCTTTAGTGGCGAAAAAGGTTAAAGCCGTAATTAAACTACAGATTCCAGCCGGCAAGGCAAATCCGGCGCCACCGGTTGGCCCTGCCCTGGGTCAGCATGGAATTAATATTATGGCTTTTTGCAAGGAATATAACGAGCGTACCGCCAATCAGGTTGGCTCGATTATTCCGGTGGAGATAACCGTCTTTGAAGACCGGTCGTTTACCTTTATCACCAAAACACCGCCAGTCACCGATTTGCTTAAGAAGGCGTTAGGCATAGAAAAAGGGTCCGGTACTTCTGGTCATGAAAAGGTGGGTAAGTTATCTCGTGCTCAACTTCACGAAATAGCTCAGCTTAAGGCTAAGGATTTGAATGCTACCACTATTGAAGGGGCGGAGCGAATTATTGAGGGCACAGCCCGAAGCATGGGGATTGAGGTGGAATGAAGTGGCAAAACACGGTAAGAAATATCTTGAGGCGGTAAAGCTGTTAGACAGGACAAAGGTTTATCATCCCCGGGAGGCTATTGAGCTAGCCAAGAAGGCGGCTTATGCCCAGTTTGATGAGACTGTTGAGCTTCACTTGCGGATGGGTGTTGACCCCCGAGATGCCACTCAGCAGGTGCGTGGTGTGGCCCTGCTGCCCCATGGGTTAGGCAGGAAGGTGCGAGTCTTAGTTTTCGCTCAAGGTGAGGCGGTGAGAATTGCTGAGGCAGCCGGGGCGGACTTCGTTGGTAGTGATGAGATAGTTAAGAAGATTGAGGAGGGGTGGTTAGATTTTGATACTACCATCGCCACCCCTGATATGATGGGTAAGGTGAGTCGGCTAGGGAAAATCTTGGGGCGGAAGGGATTGATGCCTAACCCCAAGTCGGGAACGGTGGTAGCCGCTAATGACTTGCCCAGGGTGATTGAGGAAGCCCGCCAAGGGCGGGTAGAATTTAAGCTGGACAGGACAGGTATAATTCATGTCCCTCTGGGCAAGGTCAGTTTTGAAGACGATAGGTTGATGGGCAATCTGGCAGCAGTGGTGGAGGCAGTGGTGAGGGCTAAACCGGCTGGTGCCAAAGGTCAGTATATTAGAACCGCCACTTTAACCACTACTATGGGACCTGGCATGAAGCTTGACCTTAAACCAATCTTATCGTTAGCTTCTGGTTAATCTAGACGGAAGGGGGATGCTTTACGGAAGACGTTGCTATTGTGGGTGCAGGGCAGAGTGTCTTTTCTCGTAGCTGCGGTGTATCGGTCAGGGAGTTAAGCTTTGATGCTTTTAAGGAGGCGATGGAGGGTCTAGATATTACCATTAAAGATATAGACGCCTCCATTATTTGTTCTGCGCCAGAATATGATAAGCAGCGCTCGCCGGCAGGCTTGATATCGGAGTACCTGGGGCTAACCCCCAAGCCCGCTTTTTATGTGGAAACGGTATGTTCCTCTAGCACCACCGGGTTGAGAGTGGCATGGTCACTGATAAAGGCTGGTCTTCACCGGGTAGTAGCCGTGATTGGTTTTCAAAAGATGTCGGAGCTCTCGTCTCGCGATGCTGCTGAGAGGATGGGCAGGGGAGGGGATATAATCTGGGAGTCGCCCTTCGGTCTAACCATGCCCGCCGGCTATGCCATGTATGCTCAGGCTCATATGGCTAAGTATGGGACTACCGAGGAGCATATGGCTAAGGTGCGGGTTAAGAATTCGCACTACGGGGCTACTAATTCCAAGGCTACTTATCGCAAGGAGCTGAGCCTGGAGGAGATTTTAAGCTCAGAGGTGATAACCAGTCCGCTGAAGAAGTTTGATTGCTGCGCCAATGCCGATGGTGCCTCTTGCATTATATTGGCGAGGGGAGATGTAGCTAAAGGAATAACCGAAATCCCAATCTGGATTATCGGTCTGGGGGCGGCAACTGATACCATGAGCATGGCAGGAAGGGGATCGCTTACCGGCTTGAGGTGTGCTCAGGAAGCCGCCAGGCAGGCTTATAAAATGGCTGACGTTGGGCCACAGGATATTGATGTTGCTGAGGTTCACGATTGTTTTACCATCTCTGAGATTCTGGCTTATGAAGACCTTAGCTTTGCCAAACCTGGGGAGGGGGTGGGGTTAATAGAGGAAAAGCAGACGTACGCTGATGGTAAGATACCGGTAAACGTTGACGGCGGTCTACTGTCTAAGGGTCATCCTATAGGTGCTACCGGCGGCTCGCAGATTAGAACCATTGTCCGCCAGCTCAAAGGACAGGCTACTGAGGCTCAAGTGAAGGGAGCGGAAATAGGCCTGGTTCATAATATCGGTGGCATCGGGCAATATGGTAATGTAACCATCCTGAGGAAGTAGCTGAATGGGTTTTGAGAATTTTGGCACGGTTAGCTTCACCACAGAGGCAAAGGTGGCAGACTTCATCACCTACCTGGAGGCGGGTAAAATAATGGCAACTAGGTGTAAAAAGTGCCGGGTTAGTTACTTCCCGCCGAGGGCGGATTGCCCTGGGTGTTTATCCAGTGATATGGAGTGGTTTGAAATTAAAGGAAATGGTAAGCTCAGCAGTTACACTGTGGTGAATTACGGTCCCACCGGTTTTGAGGCTGATGCCCCCTATATTCTGGCTCTGGGTCAGTTTGATAATGGCGTCCAAATCCTCGCCTGTTTGAGCCGGGATATTGCCGAGAAGGATATTAAGGTTGGTATGGGTTTGACAGTGAGCCCGGTAAAACTACCTAACAACAGGATTGCCTACGAATTTAGAAAGGCCTAGCAAGGAGGATAGGCATGGTTGGTATTACCTCGTATGGCGCTTATGTGCCTCTGTTCAGGCTAGCCCGGGAGGCGATAGCTAAAGGTGCCAGGGGTGAGAAGGCTATTTGTAACTTTGATGAGGATAGCATAACTATGGCGGTGGCGGCGGCTAATGATTGCTTAAATGGGATAGACCGAGACACAATAGACGGGCTATACTTTGCCACCACCACCTCTCCGTATAAGGAGAAGCTGGGGGCAGCTATTGTGGCTATGGCTGTCGACCTCAGGCAGGACGTTATTACCGCTGACTTTGCCAATTCCCTGAAGGCAGGCACGGGCGCCTTCAGAGCAGCTATAGATGCAGTTAAGGCTGGCTCAGCCAGGAAGGTGATGGTAGCCGCTGCTGATTGTCGGCTGGGGATACCGGGCTCAGCCTTGGAGCAGAATTTTGCCGACGGTGCCGGTGCTCTGCTGATTGGGGATAAGGATGTTGCCGTTACTGTTGAAGCCAGCTACTCAGTCTATAGCGAGATATTGGATATCTGGCGGGCTGATGGTGATATCTTTGTCCGCTCCTGGGAGGACAGGTTTAGCTCGACCCATGGCTATCTGGAGGCGGTTGGCGAAGCAGTTTCCGGGTTAATGCGGAAATCTAAACTCAGCCCTAAGGATTTTGCCAAAGTTGTATTTTATTCTCCTGATGCCAGAAGATATGTGGAATTAGCCAGGCAACTAGGCTTTGACGATAAGTCCCAGCTTCAGGACGCCCTTTTTGCTGTCCTGGGCAACACCGGGGCGGCTTTTCCCCTGATGTTACTAATAGCGGCGCTGGAAGAAGCCAAAACTGGAGACCTTATTCTGCTGGCTAGCTATGGTAATGGCAGCGATGCTTTTGTCTTAAGGGTAACTGAACAAATAGAGAAGATTAGAAATAGGCGGGGAATGAAAGAGCACCTAGCGTCGAAGAAGGTAGTCACTGACTATAGAAGGTATCTGATTTGGCGCGGGCTCTTGCCCCAAGAAACGATACCAGGACCTATTAGGTTTTTATCAGCGCCAGCAGCGTGGCGGGAACGTGAAGCCAACTTCCGGTTACATGGGGTTAGGTGCCAGGTTTGTAGAACAATCCAGTTCCCCCCACAACGGGTGTGCACCAAGTGCCATGCTAAAGACCAGTTTGAGCCATATAGGCTTTCTGATAAGAGGGCTAAGATATTCACCTTTGCTATGGACTATGTGACCCCCGCTCCCGATTTGCCTACGGTTACTACTACTATTGACTTTGACGGTGGGGGGAGGATGGAGTGCTACATGACTGACCGGGAGCCGGAGCAGGTTAAGTGTGGTTTGCCGGTGGAGATGAGCTTTAGAAAAATAATTGATAAGGATGGAGCTCACATTTATTTCTGGAAGTCTATACCAATAAGGGCTTAGGTGGTAGAATAAGCTGGGAGGTATGCTATGGGGAGTATCAAAGATAGAGTGGCTATAGTAGGCATGGGCTGTACCCAGTTTGGTGAGCTGTGGGATAAGAGTTATAAGGATTTGATGGTAGATGCCTGCTATGAGGCTTTTGAGGATGCCGGGATTGAGCCTAAGGATATTCAGGCGGCGTGGTATGGTAGCCGTGAAAGCGGCTTTACCGGTGCCCATCTGGCTAATGCCCTCAAGCTGGAGTATATCCCAGTTACCAGGGTGGAGAACTTCTGTGCTGGCGGGACGGATACCTTTAGAAATGCTTGCTACGGCGTAGCCTCCGGGGCGTACGATATTGCTCTTGCCTGCGGTGTGGAGAAGACCAAGGACCACCTGGGTGGCTTCACCATGTATCTTACCATCCCCTTTGACCGGAGTATGGCGGAGTGGGAATTGCCGCCGGTAAGTCAGTTTGCTCAGCTGGCAACAAGGTATTTCCATCATTATGGGTTAGGCTATGAGGCAGGCAGGCGAATTTTAAGCAAGATTTCGGTCAAGAATCACCATAATGGGACGATGAGTCCCAAGGCTCATTTCCGTAGAGAGATAACCCTGGAACAGGCAATGAACGCACCTATGATTTCCTATCCTCTTAACTTGTTTGATGCCTGTGGCATGAGTGATGGTGGGGCGGCGGCTATCGTAACCACCCCGGAGATAGCCAAGAGTATGAGGAAGGACTATATTCTGGTAAAGGCGCTGGCACTTGCTAATGGCGCCGGTCAAGCGACACTCCAGCCAGAGTATGATTTTATTCGTATCCCGGAGACCATAGCTGCGGGGAAGGCGGCTTATAAAGAGGCAGAAATTAAGAAGCCGCGCCAGGAGGTAGATATCGCTATAGTGCACGATTGTTTTACTATTACTGAGCTTCTAATCTATGAAGACCTGGGCTTTAGCCCCAGGGGCAAAGGTCCGGAGGATGTTGAAGCCGGCACCTTTGAGCTAACCGGAGACCTGCCGGTCAATACCGATGGTGGACTCAAATGCTTCGGTCATCCCCTTTCTGCCAGCGGGCTGAGGATGATTTATGAAGTCTATAAGCAAATGCAGGGTAAGGCTGGCCCAAGGCAGATAAAGAAGGCTGACATCGGACTGGTGCATAATGTAGGGGGTGTCAACGGCTTATTTAATTGTGCGGTAGCCATATTCGGGAGGGCTTAATTTATAGCTTAATATTTCCTGAGACAGCGGGTGCCGATTAGGCTTAAATTAGTTTGCCTGCCGAGGAAAAAGGACTTTTACGGCAAGTCCTTGTGCGGCAGGCGCAAGGACTTGCTTTTTAATATGAATTACTAGTAAAGTTAGGTGAAGAAAGATGTCCAGAGAAAAGAAGGCGGAGATTATTGATAGCCTGCAGCAGCTTTTCTCCCGATGCAGCATTGGTATCCTGACCGATTATCGGGGGCAATCAGCTAACGAGATGGCTGAATTGCGGCGCCGACTGAGGGAATTGGGGATTGAGTATAAGGTGGTGAAGAACACCCTGGCTCAGTTTGCTGCCCGGAGGGCAGGCAGGGAGGAGGTGGTTAGTTTCTTTGAGGGTCCGCTGGCTGTTGCTTTTGGCTATGGCGACATAACCGAGACAGCTAGAGCCTTAACCGACTATATTCAAACCTCAAAGGCAGGTATAAGGATAAAGGGGGGCTTTTTACCTGCCAGGCTGCTTACTGCTGAAGATGTAATCACCTTATCTACATTGCCAGCAAGGGAAGTATTATTAGCCAAGGTTTTGGCTGGGATACAAAGCCCTATCTCGGCTCTGGTCAGCCATCTTACCACCCCGATTAGAGGGATAATAGGGGTGATACAAGCAAGGATTCAACAATTGGAGGGAGGATAATATGACACAAGCGGAAGCAAAGGGCAAAAAAGCGGCCAAGAAGCCCGGCGTCAAAGTGGAGTCGGAGAAAAAGTCTACTGCTGTTGATGAGATAATGGCTAGCATAAAAAATATGACTGTGCTTGAGCTAGCCGAGCTGGTTAAGGCGCTACAGGCTGAGTTTGGTGTTAGTGCTCCAGTGGCAGCACCCACGGCGGCACCGGCTGAGGCAGCAGCGCCGGCTCCAGCGGCTGAAGAGAAAACTGAGTTCACCGTTATTCTCAAGGAGGTAGGGGCTAACAAGATTAGTGTCATTAGGGTGGTGAGGGAACTGACTACCTTAGGGCTGAAGGAGGCAAAGGATTTTGTGGAGAGTGCCCCTCAGACGGTAAAAGAGGGGGTTAGCAAGGAGGAGGCAACTGCGGTAAAACAGAAACTGGAAGCCGCAGGTGCTACCGTCGAGATTAAATAACCTAAGGGGATGAGCGTGCCTTATAGCGATTGTTTGATACTGATGGGCACAGGTGGCTTTTTTGTCCTCCTGGGGATAATCTTGATTTTGTGGGGCAAGGGTGAGAAAAGGCGTTATTACAAGTCCACTGCCACTCGCGCTGATGTTAGGGAGTTTCTGGAGCGCTGGCCGGAGCGCCCTAGGGTGGGGGCGGTAAAGATAGGCGGCTGGATAGCTCTGGCTATTGGCTTGGTCATGGTGGCTGTGGGTGGTGCCTTTTGGCTTTGGGGTTGAGCAAGGTGAATAAAGAGATATTATCCCCGGGTGAGGCACGAAGTATTGGTTTGCAGTTTATCCGGGGTAAGCTTATCTTCCATACTTTAGCTTGGCATACAAAAGGGCAAGGGCAAGAATAACGGAAATCGAGTTCCACAGGATTACCGGGGTCAGTCGGAGAGAAATACCGTAGGCGAGCCAGCAGCCAATTCCGATTAAGAACAAAATGGTAAAAGTCAGACTTATCTCGTGTGCGCTTTTAAGCTTAAAGACACGAATGACCTGAGGTAGAAAGCCAATTGTGATAATGGCTCCAGCGATAAGACCAAACCATTCGGCTGACAGCAAGCTTGATGCCTCCTTTTTCGCCTATCCTGCTTGAATTATACCAAGCTTCTTGGTCGGTACTGGATAGCTTCGGCTATGTGGTGGGCTTTAATTATATTGGCATTTTCCAGGTCGGCAATGGTGCGACCTATTTTGAGGATGCGGTGGAAGGCGCGGGCGGAGAGGTAGAGCTGCTTCATTGCTGCCTTTAGCAGGCTCTGGGCTGATTCCTCTACCCGGCAGCACTCCCTTACCTCGGTCGGTGTCATCTCAGCATTGCAGGCTAATTTTGTTCCCTTAAAGCGCTGGCGCTGTATGGAGCGGGCAGCCTCAATCCTGGCTTGAACCTTCTCTGATTTTTCCCCCAGCCTATCGTCAGTCAGTTTCTCATAGTCAATGTGTGGCACCTCAACAAAGATATCAACCCGGTCGATGAATGGTCCACTAACTCGCTTCTGATAGCGGGCGACCAGCCCGGGGGAACAGGTGCACTGTCTAAAAGGATCGCCATAATAGCCGCAGGGGCATGGGTTCATCGCTCCCACCAGCATAAAGTTTGACGGGAAGGTTACACTTCCCTGAGCCCGGCTAATGGTGATTACCCTGTCCTCCAGGGGCTGGCGCAATACCTCAAGCACGGCGTGTCCGAATTCAGGAAGCTCATCAAGGAATAATACCCCCCGATGGCTGAGGCTTATTTCGCCCGGTTTAGGCCAATGTCCACCACCCACCAGCCCGGCATTTGAGATAGTGTAGTGGGGGGAGCGGAAGGGTCGTTGTCTGATGAGAGGGGTGTCTGCCGGTAGCAGACCGCTGACACTATATATCTTAGTAACCTCCAGAGCTTCCTCGGTGGTCATTGGCGGCAGTAACGAAGGAAGGGAGCGTGCCAGTAAGGTTTTACCACTGCCGGGTGGTCCCATCATTACTACATTATGCCCGCCAGCGGCAGCCACCTCCAGGGCTCGCTTGACATGCTCCTGCCCCTTGATGTAAGCCAGGTCAGTGGTGGGCAAGATGCCTGGGGTATATTCCTCAACTTCAACTTCTCCGGATTTGTATGCCGGGGGTGGTATTTCTCCCCGAAAATAGCTGACTAACTGAGATAGGGAGGCAAAAGGGACGCTCTTAGCCCCTTCTATTAACGACGCCTCCCTAGCGTCGATTTCAGGCACAATAGCGGTAGGTATCCTTTCTTGGTGAGCCAGGGCAACCATGGGCAGGATGCCGTTGGTATGGCGCAGGCTGCCATCCAGGGACAGTTCACCGAGGAAGACGGTTTGAGAAACATCGGCAGATACCTGCTCTGAGCTGAGCAGGATACCAACGGCAATGGGTAAATCATAAGCCGGACCTGCCTTCTTGAGGTGGGCAGGAGCCAGATTAACCACGATGCGCTTCATAGGGAAAGCACAGCCTGAGTTTCGGATCGCAGCACGCACCCGTTCCTTGGCTTCCTGGACGGCGGCATCAGGCAATCCGACGATGGTAAAGGAGGGTAAACCGGGGGAAATATCTACCTCAACCTCGACAATAGCCCCTTCCAGCCCAACTACAGCACAGGTTATTACTTTGGCTAGCATCTGTTTCCTAGGGGCTATATTACAGCGCAGCCCTCTATGTGTCAACGGACTGGGTTTTTACCTTGACACTCGTTCTTTTCCTACCATATACTAAGCTTACTTAAATCTGACCAAGGAGGGCAAGAAGATGGCTGGACCTTTAGCTGGGGTTAAGGTGGTGGAGATAACCATGTTTCAGCAGGGGCCTGTTGCCGGGGCAAAGCTGGGGGATTTGGGTGCCGATGTAATTAAGGTGGAGCCTCCAACTGGAGACCCGGCAAGGGGGTTCATGAGGATTATCGGAACCATGGTCGGTTTAAAGGGTCGAAATTACTACTTTGAGAATCACAACCGCAATAAGAGGAGCATTGTTCTGGATTTAAGAAAAGAAAGGGGGCTTGAGATATTTTCCCAGCTCATTGATAGGGCTGATGTCTTTGTGAATAACCTGAGTATAGAGGCGCCGCAGAAGATGGGCATTGGTCCTGAGGTGCTGCTCAAGAGAAATCCGCGGCTTATTTACGCTCAGGCTTCTGGGTGGGGAAGGAGGGGCCCTGATGCCAACGAGCTTTCCTTTGACTATACCGGGATTGGTCGGTCAGGACTTATGATGTCCTGTGGCGAGCGGGGTAGCCCACCAGCTCAAATCTTGCCTGGGCTGGGCGATGAACTTGGGGGGATGGTTTTGGCGTGGGCGGTGTGTGCCGCCCTCTATGCCAGGGAGAAGACGGGAAAAGGGCAAGTGGTAGATACCTCCCTAATGAGCAGCCTGATGTGTATGTTGAGCCTTATCTTATCTGCCCCGGCTATCCTGGGTCAGGAATTCCCTAGGGAGGTTAGGGTTGAGGCAGGTAATCCACTCTATAACCACTATAAGGCTAAGGATGACAAGTGGTTTATCCTGGCTCACCTTCAACCAGATAGGTACTGGGCTAATGTCTGCCGGGCTCTGGGTATGCCGGAGCTGGAGAATGCCCCCAGGTTCAATAGTATTGAAGCCAGGGGGGAAAACCGGAAAGAGCTTATAGGTATCATGGATAAGACATTTGCCACCAAGACCAGGGAGGAATGGTTTAAGATTTTTAAGAAGGAGGGTCTGATTTTTACTCCTATCCAGGCGCCTACCGAGGTGATTAATGACCCCCAGGCTATCGCCAATAACTATGTTGTCTGGTTTGACCACCCGGTTTTGGGCAGGACAAAGATGTTTGGTTTCCCCTGGGACTTCAGTAAAACCCCAGCTTCAATAAGAAGGGAGCCCCCCGAGTTTGGGCAACATACTGAGGAGATTTTACTGGAGCTGGGTTATACCTGGGATGATATCACCAAGCTAAAGGATGAGAAGGTGATACCTTAAATCAGGCTTTTTGAGAAAGGAGCTGAATTATGCCAGGAAAGGCTGCTGCTAAGGGGTTGGCGGCGGCAGATAGGTATTATCAGGATTATGGCTGTCAAGCCAGGGAGCTGAAGCAGCAGGGGAAGAGGATAATGGGCTATCTCTGCGCCCTCGTTCCCGTGGAGATGCTTACGGCTGCTGGCTTTATTCCATTCCGGATAAAGGGGGATGTCAACGAGCCAATCACTAAGGCTGATGCCGAGATGGAAACTATTGTTTGCCCTCTGGTCCGTAGTGCCTTTGATGTGTCGCTTAAGGGCAAGTATGAGTTTCTTGATGGCATGGTTATGGCTCATGCCTGCGACAGCCTGTGTAGAACCTACGATATCTGGAAATACACCCTCAACCTCGCCTACTCCCACCTTATCAACATGCCACATAGTACCGATGACCTATCGCTGAACTTTTATAAAGCGTTGCTCAATACGTTTAAAACCAGTCTGAGCCGGTTTGCTGGGGGGGAGATTTCTGACCAGAGTCTGACCCGGGCGGTTCAACTCTATAATCAGAATAGGGCTAAGCTGAGAGAGCTATATGAGCTGAGGAAGGCAGTTCCCCCCTTGATTTCAGGTAGTGAGGTAACCAAACTCCTGGTGGCGGCGATGAGTCTCCCGGTAGGGGAGGCTAACGAACTCATCGGTAGTGTTATCAGGGAGGTTAAACAACGGGGCTGCATTCTGGCAGCCAAATCAGCCAGAATAATGGTGGTCGGCGCTCAGGTGGATAATGTAGCTTTTATTGACCTGATTGAGGATAGCGGGGCTTGGGTGGTAGCTGATGCTTTATGCCCCGGGAGTAGGGAGTTCCTTTATGATGTAGAGGTCACTGAGGACCCCATTGATGGCATAGCTGAGCGGTACTTGAGGAAGGTATACTGTGGTAGGACCTTCAGGGTAAGGGAGGGAAGCTACCAGGAGTATCTGGAGGACAGGTTTGGGTATATCGGCAATGCTATTAAGGATTTTGGGGTGGATGGCGCAGTGCTCTATATCTATAAGTACTGCGACCCATTTGGTTTTGATGTGCCTGAGATAAAGAGCTACATTGAGTCTAAGGGCACCCCCGTCCTCTATCTTGAGGACGAGTATTCCATGTCAACCATTGGTCGGTTGCGAACCAGAATCCAGGCATTTCTGGAGTTAATCGGCTCAAAATAGTTATTGACGGAGAGAGGCTATGACACAGGAGACGAAGCCGGAAGAGAGGAAGAAACGAAGGACAGCTACTGAGGCAGCCAGCCGAATAGGTGCCATGAGTAAGGCTATGATTGGTAATGTGTTGCGGGCGATGGAGGAGGGCAGGCCAGTAGCCTACGCCTTTATCTTTTGCGGTTATGATGAAATCATCCGGGCGATGGATATTGTGCCTGCCTGGACGGAGAACTATGCCGGTATATGCGGGGCAAAGCGTGATGCTCAGAGATTTCTGGAGCGGGCTGAATCGGAGAACTTTTCCCGTTCCCTTTGCACCTATGCCCTTTGCGGTATAGGCTTTGATAGCTGGCGTGAGGAGTTGGGCGAGATGCCCCCCAACCCCCCCTGGGGAGGTCAGGCGAGACCTACGGTAATGCTCGGCAGTGGTCAGATAATTTGTGACCCCAGATACAAGTGGTATCAGGCGCTGCAACATTATATGCCCGATGTGCCGGTGTATGTTCATGGTATGCCCTGGCCACCATATGAAAACGACTATGATTACCGTGAGGTTCAAGATTACTATGTGAAGTATATCGTGGCGGGGCTGAAGGATTTGATAGCCTTTCTGGAGAAACACATTGGTACGAAGATGGACTGGGACAGGCTGAGTGAGGTTGTTGACCTGAGTGACCGAACCTGGAATCTAATCTCTGAGACCTATGATTTGCGCAAGGCGGTTCCTTGCCCCATGGATACGGGGGACGCCATGAATACCATGGTGCCGATGACGTTTATGATGGCGACTCAGGAAGCCTATAACTTCTTTAAGGACTTAAATGATGAGTTACAGCGCAAGATAGCCAACAAGGAAGGGGTGGTTCCTGACGAGAAGTACCGGCTGATGTGGGGTGGGGGGTTGCCGTCATGGTTTGCCCTGACCGATTTTAACTACTTCAACAGCAAGGGGGCGGTATTTCCCGTAGAGACTACCTACCGGCTACTGGAACCGGTGTATAAACTGGATTTGCCTAAGGTCAGCGACCCTCTGGAGCATCTCGCCTGGAGGTGGGTCAAATGGGCGACTTATAGGTATGATAAAGCCAGAAAGCGCCCCGGTTCTCACCCCGATATTGAGCACCTTATTGAGTATATTGAGGAGTATAAGATAGACGGCGTAGTAATGCATGAGGCCTTCTCCTGTCGCAGTTGGCACCCCGGCTTGATCTGGCAATTAAATCAGCTAAAGAAGGTATATGGAAATATCCCCTCGCTGATTCTGGAGAGTGATATTGTCGATATTAGTTCCTATAATGAAGCTGACACCAGAGCCAGGATAGACGCCTTTATTGACACTTTGGAGGCGGTTAAGAGCCGGGGAAGGTGAGTAGTCAGTATTTTGTCGGGATTGACCTCGGTTCCACAATGACCAAGGTAGTGATTATGAGCGAGGCAGTGGTTGCCTCGGTCATCGGTCCTACCGGTCCAGAGCACAGGAAGTTAGCCAATAAGGTAATGGAGGAAGCCCTAGCCAAGGCAAACTTACCCTTTGATGACATAACTTATGTGGTGGCTACCGGCTATGGACGAATTAATGTCCCCTTTGCTGATAAACAAATAACCGAGATATCCTGTCATGCCCGGGGAGTTAGTTGGCTGCTGCCTGAGGTAAGGACGGTGATTGATATTGGTGGTCAGGACTGCAAGGGGATTAAGCTGAGCCATGGTCGGGCGGTGGACTTTGTCATGAATGATAGGTGTGCTGCCGGGACAGGCAGATTTCTGGAGGTGGCGGCTGAGGGGCTTGGTGTCAAGCTTGATGACATGGGAAGGCTGGCATTAACTGCCAAAAATGCCGCCAGGATAAGCAATACCTGTACTGTATTTGCCACCCAGGAGGTGGTGGCTAAACTATCGGGCGGGGTGCCACTGCCGGAGATTATCGCTGGTCTGCATGAGGCGATTGCCGCCAGGATATATAGCATGGTGAGGCGCCTGAAGATAGAGAGGGAAGTAGCCCTGACCGGCGGTGGGGCTAAGAATATAGGCTTGGTCAAGACGTTGGAAGCCAAATTAGGTTACTCGGTGCTGGTGCCTCCTGAGCCGTTGCTTACCGGAGCTATGGGTGCTGCTCTGCTGGGTAAGGATATTGTCAAAAAGGCTGCTGAAAGCGGGGTACCATTAGCCAGAAGTGAACGTCGCTTACGGGAGGCTACCCTTTTTACCTAAACCCAAAACATGAGCGAGGCTAAAGCCTAGCGCTACAGTTAAAAATTAGAAGGCTATACAAGCTATTCCCAAAGGGTAAGCCTGAAGGAGCAAGTTATACAGAGTGAAAAGTCTCTCTTGTATAACCTATCCCCCCTGCCCCCTTCCCTTACCAAGAGAAGGGGGGAGAATAGAAAAGAGGAGCTTCGCTCCTCTTAAACACCTTTCGGGGGGAAGGTAGAGTGAGACAAAGTGAGAAGGAGAGTCTAAGAGAGGCAAAGCCTCTCTTTAGAAAAATCTTCCCCTTCCCCTTATTAAGGGGAAGCCTGCCTGCACGTAGCCGCTTCGGCGAAGGCAGGGGGATAAAGGGGATAGGGTTCTAAAATAGTAATGATTTATGTTGCCGGCATTGACATCGGTTCCGCTTTTTCCAAAGCAGTAGTAATGGCAAAAAGCGAAATTATATCCTACCATGTAATGCCCTCGGCAGGGAATTATAAACTCACTGCTGAGCGGGTAGCTGGGAAAGCTTTGACCAAGGCAAACCTATCTTTTGAGGACATAGATTATACTGTAGCTACCGGTTATGGCGCCGCCAACGTCTCCTTTTCCAATCAGGTGGCTACCGATATATCCTGTCAGGCTAGGGGTATATTCCATCTATTTCCCAGTGCCCGAACTGCGATTGATATTGGCGGACAATTCACCAGGGTGTTTAAGCTGGATGACAGGGGGAGGGCTACTGCCTTTTTATTAAGCGAAAAGTGTGCCGCTGGGAGCGGACGTTTCCTCCAGGTGATTGCCCGGGTGTTGCAGATTGACTTGGAAGACATCGGTGAGTTATCCCTCAAGTCTCAAAGCAGGGTTGACTTCAATACTGGCTGTGCCGTATTTGCTGAATCGGAGACAATATCCCGGATTGCTGAGGGGGCAGCAAAGGAGGATATTCTGGCTGGCCTTCACCGGACTTTAGCGGCTAAAATCCAGACCATGGTGGAGAGGCTGGGGATTGAGCCTGACTGCGCCGTGGTGGGTGGCGGGGCTAAGGATATCGGGCTGGTCAAGAGCATAGAGGAAGGATTAGGTCGCCGCCTTTTGGTTCCTGAGGAGCCGCAGATTGTGGCTGCCCTGGGTGCCGCTTTGCTCGCTGAGGAGAAGGCTGTTTCAATTAAAGTTTGTCACTAATTTTGAAGGGGGTCACTATGCTGGCAGCGAAGATTATATCACAACTACAGAAGATTGCCGGAAAGGAGGCGGTTTTAACCGCTAAGGAGGACCTCAACGCCTATTCCTATGACAGCACCGCTACCTGGGCTCACCTGCCTGATGTGGTGGTGCTGCCAACAACTACTGAGCAGGTGTCTCAGATTCTGAAACTGGCTAACGAGAGCAAGATTCCGGTTACCCCAAGGGGGGCTGGCACCAATCTCAGCGGTGGCTCAATCCCGATAAAGGGCGGTATTGTCCTGTGCACCGCCAGGATGAACAAAATCCTGGATATAAACAAGACTAACCTGACAGCTACTGTTGAGCCCGGTGTTGTCCTTCAGGATTTTAATATTGCCCTGGCTAAGGAAGGTCTTTTCTACCCACCCGACCCCCAGAGCTTCCTTGGTTGCACCATAGGTGGTACTGTAGCCGAGAATGCCGGTGGTCCGTACTGCCTGAAGTACGGGGTGACCAAGCAGTATGTCATCGGGCTGGAGGTGGTTTTAGCTGACGGCTATATTATGAAGCTCGGCGGGGTGACAGTTAAGAATCGGACTGGATATGAGCTGCTGATGCTGTTTACCGGCTCCGAGGGGACCCTGGGGATAATAACCAAGGTAACCCTGAGACTAGTGCCACTACCTCCAGCTAGCAAGACGATGATGGCTGTCTTTGACGATATGGCAGTAGGTGGTCAGGCGGTATCCAATATCCTGGCTAGCGGGGTGGTGCCGGCAAAGGTTGAGTTCGTGGACAATTTTATCATCCGTCGGATTGAGGAAATGACGCCCATGGGTCTGCCTGTAGATGCCAAGGCTCTGCTTCTGTTGCTGGCTGACGGCTCCCCGGCAGCGGTGGAGGCAGAGTCAGCGCAGATTGTTGACATCCTGAAAAAGAGCGGGGCTAAAGAGGTTAAGGTAGCCAAGGACGCCAATGAGGCGGCGATGTACTGGAAGATGAGGAGCGCTGGTTTTGCTGCTACCTTTGGGGCGGCTCACACCGTTATGGCTGAGGATGTAGCTGTGCCCCGGGATAAGCTGGCTGAGTTTATCCGCAAGCTAGATGAGATATCCCAGAGGACTGGTTTCTTCATTAGTTACCTGGGCCATGCCGGTGACGGTAACCTTCATCCGTCTATATTCACTGATATCAGGAATAAAGAGGAGTTTGCCCGAGCCCAGAAGGCGATGGAGGAGATATTTGACACAGCACTGTCTTTAGGCGGCGTCCTCTCCGGGGAGCATGGTATTGGTCTGGAGAAGCAGCGCTTTCTTAAGAGGGCTATGGACCCGGTAGCCCTTGACATAATGAAGAAGGTAAAGGGAATGTTAGACCCCAACAACATCCTTAACCCGGGCAAAATATGGGAAGAAGAAGCATGATATGGCAGAAGCTAACCAAGACAGGTACGAGCAGGTAAAGAGGTTTGAAGGCGACCTAAACCAGTGCATGAAGTGCGGCTTTTGCACCTTCTGGTGCCCGGTGTATCAGGAGGAGCGGATAGAATCTTCTGTAGCCAGGGGTAAGAACATGATGATTAGGGGGCTGCTGGCTGGGGAGCTAGACTATACTAAAGAGTATGCCGACCGGCTTAATAAGTGTACCCTGTGCATGACCTGCACCGCTAACTGCCCAGCCAAGGCTAACATTCCGAACGTTATCGTCGCCGCCAGGGCAGATACAGTTAAGGCTAGGGGATTAAAATTTCCCTACAATATTATCTATCGTTGGCTTCTGCCCCGGCGCACCCTTTTTGGCAACGTGGTTCGCTTTGCCTCCTGGTTTCAGGGCATCTTCCTACCCAAGACCGAGGGCACAATCAGGCATTTATCCATGTTTCTATCGGCTCTGGGCAAGGGTAGAAATATACCTCAAATTGCCCCCAGGTTTTTACGACAGATGGTTCCAGTAGTGAATAAGCCGCTTGCCGGTGTTGATACCAAGATGAGGGTGGGTTATTTTACTGGCTGTATGACCGACTTTGTCTTGCCGGAATTAGGTAAGCATATCATTGATTTCCTCGCTAGGAACGGCGTGGAGGTGGTGGTGCCCAGGGGGCAGGGCTGCTGTGGGGCACCAGTATTTCTCGGGGCTGGCGATTTTGACACCGGGAGAAAGATGGCTGATACCAATGTCAGGGCATTTGCCGGCCTGGATTATGTGGTTACTGACTGTGCTACCTGCACCTCGGCACTTAAGGACTACGCTAAGTTTCTTGCCGATACCCCGGAGAGAAGAGAGGCTTATACCAGGTTTGGTGAAAAGGTAAAAGATATTTCTCAATTCCTGGTTGATGTGCTAAAACTGCCAGCGTCAGCTTACCAACCTTCGGCTGAGGCTAGGGGTAAGAAGGTTACCTGGCATGACCCATGCCATCTTGGTCGCCACCTGGGGATAACCAGCCAGCCAAGGCAGATTATAAAGTCAATACCTGATGTGCAATACGTTGAAATGCCCAATGCCGATAGGTGCTGTGGCATGGCGGGTACGTTTAGCATTTATTACTATGACCTAGCCAAGCAGATTGCTGATAAGAAGGTGGAGGCAATTAAGTCAACCGGGGCTGATATTGTGGTCAGTAGCTGTCCCGGCTGTGAGATTCAGTTAATTGACAGTATTGTGCGCAACAAGGTGCCAGTAAAGGTAATGCATATCATGGAGCTACTGGCATAAAAGAATTATTTAGCAACCTATCCCCCT
>CAZYZL010000008.1:0-20227 GCA_964652005.1 uncultured Dehalococcoidales bacterium | reverse complement strand
GAGGGGGAGGAATAAAAAAGAGGGGGGCGAAGCCCCCCTCTTAAAACTACTTCCCCCTTCCCTTAATAAGGGAAGGGGGGCAGGGGGGTAGGTTGCTAAACGACCTCTTAATGGATTGGTTGACAGCAGTCGGTAGCTGTGGTAATATTACAAATTAGTACTAGGTAGTTTTGCTGATAGTTGACAGGTTGAAGTCTGAGGTTTAATCGTTGACTTCAACCTTTAATGGATGAGCTATTAGCTCATCCATTAAAATTGTCTGGGTTAGGAGGAAGACAAGTGCCTACAGTTAATCAGCTTGTCCGTAAAGGGCGTAAGCCGTTGGCCAAGAAGACCAAGGCGCCAGCATTGCGCCTCAGCTACAATGCGTTGAAGAATAGAATGGTGCACGGGAAGGGCTCACCGCAGAAGAGGGGGGTTTGTGTTCAGGTTAAGACTACCACCCCCAAGAAGCCCAATTCGGCGCTACGCAAAATAGCTCGGGTGAGGCTGACGAGTGGCATAGAGGTAACTGCTTACATCCCCGGTGAGGGGCATGAGCTTCAGGAGCACTCGGTGGTTCTGATCCGTGGCGGCAGGGTGAAGGACTTACCCGGTGTCCGGTATCACATTATCCGCGGTGCCCTGGATGCCAGCGGGGTAGCTAACCGTCGCCAAGGTCGCAGTAAATACGGCGCTAAACGAGTTAAGGAACTAGCTGAGGCTGCTCAGGTATAGGAGATAGAAATGCCAAGGCGGGCTCGAGCCACAATAAGAAGAGAGATACTCCCTGATGCCAAATATCACAATGAAACCGCAGCCAGGTTGATTAACCGGGTGATGATGCGGGGCAAGAAGAGCCGGGCGGAGGGAATAGTCTATGGTGCCCTGCAGGTTATTGGTCAGCAGGGGGCAAAGGAGCCTGTTACTGTTCTAGAGCAGGCGGTGAGGAACGCTACCCCTCAGCTTGAGGTTAAGCCACGCCGGGTTGGTGGTGCCACCTATCAGGTGCCAGTAGAGGTTCGTCCTGAGCGTGGACTATCGCTGGCTTTGCGCTGGCTGATAGCCTCAGCCCGAGCCAGAGCCGGCAAGTCTATGGCTGAGAAGCTGGCTGCTGAGCTTAGTGACGCCGCACAAGGGCAGGGGACAACGATAAAGAAGCGAGAGGATACCCACAAGATGGCGGAGGCTAATAGAGCCTTTGCCCACTACAGGTGGTGAGGAGAGGGCTGTGCCCAGAAGTTTTCCATTAGATAGTATACGCAATATTGCCATTATCGCTCACATTGATGCTGGTAAGACCACCATCACGGAGAGAATACTGTACCACACCGGTCGTACCTATAAGATTGGTGAGGTGGATGAAGGCACGGCAGTGATGGACTGGATGGAAGAGGAGAAGAGGCGCGGCATCACCATCACGGCTGCGGCTACTACCTGCTATTGGCGGGAGCACCGCATCAATATCATTGATACCCCGGGGCATGTTGATTTTACCGCCGAGGTGGAGCGAAGTCTTAGAGTGCTGGATGGGGGGGTGGTGGTTTTCGATGCCGTGGCTGGGGTTGAGGCTCAGTCAGAGACGGTATGGCGGCAGGCTGATAGATATGGTGTCCCCCGGATTTGCTTCATCAATAAGATGGACCGGGTTGGCGCCAATTTTGACCGCACTATATCTATGATTGAACAGCAACTACATGCCAACCCCCTGCCCATACAATTACCTTTAGGCAGTGAAGCCTCGTATCAGGGCATCATTGACCTGGTGGAGAACAAGGCATGGCGTTTTGATGACAATCCCGATTTGCCGCCGGTAGAAATGGCTATTCCTGAGTCTGAGGAGGCTACATGTGCCCAGTTTCGTCACGCCCTGATTGAGAAATTGGCTGAAAGCGATGACCAGGTTATGACGGCTTACCTTGAGGGTAGCATTATTACCCCATCTGAGTTAAGACAAGCCTTGAGACGGGTGACCTTGGCGGTAAAAGGGGTACCTATTATTTGTGGCAGTGCGCTGAGGAATAAAGGCATTCGCCCACTGCTTGATGCTATTTTAAACTATCTTCCCTCGCCGGCGGATATGCCACCGGTAAGGGCTATTGATACTAGGGGGGGAGGCGTGGTCATTCGCCCAGCTAGAGATGATGCCCCGTTTTCAGCGCTGGCATTTAAGGTGGTCTCTGACCCCTTTGTCGGTCGACTGGTCTATTTTAGAGTATATTCGGGCAGGATGAAAGTGGGGGCACACGTCTTCAACTCCACCCGGGGCAAGAAGGAGCGGATTGGGCGTCTGCTGCGAATGCATGCCAATCATCGGGAGGAGATAGATGAGGCAGGCACCGGGGCTATTGTAGCTACCTTGGGTCTTAAAAACACCTTCACCGGCGATACCCTGTGCCATGTCTCCCAGCCGGTGCTTCTGGAACCCATCCGCTTTCCCCAGCCGGTGCTCTCGGTTGCCATTGAGCCCAGAACTAGGGCTGACCAAGATAAACTGGGGGAAGCGCTAAACCGGCTGACCGAGGAAGACCCTACTTTTAAGGTACGTTACGACCAGGAGGCAGGGCAGACAGTCATTTCCGGTATGGGCGAGCTTCACCTGGAATACCTGGTCGGCAGATTATTTAGTGAGTTTGGCGTCGGGGCAAAGGTCGGTAAGCCGAAGGTCGCCTATAAGGAGACTATTACTGTGCCGGTTGAGGCGGAAGGGAAATTTATTCGCCAAAGCGGAGGGCGTGGTCAGTATGGCCATGTCTATCTCCAACTTGAGCCTATAGAGCGGGGCAGCGGCTTTCAATTTGTTGACCGTATCAGAGGCGCGACTATTCCTAAGCAGTATATTCTGGCAGCCGAGATTGGCATTAAGGAAGCTATGGAGACCGGCGTAGTGGCTGGCTATCCAGTAGTTGATATCAGGGCAATCCTTTATGATGGCAGCTATCACCAGGTTGACTCTTCAGAACTAGCCTTCAAGATGGCAGGGTCAATAGCACTGCGAGATGGCGTCACTAGGGCTAAGCCTATCCTTCTGGAACCGATTATGAGACTGGAGGTAGTTGCGCCGGAGCAGTTCCTTGGTGATATAATGGGTGACCTTAATTCCAGGCGGGGGCATATTGAGTCTTTTGAGACGCGTGACGAGATGGCGGTTATTCGTGCCCTTATACCCTTGGCTGAGACCTTTGGTTATGCCACCAGTCTCAGGTCATTAACTCAGGGCAGAGCTACCCACTCCCTGGAGTTTCGTCGCTATCAGGAAGTGCCAGCCGAATTAGCCGACCAGATAACCGGCAAGGCAATGGTTAGATAGGGGGCTATTATATGCCTAAACAGAAGATTCGTATCAAGCTGAAGAGTTATGACCACAAGATTCTTGACCAGTCGGTGGAGCAGATTGTTGCTGCTGTGGAGCGGAGTGGAGCCGTGGTTGTTGGCCCGGTGCCTTTGCCCACTCGGATTCAGCGGTTTTGTGTTATCCGCTCCACGTTTATTGATAAGAACTCCCAGGAACAGTTTGAGATTCGAACCCATAAGCGTTTAATTGATATTGTTGATATAACGTCTAAGACGATAGACGCCTTGAGCAGTCTGAATCTACCCGCCGGGGTGGAAATAGATATTAAGTTGTAAGGTCTGAAGATATGGTTCAGGGTATTATCGGCAGAAAGCTGGGCATGGGGCAGATATTTACCGACAAGGGCAAGGCGGAGGGAGTAACCGCTATTGAGGCTGGTCCTTGCGTTGTGACCCAGGTTAAAACTACAGCCAAGGAGGGATATATTGCTGCCCAGCTTGGATTTGGCGAAGCCAAGCGGCTCAGTTCCCCCCAGCGTGGTCATCTCAAGGGGCTGGGGCAGTTTAAATATCTCCGTGAATTCAGGGTGGCTGATAGTGAAGGGATTAAGGTGGGGGACAAGGTTGATGTTAGCCTGTTTAAGCCGGGCGACCTGGTTGATATTACCGGGGTGTCAAAGGGCAAGGGCTTTGCCGGAGTGGTAAAACGCCATCACTTTGCCGGCGGACCCAAAACCCATGGGCAGTCTGACCGCCACCGTGCCCCGGGCGCTATTGGGTCTACTACCAGCCCGGGCAGGGTATTAAAGGGGATGCGGATGGCAGGACATATGGGCAATAGTCGGGTGACGGCTCGCCATCTGGAGGTGTATAAAGCTGACCCGGATCGTAACCTGTTGCTGGTTAAGGGAGCCGCCCCCGGGGCGAAGAATGGGCTGCTGGTGATAAAGAAATCGGAGAGGAAGTAAGCAGGTGGAAGTCCCGGTTTATAGCCTTACCGGCGAGGTAGTTAAACATATTGAGATAAGTGACAGCGTTTTTGCCGCGCCGTTTAATCAGGCAGTGGTGCACCAGGCGCTGGTGAGGCAACAGGCAAATGCCCGCCAGGGAACAGCCAGTACCAAGACTCGTGGTGAGGTCTCTGGCAGCACCAGGAAGTTATACCGGCAGAAACACACTGGAATGGCTCGGGCAGGGAGTATAAAGTCGCCACTGCGCCGGGGGGGAGGCATCATTTTTGGTCCTAAGCCAAGGGGCTACCGGCAGGCAATGCCTAAAAAGATGCGCCGTCTGGCTCTGAGATGTGTCCTATCAGCCAAGGCTAGAGATGGAGAGCTAAAGGTGGTAGAGCAACTCAAGCTTGACCAGCCGGCGACAAAAGAGATGGCGGGAATCTTGGCGGCACTGGGGGTTGACTCCTCAGCCCTTATTGTTACCAGTGAGCCTGAGGAAAACGTGATTAAGTCAGCTCGTAACCTGGCAGGGATTAAGACCCTGCCAGCCAATATACTAAATGTGGTTGACATCCTGTCCTATAAGATGCTATTGATGACTGAGGCTGCGGTGCGCCAGACAGAGCAACTATGGGGTCCCCAGAAATCTCCGATTTCTGGGGTAAAGCTATGGGGAGGCAGCAGTGCATCTATATGAGGTATTGCGCCGTCCGTTGGTAACGGAGAAGAATGCTGCCCTTCAAGCTCAAGGCAAATATGGCTTTGAGGTAGCTGGAGAGGCTAATAAGGAACAGATTAAACAGGCTGTGGAGAAGGCATTTAATGTTACCGTGACCAAGGTTAACGTGATGATAGTGTCTGGCAAGGGAAAAAGGATGCGGGGGAGATGGGTCATGAACCCGTCGTGGAGGAAGGCTATTGTTACCCTTAAACCGGGTGAAAAGATAGAAATCTTTGAGGGTGTTTAGTACTTTGTGGAGGTCTGAATGGCACTAAAAATATATCGCCCGACTTCTCCCGGCAGGCGGGGGATGAGCGGCTCCACCTTTGAGGAGATAACCAAAACCAAGCCGGAGAAATCGCTGCTCTTGCCCCGTAAGCAGAAGGCTGGGCGTAGTAATCAGGGGAAAATAACGGTTCGCCACCGTGGTGGTGGGGCGAAGCGCCGGCTACGCTTACTAGACTTTAAGCGGGATAAGCTTGGCGTCCCGGGCAGAGTGGCTGCCATTGAGTATGACCCCAACCGCTCGGCTCGCATTGCTCTCATTCACTATGCTGATGGGGAGAAACGCTATATCCTTGCCCCTTCGGGACTTAGTGTTGGCGATGTCATAAAGTCGGGCAGCGAGGCTGAGGTAAAACCTGGTAATGCTCTGCCACTCCGGCTAATCCCAGCCGGGACTCAAATACATAATATTGAGTTGGAGGTAGGGAGGGGAGGACAACTGGTGCGGAGTGCCGGAGGTGCAGCCCAGCTAATGGCCAAGGAGGGCAGATATGCCCAGGTCAGGTTACCCTCCGGCGAGGTGCGGCGTATCCATAGCGATTGTCTGGCTACTATCGGGCAGGTGGGAAATATTGACCATCGGAGTATTAGTTTGGGTAAGGCGGGTCGCAAACGGTGGTTAGGCTGGCGGCCTACGGTGAGAGGTTCAGCAATGACCCCCCGTGACCATCCCCACGGTGGTGGGGAAGGTAGAACCCCAATAGGCTTGCCTGGACCTAAGACCCCGTGGGGGAAGCCGGCTTTAGGCTATAAAACTCGCAAGCCCAAACCTTCAGATAAGATGATTGTCATGCGCAGGAGAAAGTGACACAATGTCAAGGTCGACTAAGAAAGGTCCAGCCGTTGATGCCAAACTGGTGAAGAAAGTAGAGGCATTGAGCCGCTCCGGTCAGAAGGCGGTAATAAAGACCTGGTCGCGCTGGTGTACTATTGTGCCCGAGATGGTGGGGCTTACCATCGGAGTCCACGATGGCAGGAGGCATGTGCCCATCTTTATTACTGAAAATATGGTGGGGCACAAATTAGGCGAGTTTGCTTTGACCCGGACCTTCAGGGGACACGTGGGCAGGGGGGAAAAAACTACCCAGATAAAGAAAGGGACATAAGGCGTAAATGAAAGTGAGGGCAGTATCTAAAGATACCGGTATATCACCACGTAAGGTGCGCCCACTGGTAGACCTGGTGCGGGGCAAGAAGGTAGATGAGGCGCTAGCCTTGCTTAAGTTTGCCCCCACCCCTACAGCTCGGCTGGTAGCCAAAGTGGTGAAATCAGCGGTGGCTAATGCTGAGAACAATTTTCAGCTCTCGCCTTCAGATTTGAAGATTGTCACTATCTTTGCTGATGAGGCGAGGACGCTGAAGAGATTTCGCCCCAGGTCTCGGGGGCGGACAAGCCCTATCCTTAAGCGTTCTAGTCATATAACGGTTATCGTTGCCGGGGAGGGGGACTAATTGGGGCATAAGGTTCATCCTTTCGGTTTTAGAATTGGAGTCATACGCGATTGGCAGTCCAAGTGGTATGCCGAGAAGAACTATGCTGACTCTTTGCACGAAGACCTGAAGCTTCGCCAGGCTATTAAATCCGGGTATAATGAGGCAGGTATCTCTCTGGTGGAGATTGACCGCCAGGCAAATAAGGTGGCGTTAACCATCCATACTGCCCGACCTGGCGTGGTCATCGGGCGAGGCGGGCAGCGAGTTGATGAAATGAGGCTCCACCTTGAGAGCCTTGTCGGGAAGAGGATTCAATTGAACATCCTTGAGATTCAGCAGCCTGAACTCGATGCCTATTTGGTAGGTAGGGCGATAGCTGAGCAGATTGAGCATCGTGTTGCTTTCCGTAGGGCAATGAAGCAAGCAATGTTTCGCACCCTGCAGGCTGGGGCTAAGGGGATAAGAATAAGTTGTGCCGGTAGGCTGGGTGGTGCTGAGATAGCTCGCCGTGAGATTATGCATCAGGGGCAAGTACCGCTGCATACCCTGCGGGCTGATATTGATTATGGCTTTACTGAGGCGCATACCACCCTGGGCCGAATTGGAGTCAAAGTCTGGATTTATCGAGGTGATATTCTGCCAGAGCCTACTAAGCTAGAGGCTGAAGAGGCACCCGCCGGAGCATAGCTAAAGGAGAGGGATGTTACAGCCTAAACGGGTAAAATATCGTAAGAGTCATAAAGGACACCGTAGGGGTAAAGCTCAGGCTGGGAACAAGCTTAGTTTTGGCGATTTTGGTTTACAGGCGCTGGAATCAGCCTGGGTTACTAGCCGACAGATTGAGGCGGCACGGCGGGCTATTACTCGTCACATCCGCCGTGGTGGCAGCGTCTGGATCCGTATCTTCCCTGATAAACCGGTCACCAAGAAGCCGGCGGAAACCCGTATGGGTGGGGGTAAGGGTCCCCCAGACCACTGGGTGGCGGTGGTTAAACCGGGGAGAATTTTATTTGAGATGGGAGGCGTTAGTGAGGCAGTGGCTAGAGAGGCAATGCGCCTTGCTGCCCATAAGCTCCCGATAAGCAGCCGATTTGTGGTCAGGGAAACCGGCATAGCTGTGGGCAGCGGTTCAGCCACCGGGGGTGACTCAGGTGAAGGTTGAGGAGATTCGGGCTCTGAGCAGTGAAGAACTAGCTAAGCAACTGGAGGCAGCCCATCAGGAGCTGTTTAATCTTCGTTTTCGCCTGGCTACCAAGCAGTTGGTAAACCACCGCGAAATTCCCAGGGTAAAAAAGAAAATCGCCAGGCTGAAGACAATAATGAGGCAAAGAGAGCTGGGTGTAAGGTAACGGTCTATGGAAAGCAAGCATAAAACTAGGTTTGGTCAGGTAGTCAGTGATAGGATGGATAAGACGGTGGTGGTGGCTGTGGAAATCTCCAGGCGTCACCCGTTATATAAGAAAGCAATCAAGCGGGTGGTCAAGTATAAAGCTCATAATGAAAATAATGAGTGCCGGGTGGGAGACAAGGTAAGAATTGTAGAAACTCGCCCCCTGTCCCGGCATAAGCGGTGGCGAGTGGCTGAGGTAATAACCAAGGGAGAGGTAATAGAGGTTAAACCTGAGGAAGTAGCCTAAATCGGCTTGGAGCTAGGTGACATGATTCAAACCTATACCAGACTTAAGGCAGCCGATAACACCGGCGCCAAAGAGATTATGTGTATCAATGTTTTAGGTGGCAGCGGGAAGAGATATGCCCGGGTGGGTGATGTCATTGTGGCTTCGGTAAAAAAGGCAACCCCTGGGGGGCAGGTGAAAAAGGGGGAGGTGGTCAGGGCGGTTATTATTCGCTGCGCCCAGCCATATCGGCGCCCTGATGGCTCTTATGTCAGGTTTGATGAGAATGCGGCAGTGATTCTTAGCGAAAAGAATAATCCTAAGGGAACCAGAATATTTGGACCAGTAGCCAGGGAGCTGAGGGACAAGAATTTTATCAAGATTATATCTCTGGCGCCTGAGGTGGTGTGAGCAAGGATGAATATCAGAAAGAACGATATGGTACTGGTTATTGCTGGTAAGGATAGGGGTAAGAAGGGTAAGGTGCGCTTTGCTTACCCCAAGGATGAACGGCTGCTGGTGGAGGGCATCAACTTCATCAAAAGGCATAGCCGGGCAAGGGGGGCAGTTAGGCAGGCGGGCATAATCGAGCGGGAGGCGCCAATTCCTGTGTCCAATGTTATGCTACTGTGTAATAAGTGCAATCACCCGGCTCGGGTTGGTTCCCGCTTCCTGGCTGATGGTAAGAAGGTTCGGATTTGTCACTCCTGCGGTGAGGTAATTGATTAAATGTCAGGACTTAGGGAAAGATATAAAAAAGAGGTTATTCCCCGGCTGATGGAGCTTTACGGCTATCACAATGTAATGCAGGTGCCACGGCTGGAAAAGATTGCCCTTAACATCGGCGTAGGCGAGGCGATTCAGGATGCCAAGGCTCTGGAGGCAGCAGAGAGGGATTTAGCTACTATTTCTGGGCAGCACCCGGTTATCACCCGAGCCAAGAAGTCTATCGCCGCCTTCAGGTTGAGGTCAGGGATGCCCATCGGGCTGAAGGTGACCCTGCGGGGGGAGCGCATGTATCACTTTTTTGACCGGCTGGTGAATGTTACCTTGCCCCGGATGCGTGAGTTTCATGGCGTTTCCCGGAACTCCTTTGATGGTCAAGGTAATTATAGCTTGGGGTTTAAGGAGCAAATCATCTTCCCCGAGATAGAGTATGATAAGGTAGACAAGGTGCGGGGACTGGAGGTGTCAATCATCACCACGGCTAAGACAGATGAGGAGGGTAGGCACCTGCTGGAATTACTGGGCATGCCTTTTGCCCGGGATTGAAGTGGAGCAAGAATGGCCAAGAAGTCAAAGATTGAAAAATGGAAGCGACCGGCCAAATATAAGGTGCAGCAGCATAATCGCTGTTACCTGTGTGGTCGACCCCGTGCCTATATTCGGCAGTTTGGCTTATGTCGGATTTGTTTTCGCAAGTTAGCTCTTGCCGGGCAGGTCCCCGGAGTAAGAAAGGCAAGTTGGTGAAATAGATATGGCTATCTCTGACCCAATAGCTGATATGTTAACCAGAATACGCAATGCCATTATGGCCAGGCATGACTTTGTGCTGGTTCCAGCCTCAAAGATGAAGCTATCTATCGCCCGAATCCTCAAGGAGGAGAATTTCATCGCTGATTATGAGGTGCTTAGGGGTAAACCACAACGGGTAATTAAGCTCCATCTCAAGTATGATGACAAAAATCTGCCCATCCTTTCCGGGTTGGAACGGGTTAGTAAGCCTGGGCTAAGGGTATATGTGGGGCAGAAGGAGATTCCCCGCGTTTATGGTGGCTTGGGCATCACTATCCTTTCTACATCTAATGGGATAATGTCCGGAAAGCAAGCCTGGCGCCGGGGGGTTGGTGGTGAACTCCTATGTTATGTCTGGTAAATAAGCCTGAAGGTGATATCTATGTCTAGGGTGGGACGGATGCCAATACCTGTGCCACCGGGCGTGGTGGTGAGTATTGAAAAGGACATGGTCACGGTAAGCGGTCCTAAAGGGGAACTTCGTCGCCGCTTTAACCCAGATATCGGTATTGTCCTGGACAGTGGTAACCTGATAGTGTCGCGACCCAGTGATAGCAAGGTGCATCGTTCCTTGCATGGATTGACGCGCAGTCTTTTAGCTAACATGGTGGAGGGGGTAACTAGCGGCTTTGAGAAGAACCTTGATATAGTGGGGGTGGGCTATCGGGCGGAAAAAAGCGGGGATAAGCTGGTACTTCGTGTTGGATTTTCACACCTTGTGGAGGTACCACCATTACCCGGGGTATCCCTGGATGTAGAGGGAGGAACTCGGGTTAAGGTTAGGGGGATTAACAAGGAGGTAGTGGGCGAGATGGCAGCCGAAATTCGGGCTATTCATCCCCCCGATGCCTATAAGGGTAAAGGTATTAGATATGCCGGCGAGCTAGTTCATCTCAAGGCAGGCAAGGCGGGTAAGACGATAGGGAAGAAATAATGGCGAGAGTTGAGCCAAGGGTAGCCCGTCAAAGAAGACATACCCGAGTCAGAGCCAAGGTAGTGGGCACTGCCTCCAGACCACGACTTTGTGTGTTTCGGAGCTTGAACCATATCTACGCTCAGGTTATTGATGATTCACTGGGGCATACCCTAATCTCAGCCTCAACCGTTGACCCAGAGGTTAAGGGTGAGGCTGCGGGTAAGGCAAAAACAGGTGATGCCGAGCTGGTTGGTCTTCTGGTGGCGAGGCGAGCGTTAAGTAAGGGGATAAAGCAGGTGGTCTTTGACCGTGGTGGCTACAAATATCATGGCAGGGTTAAAGCCCTAGCCGAGGCGGCTCGGCAGGCGGGATTGAAATTTTAGGGGGTAGTTTAGACCAGGTGAAACAACCAATAAGCAGGATAGACCCCACCGAATTGACACTGAGTGACAAGCTGGTGTATATCAATCGGGTGACTAAGGTGGTGAGAGGTGGTAAGCGCCTCCGTTTTAGCGCCCTCAGTGTAACTGGTGATGGTAATGGTCACGTGGGCATTGGTGTGGGTAAAGCCAACGAGGTGCCAGGGGCGATTAACAAAGCTGGCGCTATCGCTAGGAAGAATTTGATTAAGGTTCCGCTAGCCGGGACGACCATCCCTCACGAAATAAAGATTAAGTTTGGCGCTGCTGAGGTGTTGTTGAAACCAGCCGCCCCAGGTATCGGTATTATTGCCGGTGGTAGCATCCGGGCGGTGGTGGAGGCAGCCGGAATCAAGGACATCCTGACCAAGTCGTTGGGTAGCTCTAATCGGATTAATACCGCTAAGGCTACCATACTCGCCCTCAGTCGGCTTAAAGAGCCAAAGGAGGAGTTAGCCAGACGCAAGGCAATCGCCAAGGCTGAATCGGAGGGAGGCAGTGGCTAAGTTGCGTATCACCTGGATTAAAAGTGGCATTGGCTATGCCAAGGTTCAAAGGAGAACCCTGAAGGCTCTGGGGCTTAATCGGCTAAATCAGAGTGTTATCCATAGTGACTGCCTCTCGGTTCGAGGTATGATTAACAAGGTGAGGCATCTAGTTAAGGTGGAGGAAGAAAGCTGATGATGCAGGAAAAGCTCTCCCCAGCCTCTGGCTCTAAGAAGGGAAGGAAGCGAGTGGGGCGGGGAGATAGTAGCGGGCATGGCACCTATTCTGGGCGTGGTTGTAAAGGGCAGAAGTCTCGCTCTGGCTGTAAGATGCGCCCTGGCTTTGAAGGTGGGCAGTTGCCGTTAATCAAGCGCCTGCCGCAGAAGCGCGGCTTTGTCAATATCTTTAGAACGGAGTATACCGCTGTTAATATTGACAAGCTTGGCATCTTTGAGCCAGGGAGTGAGGTAACGCCGGAGAAATTGGTTGCTGCCGGGGTAGTAAAATCTCTGCGCCACCCAATCAAGATTCTGGGGAATGGTGAAATTGGTCACCCCCTGGTGGTAAAGGCAAATAAGTTCTCGGCTGCGGCCAAAGCCAAGATAGAGGCAGCCGGGGGCAAAGTGGAGGAGGTGGGGCGTGCGTCCCAGACAAGCTAGACCACGACTTCTGCAGGCAATGATAGATGCCTTCAGCCTGCCTGATTTAAGACGCCGGATTCTTATCACTTTTGGCATTCTGGTAGTGTTTCGCTTTGTGGCTCATGTGCCTCTTCCCGGGGTTGACCTTGAGGCATTGCGGCAACTGTTTGAGCGGAATGCCTTGCTGGGCATGCTTGACATGTTTAGTGGTGGTGCCATGAGGCGCCTCAGTGTGGCGGCGATGGGGGTCTATCCCTATATAACGGCGTCTATTGTTATGCAGCTACTGCTGCCTGTCATCCCCCAACTACGAGCCCTTTCTCTGGAGGGGGAGGCGGGGAGAGACAAGATTAATCGTATTACTCACTGGCTGACTGTCCCCCTGGCAGGTCTTCAGGGTTATGGGCAACTGGTCTATCTCCAGCGCGAGGGGGTTATCGCTAGTGCTGCGGTGTTGCCCATGGCAACTATGGTTGTCTCCTTGATAGCCGGCACTATGTTCCTGGTCTGGCTGGGCGAGCGTATTACTGAGTATGGTATTGGTAACGGCGTATCCATAATAATCTTTGGCGGTATTGTGGCTGGGCTACCGGAGCTGATTGGTAGTGGTTTTCTGGCAAAGGAGAACTTTGGCGGTTTAGCCTTTTATATTCTTATCGCTCTAGCCACTACCGTGTTCATCGTCATCTTTACCGAGGCACACCGCCGCATCCCAGTTCAGTATTCCCGCAGCGTGTTTCGGGGTGGTCGCATGTACCGGCAGTCAGGCTCAACTCATATCCCGCTGCGGGTAAACACCGCCGGGATGATACCCCTTATCTTTGCTATGTCGCTGGTCGTCTTCCCCGGCGTGGTGGCTAGCTATTTTGCCAATCCGACTGGAGCTGAACCTAACCTAGCTAATCATATTATGAGCTTATTTAGCCCCAGTGCTGCACTGCCCATGGGCTTATTCTACTGGGGGCTCTATTTTCTGCTCACGGTTGGCTTTGCCTTCTTTTATACCATCATAATTTTTGAGCAGCAGGATTTGCCCGGTGCCCTGCAGCGGCAGGGAGGGTTTATTCCCGGAATCAGACCCGGACCCCATACCAAGGAATATCTGGATGGGGTGATAAAGCACATTACCTGGGCGGGAGCTTTATTTCTGGCTTTAGTGGCTATAATGCCCTTCCTAGCCCGGGAGATTACCAATGTCCAGGTGATACAGCTATCTAGCATGGGTATGCTTATTGTGGTTGGTGTGGTTCTTGATACCATGAAGCAGATGGAAGCGCAACTGGTAATGCGGCGCTATGAGGGCTTTATCAAATAGGGATAAAGGTGTATATTATCTTTCTGGGTGCTCCCGGGGCAGGCAAAGGAACCCAGGCAGCTAATGTGGCTCGGAAGTTAGGCTTGGTTCATATCGCTTCTGGCGACCTGTTCCGTCAGTCACTGGAGCAAGGAACTGAGTTAGGCATAAAGGCGAAGTCTTATATGGAAAGGGGGGTGCTAGTCCCTGACCAGCTCACAATAGGCATGGCTCTTGACCGTATCTCAGCCCCGGATTGCGAACCGGGGGCAATCCTGGATGGCTTTCCCCGGAACCTGAAGCAGGCTGAGGCACTGGATAAAGCCTTAGCTCAGCAGGACAAGACGATAGACAAGGTGATATATATTAATGTCTCCGAGGAGGAGCTAGTGAAGCGGTTGAGCGGACGCTGGATTTGCCACCAGTGCCAGGCGCCATACCACATAACAAATTCTCCCCCCAAGGTTTGGGGAAGGTGTGACCGGTGCGGCGGTGAGCTATATCAACGCCCTGATGATACTGCGGAGAGCGTGAGGAAGAGGCTGGAGGTCTACCTTGCTCAGACAGCGCCGCTAATTGATTATTATGCCCAGTTAGGTAAGCTACTGGAAATAGATGGAGGGGGGGATGTGGCTGAGGTGGGCAAGAGAATAATTACTGCCCTAGATGTGGGGCGTTTAACTTAAATGAGTATAATTATTAAATCCGAGCGAGAAATTGCTATAATGCGCCAGGCAGGTAGGGTTGTAGCCACAGTATTGGACATCCTGAGTCGGCAAGTGAGGCCGGGGATGAAAACCAAGGAGTTGGACGTTATTGCGGCTAAGGAGGTGGAAAGGCTGGGGGCTAAGCCTTCATTTAAGGGCTACCGTGGCTTTCCGGCTAATGTCTGCGTCTCAGTAAATGATGAGGTGGTGCACGGGATTCCCGGGGAGCGAGTTTTGCGCCAGGGTGATATAGTATCCCTTGACCTGGGGGTGTCCTATATGGGTTTTCAGGGTGATGCTGCCATTACCGTAGGTGTGGGGGAGATTGACTTAAAGGCTAGGGAGCTTTTGGAGACCGCTAAAGGTGGGCTAAAAGCTGGCATCGCTGCTGCCCGTGCCGGGGGAAGATTGGGGGATATCTCGGCTGCCATTCAAAACTATGCTGAGTCAGGGGGCTATTCGGTAGTGCGGGAGTATTCCGGACATGGTATCGGGCGGGAGATGCATGAGGAGCCTCAGATACCCAACTTTGGCCTGCCGGGAACAGGACCGGTATTACAGGAAGGCATGACCCTTGCCCTTGAGCCTATGGTAAATGTGGGTGACTGGCGTACCCGGGTTGGTGATGACCAGTGGACAGTGCTGACCGCTGATGGTAGCCTTTCTGCCCACTTTGAGCATACCATCGCCATTACTGATGGTGAACCAGAGGTGCTCACTACTATGGAAGGAGTCTATGCCTAAGAAGGAGACTATTGAGGTTGAGGGGACAGTAGTCGAGCCTCTACCCAATGCCATGTTTCGTGTTGAGCTGGCTAATGGGCATAAGGTGCTGGCTCACATTTCAGGAAAGATAAGGTTGCACTATATTAGAATCTTGCCCGGCGACAAGGTTCTGGTAGAACTTTCTCCCTATGACCTGAGTCGGGGCAGAATTACCTATCGGTTTAAGTAATATGAAAGTAAAGGCTTCAGTTAAGGTCAGGTGCGAAAAGTGTAAGGTGGTAAGGCGCCGTGGGGTGGTCAGGGTCATTTGTTCCAACCCCAGGCATAAGCAGAGGCAGGGATAGCTGCCTCTTAAGGAGGGCTAGATGGCACGTATCGCTGGGGTAGATATACCAAGGAATAAACAAGTTGCGGTCTCACTTCAGTATATCTATGGCATTGGTCCCAGCTTAAGCCAGAAGATCCTGGCACAGGCTGGGGTTAACCTAGCCACTAAGGTAAGCGACTTGGCTGAAGACGAGGTTAATCGTATCCGGGAGATTATTGACCGGCAGTATAATGTTGAGGGTGAACTGAGGAAGGAGGTCGACCTCAACATAAAGCGCCTCATTGAGATTGGCAGCTATCGGGGCATCAGGCATCGCCATGGTCTGCCGGTCAGGGGACAGCGAACCAGAACCAATGCCCGTGCCAAGCGTGGTCCCCGCAAAACTGTAGCTGGTAGAGGACAGAGGCGAGGCATAGCTAAGAAGTAACGAGGTTATAATTAAGCGGAGGTAGAATGCCAGAGAAGAAGCGAGTCAGGACAAGAAAGCGGGAACGCAAGGCTGTCGCTGTAGGTAAAGCCTATATCCAGTCCAGCTTTAATAATATCATAGTCACCCTCACCGACCCCCAGGGGAATGTTATTGCGTGGGGAAGCTCAGGCACCGCCGGGTTTAAGGGTTCACGTAAAGGCACTCCCTACGCTGCTCAACTGGCGGCTCGCGACGCAGCGAGGAAAGGGATGGAGCATGGGCTGCGTCAGGTGGAGGTCTATGTTAAGGGACCGGGCAGTGGCCGCGAGGCGGCTATTCGTTCCCTTCAGGCTTCGGGGCTTGCCGTTACCAGTATCAGGGATGTGACTCCTATCCCACATAATGGGTGTCGTCCGCGTAAGCGAAGGCGGGTGTAGGTAGATGGCGAGATATACAGCAGCAGTTTGCCGATTATGTCGCCGTAGCGGCGATAAACTAATGCTCAAAGGTAGCCGGTGTTTTACTGCTAAATGTGCCTTGGACAGGCGGGCGAAACCGCCGGGGCAACAGCTTAGCCGGCGTCGTCGGCTTTCTGACCGCGGACTGCAACTTCGGGAGAAGCAAAAGGCACGTTATACCTATGGAATTTTGGAAAGGCAGCTCCGGCGATTCTTTGCCGAGGCGAGGAGGCAGTCAGGCATTACCGGGGAAAATCTACTGGTGTTGCTGGAGAGGCGGCTGGATAATGTAGCCTATCGCTTGGGCTTCGCTGACTCTCGCTCCCAAGCCCGTCAGCTGGTGCAACATGGGCATATTATGGTCAATGGGCGCAAAACAGACATACCCTCCTATCTGGTCAAGGAAGGTGATACCATTAGTTGGAAAGAGAGTAGCACCAATACTGAGTATTATAAACAACTGGTTCAAAGTATCGAGAGTAAGGTTATTCTAAGCTGGTTGAGCTTGGATAGGGAGAAACTTATTGGCCGGGTTTCATCTCTACCTACCCCTGATGACATTGGGGCCAAATTTGAGTGGCAGAGTATCGTTGAGTACTACTCGCGGTAAGTTAAGCGATGAGGAGGTGGCACCTTGTCCCATCTAGCTGTGGCTAAGATTGAGTGCGTTGAAAGTGGGGATAACTTTGGACGCTTCCGAGTCGAGCCACTGGAAAAAGGCTTTGGTGTTACTTTGGGCAATGTTCTACGGCGAGTACTCCTTGGCTATCTTCCCGGGGCAGCAGTGACCCGGGTTAAGATTGAGGGAATTCAACATGAGTTCTCTGCCATCCCCTTTGTTAAGGAAGATGTCACCGAGTTTCTACTCAATGTCAAGGCGTTGAGGTTAAACCCCCTTTCCGGTCAACCGGGTAAGTTAATACTGGAGGTGGGGGGGCAGGGGCGAGTTTGCGCCGCTGACATTGAGCCCTCCACCGACTTTGAAATTGCCAACCCTGAGCTTTATCTGGCTACCTTAGATTCGCCTGAAGCCAAACTTTATGTCGAGTTTGATGTTGAATTGGGTGAAGGTTATCGGGAGGCTGAGTCCAGCGATAACCTACCTATAGGGGTGATTCCGGTAGATGCTATCTTTACTCCTATAAGGAAGGTTAATTTTACCGTTAAGCCAACCCATATTGGTCGAGAGATAAGCCGAGAGCAGTTAGAGCTGGAGGTATGGACGGATGGCACTATATCGCCTGTGGACGCAATCAGCCAGAGTGCCAAAATTATAACCGAGCAGCTATCTCCGTTTATTGATTATGCCCGGGTTTCTCGCATTGAGGAGGAGAAGCAGTTCATTCGCGCCTCTATCCCTGACGAAAAATATAATATGCCTGTGGAGCAACTTGAGCTTTCGGTGCGTACCCTGAATTGTCTAAGGCGCGGTGGCATCACCACAGTGGGGGGGCTGATAAGTAAAGGAGAGAAGGAATTGCTCTCGCTGCACAATTTTGGCCAGAAGTCCATGCAAGAGGTAAAGGAGCGGCTCAGTGCATTGGGGTTGGCTCTTACCCCTCCGATTGGTGACAGCCAAGCAGAGGAGCAAGTAACATGAGGCATAAAGTAGCCGGTAGAAAGCTGGGGCGGTCTTCAGCTCACCGCAAGGCGCTGTATCGCAACTTGGTCACTGACCTGCTGAACTATGAAAAGATTACTACTACCGAAGCCAAGGCTAAGGAAATACGCAGCTTGGCTGAACGGATGATTACCCTGGGTAAGGAGGGGGAGCTCCACTCCCGCCGCCGGGCACTTTCCTTTATTTTGGATAAGAAGGTGACTGAGAAGATATTTAATGAGTTGGCTCCGAGGTATGCTGAGCGCCCTGGTGGATATACTCGCATCATAAAGTTAGGACCTAGATTAGGTGATGGGGCACCTATGGCTCAGATTGAGTTGGTCAAATAGAAGGTGTCAGCTTGATAAAGAGCAAGATTTTATTGATTATGGAATATGATGGCACACGCTACCATGGCTTCCAGTGGCAGGCTGGTTTGCCCTCCGTTCAGGGGGAGGTGGAGGAAGCCGTGGAGAGGCTTACCGGGGAGAGGTGCCGGGTGATTGCCGCCAGCCGAACCGATGCTGGAGTTCATGCTCAGGGGCAGGTGGTTAGCTTTAGGACTGGGTCGCCTCTTCCAATCCACGCCTTTGTTAGTGGGCTAAATCACTATTTGCCCAGGGATATCTCAGTAAAGGCAGCGTCTAAAGTAGATGGTTCTTTCAATGTCAGGCGTGATGCCCTTAGCCGGGAATATTGCTACTACATATTAAACAGCCCCACCCGTTCTCCAATAAGAGAGGCCTATTCCTACCTTGTGGCCAGCCCTCTAGATATTGAAACTATGAATCGGGCGTGCCAGGCTCTTATCGGCGAGCATGACTTTGCCTCCTTTGCCAGTTGCGATGGGGCTAGCATAAGGAGTACAGTAAGGTGTGTGTCCCGAGCTGAAGTGCAAAGAGATGGGGAACTGGTTATCTTCCATATGGTGGCTAACTCCTTTCTGCCCCATCAGGTACGTAATACCGTGGGTGCTCTAATCAGAGTCGGCTTGGGTAAGATGAGTGTTGATGAATTTGATAGTATAATTCAAGCCAGAAAGCGGGGGATGGCTGGACCGACTGCCCCTGCCCGTGGGTTGTGTCTTACCCGGATAAATTATCCATATCTCCCGGGGGAGGGATAATGAAAACCTATAGCACCAAAGCTTCTGATATTAAGCGCCAGTGGCATGTGATTGATGCTTCGGGCAAGGTTCTGGGCAGGCTAGCCACTGAGGCGGCTGGCTTACTCATGGGCAAGCATAAGCCACTATTCAGCCCCAACCTGGATAGCGGCGATTTTGTTGTCATTATCAATGCCGATAAGGTTCGGGTTACCAGCAATAAGGCCGGGCAGAAGCTCTATTATAGACATTCAGGATACCCCGGGGGACTTAAAAGTATCAGCCTGGAGAAAACGCTCCAGACTAATCCTACCCGGGTGATAGAACATGCCGTCAAGGGGATGTTGCCCCCCAATCGCCTGAGGGCTGGCAGGATGAAGAAGCTTAAGGTCTATGCCGGTGAGGCTCATCCTCACCTGGCTCAGACCAGGGCTAGATCAAAGGGGGGTGAGAATTAGAGTGGTTCAAACAGAGAAGCAAACCTATTTTTATGGCACAGGCAGGCGCAAGACAGCAGTAGCTCGGGTAAAGTTGGTGCCGGGCGCTGGGGAAGTTATCGTCAACGGTATTCCCTATGAGAATTTATTCCCCCGCCCTGAGCACCGCCGGGTAATAGTGCAGCCATTTTTGGTCACCGAGAGCCTGGGCAAGTATAATACCGTGGTCAAGGTGGAGGGGGGTGGCATATCAGGGCAGAGCGGTGCCATCTCTCACGGCATTGCTCGGGCGCTGGTAAGGGCTGATGAGAGCCTTAAGCCGGTACTGCGTCAGAATGGGTTGCTGACCAGAGACCCCAGGGTCAAAGAGAGGAAGAAGGCTGGGCTTAAGCGGGCACGCAAGGCACCTCAATATACCAAACGATAACACTGACCTCGACTGATTCTCTGAGCTAGTTCAGATAGATTAGTGACACAGATGAGCATGTTTCGTTTCTCCGTAGCATTGACCCCCTTCCCCTAGAGGGGAAGGGGATAAAGGGGATAGGGTTTATAAAAACCTAAGGGGGTGAGGTGCAGGAAGTTAAGGTGTCACTAAGGTATTGAACGAATACATTCTCTTGACGCTCAATTATGAACTGGGTATAATCCCTTTGTGGCGTTAGCTGTGCCGAAGTGGCGGAATGGCAGACGCGCTACGTTCAGGGCGTAGTGTCCGTAAGGATATGGGAGTTCAAATCTCCCCTTCGGCACCATTTTTTACTTTGGCGCTTGTAGCTCAATTGGATAGAGCGTAGCCCTGCGGAGGCTAAGGTTGCGGGTTCGAGACCCGCCAAGCGCACCACTCAAGGGCGGTTAGCTCAGTTGGTTAGAGCACCTGCTTTACACGCAGGGGGTCAGAGGT
>CAZYZL010000007.1:15997-21912 GCA_964652005.1 uncultured Dehalococcoidales bacterium | reverse complement strand
CGGCGCTCTCCCAGCTAAGCTACAGCCCCATCAAACAGAGATATTATAGCAACAAGGGGGCTCAGTGGCAATTTAAAGGTTGTTTATTAACCTCACCCCCTTAGTTTCTTGCAACCCTATCCCCTTTATTCCCTTCCCCTTATTAAGGGGAAGGGGAAGTTATTTTTTTAAGAGAGGCTTCGCCTCTCTAACCTACACTCCTCCTTTATTAAGGGAGGGGGTCAGGCGGGTTCCCAGAAAAATCATAGATTTTTCAGGGTGCTGGGGGGGATAGGTTGCTAAACAATCTCAATTTAAAGGCTTGACAAATTTAGCCCAGTGCGTTATTAGAATCAGTGAAGAAACAATTAGGGCTTTGGATGACCATAGCTCATATCATTACCCTTCTGGCAACCGGTATCGGCGTTGGCTTCGCCGGTGGTCTTCTTGGTGTTGGCGGCGGCTTCATTATGACCCCGGTTCAATACATGATATTCACCGGCATGGGCATTCCCGCAGAAATAGCAATTAAATTGGCGTTTGGCACCAGTCTGCTGGTTATTTTGCCCACCGCCGCCAGTGGCGCCTGGAGGCATAGTAGAAAGGGAGCAGTCTGGTGGAGAGCAGCCATTGTCATGGGCAGCTGCGGTCTGCTCGCTGCCTTTGGTGGCGCTACCCTGGCTGCTCACCTCCCCGGGACAGGGCTAAAAATAGCCTTTGGTGCAGCCGCCCTGGCCGCTGGTATCAGGATGCTTACCGCCAAATCGCCTCAGGTTGAACAGGAACCTAGGGACAACCCCTGGCTATGGGCAGCCTGGGCTATCCCCGTAGGTTTGGTAACTGGCACTCTCGGAATTGGCGGCGGCATATTGATGGTTCCAGTGATGGTGCTGGCACTCAGGTTCAAGATGCACAATGCCATAGCCACATCTTTAGCCACAATGATACTTACCAGCACCGGCGGTGTTATCGGTTACATAATAAATGGCCTTGGTGTTCCCAACCTGCCACCCCATTCCATAGGTTATGTTAATCTGCCAGCCTGGTTTCTGCTAGCGGTTACCAGCGTTGGCATGACCCAAATTGGCGCCATAACCGCCCATAAGCTGCCAGCCAAACAACTGAGCTATATCTTCGTTGCTTTAATGTTCTATATGGGACTAAAAATGCTCGGCGTCTTTGATTGGCTGGGCTGGCCAATATAAAGTCACAACCCTTTGGCTGGTTTGATTGGCACCGGTAAGCCAGCGGCCATCAGGTAGACCTCATCAGCCGCCTGTGCCAGCATCCGGTTTGCCTTAGCCAGTAAATCACGATATAACCTGCCCAGCCTATTAGCCGGCACCAAGCCCAGACCGACCTCGTTGGTAACGATAATGAAGCTGGCATCAAGCCGGTTAATACATTCTATCAGCTCACCTACTTCAGCGATAAGCCTTTTCTCAATAAGAGGGGCATCAATTTGCTCACCAGTCTGGTCACTATACTGACTGAAAATATTGTTAACTAGGAGGGTGATGCAGTCCACAATCACCACCTGGGCATCGCCGATTTTCTCCTCAATTTGGCTGCCTACCTGGGTGGTAACCTCAAGGGTGCTCCAGACTGCTGACCTTTTTCGCTTATGCTCCTCAATGCGCTGGCGCATCTCCTCATCGCCAGCCACCGCCGTAGCCACAAAAAGCACCACTTCACCCAACTTTGGAGCCAACTCCTGGGCAAAGTGGCTTTTGCCACTGCCGGCGCCGCCAATTATTAGAATACACCTTTTACTCAGTTCGTACCTCCAATTAAATTTTTCACCTAGGTCAACCACCCGATGTGAGCCAGCAGGCAGACCAGAATCAGGATACAAACCTCAGCTACCTCATTTATCGCCCCATAGGTGTCACCAGTAAGCCCGCCAAACTTACCCTTCAGATAGGTAGCCACAGCCAGTGCTATAACCCAGATAGCTAACATTATAACAAAGCCTGACAGTTGAGCCAGAATCACTGCCGCGACCAAAGCTATAAGCGTCGCCACAATAAACCTCAGCCGGCTAGCCCCCTGCTTAAATACCTTGCCCAAACCCGATGGCTTGGCGTAGGGATAGGCAAAAAGAGCATAGACCATCGCCCAGCGACTCAGCATCGGCATAAGCACCAGGGTCGGCATCAGCCAGCTAGCAGGCACATTGTTCAGTGCCACGTATTTGACCAGCAGCAGGCAGCAGACGCTAATAATACCAAAGCCGCCAGCCCGGCTATCATCCATCACTCGCCACCTCTCCTCCACCGTCTTACCACCAGCCAGACCATCGCAGGTATCAACCAAGCCATCAAGGTGCAGAGCGCCGCTAACCGCCACCAGAGAAACAACCAGCAGGACATTAGTTAACGCCGAAGACAGGAGCAGACCCAGGAGCCAGTTCAAGCCAACTAGAATAAGCCCAATAATAACGCCGACCAGGGGGAAGTAAACTATAGACCGTCCTAATTCCTCGGGGCTAGCCTCACGCCGCCCGGGCAAGGGTATAATGGTTAAAAACCTTAACGCCGCCAAGAAGCTCAATTTTCCGGTCTATTCCTTTCCGAAACTCCAGCTTCACCGAAGGTAGACATCTCAGCCAGAATCCTGGCTGCCGCCTCAGCCAGAAATATTCCCAATACAGCACCGGTGCCCTCACCCAAACGCATGCCCAAATCCAGTAGCGGTTTAAGCCCCAGATGCCTGAGCAGCACTCTATGCCCAGCCTCTGCCGAAACATGGGCGGCAATAAGAAAATCCCGGAGTCCCGGTGCCAGCGCCGTGGCAATAAGGGCGGCTGCCCCGGAGATAAAGCCATCAATAACTACCGGAATACGGTAAGCCGCCGCTGCCAGCATCACCCCCACCAGCCCACCTATCTCAAAGCCGCCTAACTTTGCCAGCACATCCAGAGGCTGATTTGGGTCAGGGCGGTTCACTGCCAGGGCTCTTTTTATCACTTCTACTTTGTGTGCCAACTGCTCATCGTTTATGCCTGTGCCTCTGCCCACCACCCCAGCCACCGGTTTCCCAGTCATAGCGGCACAGATAGCACTGCTGGCAGTAGTATTACCGATGCCCATGTCACCGGTGCCACCGATGTCAAGACCCTTAGCCAGCTCAGCCGCCACCACCTCAATCCCCGACTCTATAGATGTTACTGCCTGCTCATGGGTCATAGCCGGGCCAAGGCACATATTGTGGGTGCCATAGCCAATTTTCCTTGATAAAAGCTGAGGGTCTGGCTTCAGGTCAGTGGCTACACCGATATCCACTATAATAATTCTGGCTCCCACATGGTGGGCAAGCACGTTGATTCCTGCTCCACCACGGAGGAAATTATAAACCATCTGGGCAGTAACCTCCTGAGGATAGGCACTCACCCCCTCGGCAACTACCCCGTGGTCACCTACCATAGTGATAATGGCTTTGTGCCTGATTTGAGGTATGGGCTTACCCTGAATGCCAGCCAGCTTGATAGACAGCTCCTCAAGCCTGCCCAGACTGCCCTGCGGCTTGGTCAAGGTGTCCTGCCTCAGCCGGGCTTCAGCCATTGCCCCTTTATCCAGAGGCTTTATCAACTCAATAGTATTAGACAAAAGTCCCGGCATTGCTGCCTCCTCTACTCAAATAGCTCAGGGTGAATGATTTTTGCCATCTCCTCCAGACCCAGAACTATTCTGGGTCCAGAGCGGCTGACAAGGTCATCATCAATAATAAAAATTCTGCCCTCTTTTACCGCTGTTATTCCCTGCCAAGCGGGGTTTCCCATTAGCGTTCCTGGCGAGGTAAACGCTGTGCCGTGCTTAGCTGGGAGTATGATAATCTCAGGGTCAGACCTGACTATTTCCTCGATGCTGAATTGCACCCAGGCGCCCTGAGCTTGGGCGGCAATATTTTCCCCACCAGCCATGGTAATAAGAGAGTCAATGAAAGAGCCGGGACCCGCCGTCCAGGGCAGGGTTGGGTCAGTAGCATCAATGATATAGAACACTTTAACCTTGGGAGCATCTTCCACCAAGGCGAGAATATGAGATATTGTGTCCTGCATATCCTCGTTGAGCTTATCGGCTTCCCCCTCCATGCCGGTAACCTTTCCCAGTAATTCAATATCTTTAAAAATGCCATCAATGTCCTTAGGGTCTATAACTATATAGTTAATTGGTGGTTCCAGTTCATCAAGCTGTTTAATGCCCTCGCTATGCCCATCGGTCAGCACCAGGTCTGGGTTCAGGGCGACAATCCTTTCAATGGAGGGATTAAAATAATTCCCCACGCTGGGTTTTGACTTCGCCGCCTCAGGGTAGTCACAATAGTCGCTGACCCCAACCACCCTTTCCCCCAAGCCAAGAGCAAAAAGGGTCTCGGTGATGCTGGGCACATGAGACACAATCTTCTGTGGAATCTCGTTTATAGTCACCTCCCTGCCCGCATCATCAACGAAAGTTCCTGGCTGGAACTGAGAATGACAGCCACCGATTATATTAACTAACAGGCTCAACAGAATAATACATACACCTAGTCGCATTAATCTCATCAATGAAATACCTCCAGCTAATATTATTTAGGCAAAATAAAATCCCCCTCTGCTTGACAAAGCAAGGGGGATTCCTCAGCTTACCCTGAGCATCTCCCACCCCCTTTCTCCGCGGAGGTTTAAGGATGCCTGGAGGTCGGCGTTCTGGCTTCTGGTAAAAATTACCAGTCACAGCAGGCGGGACTGCGTCGGACTTTCACCGACTTGCTGTCCGTTATACCCGAGCTGGTTCAGGCACCTCCAGGTCGTCTATTCTTTTGCCACAGGATACAGCGATTTGGCTAAAAATGCAAGCTATATTTTTTATTAAACCCATGGAGCAAATACACCTGCTCAGAATAGTGCGCCAGCTTGATATTTTGGGTCAAATTGATTAGCATTAAGCTTACCTGTGGCGGGTAGAGAAATGACAAAGTAAGGGGGTTAGATGTGGGTGATATTTTAGATGAAGCCTATGCTATAGCCCAGTGCAAGGACTGCCCGTGGTATAAGTCCTGCGTAATGCCGATGAGGTTTACTGCCGAGGACATCCGTCGTCAGCTAGAATCCTCAACCCCAGGGGTGAATATCTCGCCGCAAGCCGACCTAGGTATACAGAGCCTCCTTTCCAGCATGGCAACCGCCGCCCAAAACTCCCTGCTGGAAGGATGCCCTATCTTCATTGAACGCCTACGAAGTAGCCCCAAGCTTGCTCAACAGCTAAAGCAAATAATGCAAAACTGGGGCAAGGAAGGGGGAATAAGCACCCAAGTCTCCAGCTAAGGTAGGGCTCGCCTCAATTCAAACGCCACCGGATTTGCCGGGTCAGGATAGGCAGCAGTGGTCTTGTTTGGCTCCTCCTCCCAGGGGAATGAGCCACCAAATTGCAGCACACTGGCAAGGGGAAACAGGGAGTAAAAAGCCCAGGCACACAACTTTGGTGGAGCCTTTTCTCCGATGACAAACTCATCGCCGACCTTATGCCCGCCGGCGCAAGTCCCCTTCTGGGATATTACCCTGGCTATCACCTCAGGCATCATTTCCTCCTTGACACAACATCCTTTAAGGAGTATAAGTTAAAAAATATTTACAAGTAAAGGCGAACGATTATGGAGGTGCAAAATGAGTAAGACCGGGTGGGCATGGACCTGGTTTGGGTTTCTACTGGCGTTGGATATTGCTATCCCCTGGTTTGTCCTCACCCATGTTAAAAAGATGAGCGGTGCCTTTCTGTTCTGGACAATATGGGTAGTGTTGGCTATTATTAGTGCCTTTGTAATCTTCCTTAAATGGAAGGAGGCGAGGCAATGAGCACTACTTTTTGGGTATGGCTTGGTATTGCCATCTATATAGCTGTGGGGTTAGCCATTGCCATGATGGCCAGGCGGCAGTTGGGGGCTGGGGTGAGCGA
>CAZYZL010000007.1:0-15897 GCA_964652005.1 uncultured Dehalococcoidales bacterium | reverse complement strand
CAAACATTGCCGGTATGCGCTCTGTTGCTTGGACTGATGCCTTCCAGGCGTTAATCATGATTGGGACTTCGGCGGCTGTCCTGGGGGTGGTGGTGGCGGCGCTGGGTGGATTTGGTTCCTTTTTCAGTAAGCTGGAGTCAGCGACGCCGGGGCTACTGACCGTGCCTACTGCCAAAGGGGCGTTTAGCATTAATATGTTTATCGGTCTTTCCCTCCCTTGGCTCTTCTTCTTAATCTCCAACCCTCAGGTAAGCCAGCGGCTTTTTATTCCCAAATCGGTCACCGCGATGAAGCAGATGCTTGGTGGCTTCCTCGTCTTTGGGTTCATCTATACCATGATATCGGTTTTATGGGGCTTCGGCGCCACTTTGCTGGTTCCTGGTCTGAAGAACGCGGACCTGGCGACACCTACCCTTCTGACTCTGCCGATAATACCTATGGGTTTAGCTATAATCGTTATGATTGGTATCACGGCGGCAGCCATTTCCACTATAGATTCCATCCTGTTGACCCTGTCTTCGGTGTGGGCTCGTGATATTCACAAAGGTCTAATCAACCCCAAGGTTTCAGAGGCGGGGGAGCTCAGGGTGGGGCAGTGGGTTATCCCTATTATGGCAATCATTGCCTTTGTTTTTGCCTGGTGGGCGGCGGGGAAAACCGGGTTAGCCTTCATGATTGCCCCCCTTTCTTCAGCGGCGTCAGCCGGTCTTTTGATGGCAGTACCAACTATCTTCGGCGCCTTTTTCTGGAAGCGGGCAACGGCTAGCGGTGCTATGGTCAGCTGCATCGTTGGTGCCATAGTGGTCTTACTTTTCCAGGTAACCGGTTGGAAGCCTTTAGGCTGGTGGCCGGGGACATGGGGATTTATCGTTTGTGCTATTCTCTTTGTTGGCGTCAGTCTGGCAACTAAACCGCCGCGGGAGAAAGCAGAGGAGTTTATAGGTTATCTTAAAGAAAAATTAGCCGAGGGAAAATTTATCTAAGATTCCCCGCGGTGCTCTACTTTTTCTCATATCAATAGTTGCTATTGTTGTACTGGTAACCGCTTTACCCTAGATTGCCCTCTTCCTTCCTGACTCCGCCGATAGCCATAAGTATCACCACCGGTTTGGTAAACACACCCTGCCCCCGGCGGCATGGCTTTTGCCCCATAATATCCGGGTCAGGCGGGTCAACGGACAGGGCTATAGCTGGTAAGCCATCAGTAGCCAAATTGACCCACAAAATCTGAATGGCAATGAGAGGTATGGCTCCATAAGGGAGCCTGATTAACGGGCCAAAGAGGATAGCCCCGGCCATTAATAATACCTCCCCAAGATTGGATGAAAGTAGATACATCAGGTATTTTTTAATGTTGCCAAAGATGTCCCTCCCCTCCTCAACCGCAGCCACGATGGAGGCAAAGTTGTCATTCTCCTTCAAATTAGAGAGTAATTATAATTGAGTTTAGGATACTTACCACAAGGTGCCAATAGAGAGTACTCGTTCAATATCTTAGTGACACCTCAACTTTCTGCACCTCGCCCCCTTAGGTTTTTATGTGGTAACCCTCCCCCTTTATCCCCCTCCCTTTACAAGGGAGGGGGAATTAGTTATTTTAGAGGGACTTCGTCCCTCTAACACTCTCTATAATGTATTTGGGGCTGACACCCCTCTTAGACACTCCTAATTGAGTAAGCTCTCATCAAAGGAGGACGGAGTCAAAGCCACGGAGAAACGAAACATGATAATCTGTGTCACTAATCTATCTGAACTAGCTCATAGAGACAAAAGAAAGTGGTGGTTTGAACTGGGGGCTGTTATAATCTCAAAGCAAAAGGGGAGGGCTGGCGATTTATAACCTAATTGGGAACTATATTGAGGTATTAAAGCCTCGCCAGAGCAGCCTATTAACCTTCATCGGTATCTGTTCGGCTATCATAGCCGGCGATGGTAATCTCTCCTTGAAACTGCTTATTATTGCGCTGACCATTTTGCTGGCTAGTGCCGGGGCTAATGGGCTAACCAATTATTTAGACCGTGATGTTGATGCCAAGATGAGGCGCACCCAGAACCGGGCTCTGCCGTCAAAACGCATTTACCCTGCGGAAAAGGTCCTGCCGCTGACAATAGGGCTGGTTATCATCGGTCTGGGGCTCGCCTTTTATTTGCACTGGCTTTGCTTTTTAGCTGACCTGGTTGGTACTGCCTCTGCCCTGGTTTGGCGAAAGAGGTGGACTTGCGTTTTTCCCCAGGGCATGGTTACCGGCTGTGCCCCAGTCCTTATGGGGTGGCTTGCCATTAAGCCTGCCTTTAGCCTGGAGATATTGCTCCTTGCCATTCTTATTGCCCTATGGCTACCGCTTCACGTCTGGAGCGTAATGATTGCCAATAGGGAGGACTATATTAGTGCCGGGCTAAGCTACTTCCCAATGAGCTGGCAGCCTAAAGACGCAGTAAAGGTGCTACTGATATTTGCTCTAGCGCTTTATGGTGCCTCGGTTGCCCTCTATTTTGCCGCTGGCTTTACCTGGCTCTATTTATTGCTCGGCAATCTGCTAGGTGTTATGATGGCTTATGCCAGTTCAAGACTGGTAATCTCTGGCGCTTCACGAGATGCCTGGCGGCTGTACAAGCTATCTGCTTTCCCATATCTGGGGGGGATCTTCCTTACCATGTGTCTTGATATCTGGCTATGAGGTATTAAGTAAAATCTAGGGTATAATCTAGACGAATAAGAAGTGGAGAAAGAGGGAGTAAATTGGTGACTGAGTCAAAGGTACCGGAGCGTATAGGCAGGCTGGAGGAGCTTGCCCATAACTTGTGGTGGAGCTGGCACGAGGAGGCACGAAGATTGTTTCGTGCCCTAGATTACCCGCTGTGGAGGATGAGCGGTCACAACCCGGTCAAGGAGTTACGTGAGGGCAGTCGGGATAAATTGCAAGCCGCTGCCACCGACCCTTCTTTTCTCGCTTTATATGATTCGGTAATGGCAGCATTTGATGCCGATATGACAACTTCAGATACTTGGGTGACCACTAATTACCCCCACCTGCTAAGAGGGCCTGTCGCCTATTTTTCAATGGAGTTTGCCATCCACAACTCCCTACCTATTTACGCTGGGGGATTGGGAATCCTAGCCGGTGATATCTGTAAGGAGGCAAGCGACCTTGGTCTGCCGCTAGTGGCAGTCGGGTTCATGTACCCTCAGGGGTACTTCCACCAGCATGTTTCCCTAGATGGCTGGCAGCAGGAGCTGAACGGGGAACTCAATTTTGACGAGGCACCGATTAACCGTGCCCTATCGCCAGAAGGCAAGAGCGCCATAGCCGAGGTTCAGTTGGGCGATGTTAATCTGGCTATCGGAGTGTGGCAGGTAAGAGTGGGGCGCACCAACATCTATCTGCTAGATACCAACCTTGAGGGAAACCCCATGCAGTACCGGCAGCTCTCGGCCCGACTTTATATTGCTGACCGAGAGCTACGCCTTCAGCAGGAAATCGTCCTCGGGATTGGTGGGGTGCGTGTCCTGCGTACCCTAGGCATTAACCCACTGGTGTGGCATGCCAATGAGGGGCATACCGCCTTCATGATGCTGGAAAGGGTTCGGGAAGAGGTGGCTAGAGGAACAAGTTTTGCCGAGGCAGCAAGCCGGGTGCAGGCAACAACAGTGTTTACTACTCACACGCCGGTACTGGCTGGCCACGATGTCTTCCCTGCTGAGCTAATAGATAAGTACCTTAGACATTACTGGGAATCCCTTGGCATTGACCGGGAAACATTCTTTCAGCTCGGGCAGCAGGATAGCTCCGGTGACCAGGCTTTCGGTATGACCCCACTTGCCTTGAGAATGGCTGACCAGCGCTGTGCTGTGAGCCAGCTTCACAGGCAGGTTAGCCAAAGAATGTGGCACGGGCTTTGGCCAGAGGTTCAAGAGGACCAGGTACCGATATCCCACGTGACCAACGGGATACACGTGCCCACATGGATTGCTCCGGAACTATACTCCCTCTTCGAAAAGTACCTTGGAAAGGACTGGGTAAAGGAACACGATGACCCTGGACTGTGGGCACGCTTGCTGGAAATCCCGGACGATGAACTATGGGCAGTTCGTCTGCGACTGAAGCGTAAACTTGTCGGCGCTATTCGGGAGCGTATGCGGAGTCGGTGGGTGGAGGACGATGTGCCATGGCGACAGATTATGGCTATGGGGGCGGTGCTTGACCCAGAAGCACTGACCATTGCCTTTGTCCGCCGCTTCACCAATTACAAACGACCAACCCTAATTTTCCGGGACGTCAACCGTCTAAAGCGCATCATTAATGACCAGTGGCACCCGGTTCAGATTATATTTGCCGGCAAATCTCACCCTGCCGACTTCCCGTCTAAATGCCTTCTTCAACAGGTGTACGCTCTGGCTACTGACCGTGAATTCCAGGGGCGAATAGTTTTCATCGAGGACTATAATATGCACATGGCCCGTTACCTGGTTCACGGGGTTGACCTGTGGCTGAATACCCCCCGCCGCTTACGGGAGGCCTGCGGCACCAGCGGCATGAAGGCAACACTGAATGGTGTGCTCCATCTGAGTGTTCGCGATGGATGGTGGGACGAAGGCTACAATGGCAGTAATGGTTGGGCACTGGGTAGCGACCTTCATACCGTCGAGCCAGAGGAGGAAGACGAGGTAGATGCCGAGGCACTCTACCGCCTGTTAGAAGAGGAGGTTGTGCCCCTCTACTACGCTCGCGACCGAACCGGCGTGCCCCGCGGCTGGATTCGCCTGGTCAAAGAGGCGATTCGTTCCATCGTGCCTGTCTTTTGCACCCGGCGAATGCTCAAGGAATATACCGAGCGAATGTACCAGGCAGCCGCCCAGCGAGCCCGGAGCTGACCATCATGTAGTCCGTATTGACAGTTTCTCCCCTAAGGAGGCAAACTGGGTGAGCCACTCTCTGTCGGCTTTAGTCCTTTTCCTGTATTCGGGGTAGGTGGTCTGTAGCATTTCGTAGTAAAGATTCTGCACCTTCCACAAATCCACAGCAAAGGGCGTAGACCGAGCCAGCTCTACCGCAGCTACCAGACTATTGAGAAGAAAAATGTCATCAGGGTTGGACACGAACCCAGCCATCATTCCCCTCAGGGTCTGCTGGAGCAGATAGCTAAGACCCTCGGTATCAAGTTCAACGTTCCATGCCCTCGTCTCTTCCAGAAGACCTTTGATTCGCTCCACATCCAGAGTTTCACCACTCAACGCCCGGCGTAGGTCAGTGTTCAGGATAAACTCAGCAGCCGAATGAAATGCCCTGGGTAGCGGATTCCCCATATCGGTGAGGAAGCGCATCGGCGGGTAATGCTGTTCATAGAGTTGACGAAAGGCTGCTTCAATCTCAGACAGGGTAGACCCCAGGATGCTATCTATGACTTTGCGCTGCTCATCCCGGAAAAGAGACTTAAGGGAGTAGGTGGAGGTGCCAAAGTGCTTGTCTAGGAGCCGGATGACTTCAGGGAAGTCTGCCCCAGAGAAGGTCTGGGTTACCTCCTGAACCATTGCTCGGTATGCCTCTTCTCCCCGATACTCCCGAATGCCGGCATTTAGATTGTGGTTGCCCAAATGGAGCACGCCGTAGCTCAGCACAGCAGATTCCTGCGTGGCTTGGGAGGCGACTTTAACCCGCCCCACCGCCAGCTTAGCTCTCCCGAGCTCGGAACTCTGGCTGTCCTCAACGTCTATAAAGTAGCAATATACCTTCGCCTCCTTGCCGTAATCCTTAAACAGGGAACTCACGGCATAATGGGCGGCAACCTTTGTCAGGTCTACCATAGCCGGCTTTATGAATTTCTCATAAATGTGACGACCGTCACCGTACTCGGGGAGGTTGCTCTTGGCTTGCTCAAGGAGCTGGAGGAAGCGGGGTTCAATGGCGTCACCGAGGAGTTCTTCAGCCAACTGAACCACTCGTCCGGCGTACTGGACGACCTGCGCCGTTTCAATGCCGGCGAGCTCGTCAAAAAACCAGCCGCAACTGGTGTACATGAGCATGGTATGGCGCTGAAGCTCCAAGAGCTTAAGCACTGTTATTTTCTCAGTCTCATTGAGTTCACTAATGGCATGCTGGCTCAGGAATCGCTGCACGCTCTCTGGTGAGCGGTCAAGGACTACCTCAATATAATTGTCACGGGCAGCCCACGGGTCGTTTAAGAACTGGCGTGCCTTTTCTTCGTATTTGGGAGATACTGTATCGCGCAGCCAGTCCAGAGCCTGGCGCAGTGGGGCTCTCCATGCCTGATTCCATTTTGGATGCCTGCCGGCGTTGCAGCCACAGTCGCTTCGCCACCGTTCAATCCCGTGGCTACAGCTCCAGGATGTGTTCTCAATAATTTCTACCTCATATGTCGGTGGGTATTTCTCCAAGTACTCCCCATAATTAGTAATTTGTGCCAGATTGTTGGTTTCAATATAGTGGAGAGCGTAAGCCAGCGCCATATCGCCAAAACGATGGTGATGTCCGTAGGTCTCGCCATCGGTGGCGATGTGAACTAACTGAGGCTTGGTGTGCGCCTCAGAGAAGGCACCGGTGAGGCGGAGGGCAAAGTTCTCGCCACTGGCAAGCAGACCCTCAAAGGCAACACCACGGGCAACAGCCTCATTGTAGAAAAAAAGGCTGAGCTTCCGACCGGAGGGCAGGTGAAGCTCATAAGCCATTGTCGGGTCGATGCCTCCGTCACTGACCTCATCCCAAGTATCGGTGCCAATTTGGCGCACCCGACTAGCCTGACGTTGGGCAAGGATGGTGAACTGAAGCCCCAGCTCAGCCAGTATGTCCAGAGTCTCCAGGTCCACCGCCGTCTCCGGGAGCCATATCCCCTCTGGCTTTCGCCCAAAGCGGTGTTCAAAGTCCCGGATTCCCCACAGCACCTGGGTGTACTTGTCCCGCCGGTTGGCCAGGGGCAGAATGATATGGTTATAGCCCTGAGCCAGGGCTGATCCATGCCCGGAGAAGGTCTGCTGACTTTCTCGGTCAGCGTCAAGAATTGCCTTATAGACCTCCGGGTTGTTCTGTTCCATCCAGGCAAGAAGGGGCGGGCCAAAGTTGAAGCTAATCTTGGTGTAATTGTTGACAATCTGGGTAATGTAATTCTCGCCGTCCAGAATACGTGACGCTGCGTTAGGCGCATAGCACTCGGCGGTTATTCGCTCATTCCAATCGTGGTAAGGATGGGCTGAGTCTTGTAGCTCGACAAACTCCAGCCAGGCGTTTTCTCGCGGCGGCTGGTAGAAATGGCCGTGAATGCAGATATAGCGTTCCATCTAAACCTCCTCTGCCCTCCACCCTCATGGCTATCTCCCTTTGCTCTTAAAGAACACGGCTCCCAGGGGAGGCAGGGTGAGGTTGAGGGAATAGGGGCGGCCATGGTAAGGAATTGGGGCTGCCTCCACCCCACCCAGATTGCCATGACCACTGCCTCCGTAGTAATTAGCGTCACTATTAAGAAGCTCCACCCAGAAGCCGCCACGCGGAGCACCCACCTGGTAGTTGAAGCGAGGCATCGGGGTAAAGTTACAAACAGCCAGCACGATGTCGCCCGTTGACTTCCCTCTGCGGATGAAGCTGATGACGCCCTGTTCAGTATCGCTGCAATCAATCCACTCAAAGCCGGCTGGCTCGCAGTCAAGCTGGTAAAGTGCCGGTTCACTGCGGTAAAGTCGGTTCAGGTCTTCTACCCACTTTTGTATCTCAGCGTGCCGCTGGTAGTTAAGAAGGTGCCAGTCCAGGCTCTCATCATGATGCCACTCCCCCCACTGCCCCAGCTCTCCTCCCATGAAGAGCAGTTTTTTCCCTGGCTGAGCATACATATAGCCGAAAAGAAGTCTCAAATTGGCAAATTTTTGCCAGTCATCCGCCGGCATCTTGCTCAGGAGTGAACCCTTGCCGTGCACCACCTCGTCATGGGAAAGGGGCAGGACAAAGTTCTCGGTAAAAGCGTAGAGCATACGAAATGTAAGCTCGTTGTGGTGGTATTTCCTGAAGATAGGGTCATGAGACATGTACTGCAGTGTATCGTGCATCCAGCCCATATCCCATTTTATGCCGAATCCCAGGCCACCGACATAGGTCGGCCGAGACACCATGGGCCAGGCAGTGGACTCTTCGGCAATGGTCTGGACATCGGGATAGTTTTTATACACTTCCTCATTGAAGCGCCGCAGGAAAGCTATAGCCTCAAGGTTCTCCCGCCCCCCATACTTGTTAGGCATCCATTCCCCCTCCTTCCGGGAGTAGTCCAGATAGAGCATAGAGGCGATAGCATCAACACGCAGCCCGTCCACATGGTACTTGTCCAGCCAGAAAAGAGCGCTACTAATGAGAAAACTCTGCACCTCGCTGCGACCATAATTGAAGACGAAGCTAGTCCAGTCAGGGTGGAACCCCTTCTGGGGATAGGCATGCTCATAGAGATGGCTACCATCGAAGAAACCCAGCCCGTGCTCATCGGTGGGAAAGTGCGACGGCACCCAGTCCAGGATGACGCCGATGCCATGCCGATGCAGATGGTCAACGAGGTACATGAAGTGCTGGGGTGTGCCATAGCGACTGGTGGGCGCAAAGTATCCCGTAATCTGGTAGCCCCAGGAGCCGTAGAAGGGGTGCTCCATGACAGGAAGGAACTCTACATGGGTGAAGCCCATCCGCTGGACGTATTCAGCAAGTTGAGGTGCTAACTCACGGTAGGTGAGGGAGCGGTGCCCCTCTTCAGCCACCCGCCTCCAGGAGCCAAGGTGCACCTCATAAATAGCAATAGGCATATCCAGCTTATTATGCCCACGCCGCTTCTCCATCCACCCCTGGTCTCCCCAGGCATATTCCAAGTCCCAGACGATGGAGGCGGTCTTGGGTGGCGCCTCACTATAAAAAGCAAACGGGTCTGCCTTACCTACTTTGTAGCCCCGGTGGCGAGAGGCGATACGATACTTGTAAATGGCGCCCTTACCAACTCCTGGAACAAATCCCTCCCAGAGCCCTGACCGACCTCGGGGAGACAAAGGATGGCTGGCTTTATCCCAGCCATTAAAGTCGCCCATAACAAACACCTGCTCAGCATCAGGCGCCCAGACGGCAAAATAAGTCCCTTCCTGACCATCAATAGCCAGTGGGTGGGCTCCCAGCTTCTCATACAAGCGGAAGTGAGAGCCTTCGTTAAAAAGGTAAAGGTCATCTTCAGTCAGGAGGGTCACCCCGGATGAAACCGGCGGTGTTCTAGCCTCTGACCGGGAACTTCGCCTCGGCCTGGTCTCTTTTTTCTGTGTCATCGCTGGTACCTGTCTTGCTTCCGGAGGCGGTCTATACTCCGCAGTATATCAATTACTTGAGGCATGTGGCAAAACTCTTTAAGACTGTAGCGCGCCTTACGTCGCCAGTTGGGGTATTCTTCCTTTGTGCTGGGTATATTCTGGGGCTGTGTCTCTAGCCACAAATCCTCTAAGTTAACCAGAACTACCTTGGCTCGGCTGGCACTGAGGAGGTCTAAGCAGGCTTTGAGAGCGGTAGGGGCATCCACAGTCTGCTTAATCCCGCCCCTGTGCTGCAAAAACGCCGCCAAACTTTCCCTGATAGCTTGGCGGCTTTCTTTCTCCTTTGCTGCCTCTGCCCTGTCCAGCAGCCCAAGCTCAAGCCGCTGTTCAATGTCTATCCCCTGCCAGAATGCGGCGAAGGGGGGCATATCATGCGTATTGAGACTGGCTATAGAATTGGACAGGATTCGCCGAAGTGCCATTTTGGGATTGGAGGCAAGCTCATAATGCATCACACACATGCGATAGAGGCCATGTTGGCTCATGGCTGGTCTGACCTCGGGCGGCACAGTACCCAGGTCCTCGCCAACAATAAGGGTCCTATTGCGATGGGACTCAAGGGCTAGAATGGCGTAGAACTCCTCAGCCCGGTAGCGCACATAGACCCCCTGGCTGGCTTCTAGTCCGTTCGGAATCCAGAACAGCCGGTGGAGGCCCATTACATGGTCAATGCGAAGGATGTCGGCGTGCTGAAGATGGTGGTAGAGATAGGCGATGGGGTAGCGGTAGCCCTGCTCCCTTATCCTTTCCGGATGCAGAGGCGGGAACTCCCAGTTCTGTCCCGTGGTGAAGACGGTATCCGGGGGCGCGCCTACTGAGACATTCAAGGCAAAGACGCTCTGCTCCCGCCATACATCATACCCGTCAGGATGAACGCCCAGCGGCAAGTCAAGATAGAGCTGTAGACCTTTCTCCCTGGCTTTTTCCGAGAGGGCTTGGATTTGCTCATGGGCTAACCACTGAACATATAGGTGGTAGCGCCGACTTTCCTCATCATAATCGCCCTCCTTCAGGACACCTCCCCGAAGCGGCTGAGGCCAAGACCGCCAGGAGCTACGCTGCTTTTCACCGGTAGCCCGGAAGCGAGCATAGTCATCCGCTACCGGATAAGCCTCAGCGAAACGCCGAAGGGCGTAAAGGCGGTCGGATGCCTCAGCAAAGAAGCACCGACATAGCTCTTCCAAGACCTGGCGCTTTAATGCCATCTGCCGGCGGTAATCTACCAGGGATAAATTACGCAGAGCCTTAATCTCCTGTTGGAATTGAGATGATGCCAGGAGTGCCTGTGCTGGAGGACATTTTTGCAGCTCTGGCACCCTGGTTATATCCAGATAAAACTCGTCCCATAGCAAGCGGCTAGCTGGAAGATAAGGGCTAGGCTCATAGCCCTTATCTAGTAAGGTGGCTAGGAGAGGCAAGGTAGCTATTATCCGCCCGTCTATCTCGGCAAGCCACGCCATCAGAGCCTCCATATCGGAAAAGTCGCCACTTCCCCAGCTCCGCTGAGTATGCAGGGCATACAAGGGGACAAAGACCCCCCACACCCGATTTGCCAGCTCCCCTTGAGGGGTGTAAGCCTTAAGCGGTGCCGAAATGATAAGGCTTTCTTCACACTTTCCCGAAACCTCCAGGCTAAACTGATGATATCCCCACGGTAGCCCATTTGACAAAGGGAGCTGTTTGACTACATATTGTGCCCCCTCCACCTCCGCAGTCTCAAGTAGTGGTAGGTCGGCTCCATGCCATTCCCACTGCCGCCGCTCACCACTCTCCAGCCTCAATTGACAGCTCAAAACAGAATCGGCTGTGTTTGACGGAAGCCGCACTTTCATTAGGAACGGCTCCCCGTCCCAGGCGATGGCCACAGGCTCCAGCGGTCGCTGCCAAACTGCCTGCCACCGTTCCCGCCACGCCGAGGGAACATCTTGAAGACTGGCTAAGGGGGCGCCTAGAAACCGGAGCACCAGCAGCAGGGCTTCCACTGAGGCTTGGTGACGACGGTACTCCATATCATAATAAGCCGGCTGAATGCCGTAGAGGCGGGCGAGCCGGTGGAGAAACCGGAGGCTAGAGCGCAAGTTCATTCTTCGACTTCCAACAGCGGCAAGATACCCTGCCAGCGGTCATTGACCAAAAACTTCATAGGCGTCCCTGTCTATACGTTCCTTCATCTTGATAAACTCAGCTTCGTTCTCTTGGTTACATTATACCCTACTTAACCTCGGTTGGTAAGCTGGAGCTTCATTTGCTGCCCAACTACTTGGACTGCGGCATGAATACTAACGCCAGGACATTCATCAAAGACAGGCAAATTGCGGCACTACGCAGGGGGTGCTATACTCCTACTGTAATCTGCGGAGCAGTCCAAAGGCGTAAAAAGCAAATGGTGAGGAAGGTTAAATATTTTTCTACTTCCATACCCCTTATTACGGCTATGATGAATTATTTTTGAATTTGGAGGAAAAGCGAGAAATTATCAAGCGGATATTATCATTAAAAAGAAGGGGTTATAAAATATTCAATTCATTCGCCTGTTTAAAAGGTGTTTACCAAGACAATTGGGTGCGGCCCTCTAGACTTTGCTACATCTATGCCGCCAATAAGTTATATCAATGCTGTCGAGCAATTGACAATAGTGATGCCTGTAGAAATTGTGGTTACTTGGGGTATCCTGAGATTATTTATATTCTAAAGTTAAGACCAAGTGCAATTATTTTTTCCGCCTTAAACTATCTCCCACAAAAGTAAATGATAGTAGATTTTGTAACCAGAACCATAAGAAGAATCCTAGTTGGTAAGGAACAGAGGTTTATCTTTACCAGGAAGGATAATATAACTATCCCGTCACTTAGCAAGATTGATTTATATATTCATATCCCTTTTTGCAAAAACATGTGTCCCTATTGTCCTTATAATCGAATAAAGTATGATAAGAATCTGGTTGGTCCTTACACAAGAGCAGTATTGAATGAGATTGAGCAATACTATTTAAGGCTGGGGAAAATTGAAATTTCGTCGATTTATATCGGCGGTGGCACACCGACAACTTTAATTGATGAACTGGGTGTAATTTTAAAGTCTATAAGGGAAAAATTCGCCATCGCTGGCGATATTTGTATTGAGACAAGTCCAAGCGACTTGAGTGAGGACATTATACGAAAGTTAAAGGGCTTTGGAGTGGATTTGATTAGCATTGGGGTACAGAGTTTTGATGATGAGTTTTTAAAGATTCTGGGCAGAAATTATGATGCGGCCAAGGCCTATTCTACGGTTAATCTTGCTTTATCTTCAAATTTTAAATCGGTGAATATTGACTTGATGTTTGCCTTACCGGAGCAAAATATTGAGGAGGTGGTAGATGACTTGAATGAGGCGGTAAAAATAGGGGCAAACCAGGTAACGACCTATCCTTTGTTTACTTTTCCTTACTCCTCGGTTGGAAGATACCTAAAAATAAGAAGGGTAAAGATGCCCAATATATTTAAGCGAAGGAAAATGTATGAGGAAATCCACAACTTCTTTATCCAAAACGGCTACCATAGGGTTTCCGTTTGGGGGTTTAAAAAGGGTAGCTCGCCAAGGTATTCCTCGGTTACCAGAGATACCTATATTGGCATTGGCGCCGGAGCTGGCTCAAGGTTGCCTGACGTTTTTTATTTAAATACCTTTTCCGTCAAGGATTATATCGAGACTGCTTTAACTGGGAGATTGCCCATAGCCTTAACCATGAATATGACTCCCAAATTAAGAAAGTACTACTGGCTCTATTGGAGATTCTATGATACCTATATAGATAGACAGAGTTATTATGAAATATTTGGGGAAAATATAAGGTTGAAAGCCATCTTCTGCATTGCGAAATTACTCGGTTTATCTAAAGAAAATCAAAATCAAATTGAGCTTACCGAAAGAGGGGCTTTTTATATCCATTTGCTTCAAAATTATTTTGTTTTGAATTACATTGATAAAGTTTGGTCGGTGGCTATGAAGGAACCATGGCCCGACAAAATAGAAATATAACCCGAACTTTTCTTTCACCCTGATATCCATAAATTGGTTCTCCTCTCTGCCATTCCAATTGTTAGATACTCACTTTGTCACTTTGCAAATATCTTTTAATCAAGCCCCACACATAATTAGCTATAGCTGGGGAAGCCGTCAAACCGGGGGACTCAATCCCGATGAGATTGATAAATCTTGGTAAGCCTTTATCGCTTTCATCCCTAATCACGAAGTCCTTGACATCTCCTCCAGGCTCTTGAAGCTTTGGCCTAATACCAGCCATCTCCGGTTCTAGGTCATCATATTCTATAAAGGGTAAAAATCTTCTTACCGAATCGTAAAACAGTTGTTTGTGTTGATTGTCAACAGCATAATCTATGCTATCTACATATTGGATGCTGGGGCCTAGTCGCATCCTGCCTTCCAGGTCAAAGGTAATATGTATCCCGACGCCGGTGATTTTTGGTGGGGGCACCGGATATATTAACCTCTTGACTAATGTACTTCGGCTACTCTTTATGCTGAAATACTCCCCTTTGCAGTAGTGTAACTTGTACCCCGCTTTGGCTATATCTATTCCAGCCAGCCCAGCCACTTTATCACTGTGAAGCCCAGCACAGTTTATTAGGATCTTCGTGGTAAAGGAAGATTCTCCTGTGCTATCTTGTATAGTGACTTTATACCCGTCAGCTATTTTTTCTATTCCCACTACCTTTGTTTGATAGACTATTTGACCCCCCTCATCCTTCGCTTTAGCAATGAAGTATTTCATTAACCCGTGCGAGTCAATAATGCCGGTTGATGGTGATAGAATAGCAGCAACCCCCTCTATGTTGGGCTCTAATTCCTTAATCTCCCGCTTTGACAGTATCCTCAGACCTTCGGTGCCGTTTCTCCTGCCTCTCTCCAGCAGTGTTTGTAATTCCCCAGCTTCTTCATCACTTGTCGCCACTATCAACTTTCCCACTCTTCTATGACCTATGTCATATCGTTCACAGAGTTCATAAAGGGTACGATTTCCAGCGACACACATTTTCGCCTTTAACGAACTCTCAGGATAATAGATGCCAGAGTGAATAACCCCGCTCTGCCTGCTGCTTATTTCCAGGCCAAACGTCTCATTCTTTTCCAGCACATAAACTTCCCTGTCTTTGCTCGCTACCTGTGCCGCTATTGCTAACCCCACCACACCAGCCCCAATGATAGTAATATCAGCCCCATACATCATGCTAATGCACCTTACGATGAGTAAAACCATATTTAGGCAAACTCGTTTGCACCTTTTTCTGGTAAATTCAAGTTCCTGTTTTCAATAAGTATAACACAGTGGACATGATGGCCGTGGTTCGCCAGTTACCTACGAGGGAATTATTGTCCAAGTTTAGTTAGTACAATAACTATCGGCCACACAGCTCGCTGGACTACCAGACCCCAGACGAGTTTGCCAGGCAATACTACGAAAAGAACCAAGTGGAGGCTAGATCAGCATTGGAAACAGCAGGGATTCTCTCATTGTAGGTGGTACTAAAAGTGGGGGCAACCCAAGAGTTCTGGCTTTTTCATTATCTCAAAGGTGTAGTTCTATAATATCGCCGTCCTCAAGGATGTGGTCTCTCTTTGCCATGATGCCTTCATGTTTGCCTGAGCCCCAGATGCGGGCATATTTGAGCTTGGATATGAAATCCTTATGCACTTCGGCGGCGGCATCCTCCAGGGTACTCCCCCGGCTAAGGACTATCGGGTCGGTAAGGTCGGGCTTTTTCCCCGGTGCCTTGGTATATACACGGATAATATCAAGCACCTGATAGATTTTGTGCTTGAGCTCTTCCAAACCTGTCCCTTCTTTGGCTGAGATGGCGATAACTGGAAATTGCTCTCCATATTTATTCTTCAGAGCGGTGTAATTCTGGTTGGCGTTATTCAGGTCTAGCTTGTTGCCAATGATTAGTGCCTTCTTATGCCATATAGAGAACTCTAGTTCTTCCCTAGCTTCTGCATCACTAATTACTATTCTCATGTTTTCTAGCTGGGTGATGATAGTCTCCATTTGTTCTAGTGGGGCGTCAGCTAAATCAACCATAATTAGTAGGACATCTGCCTGTCTCAGCATCGGCGGTAGCCAGAAGTCAATGGCTTGCGGCACCAGGGGCGGGGTATCAATCAACTGTATCTTTATGTTCTCAAACTCCATCATTCCCGGGGTGGCGCTGTGGGTGGTGAAGGGGTATTCAGCCACGGTTGGCGAGGCATTGGTGATGCTGCAAACAAGCTGAGATTTGCCGGCATTGGGCAAGCCGATTACCGCTACCTGGGCTGCCCCCTCCTTCTCAATAACCATTGACATCCGCTTGGTGGCTAACTTTTTCTCTGACGCCTCGGTCAGCTTGGCAATTTTGGCTCTTAGCTTAGCTCGGAGGTGGTCAGTCCCCTTATGTTTGGGCATAATCGCCAGCATTTCTTCCAGGGCGACTACCTTTTCCGGGATAGTCTTAGCCAATCGGTAGTTTTTTTCAGCTTCAAAGTATTGTGGTGGTAGATTAGCTGGCATTGCTCCTCCGGGT
>CAZYZL010000006.1:2325-22340 GCA_964652005.1 uncultured Dehalococcoidales bacterium | reverse complement strand
AGTACTAAATGGGGAGTAAGAGAGGCGAAGCCTCTCTGATGTAACCCATCCCCCTCTCTAAAATCTCGTCCCCCTCATGCTAAGAATACATCTCCCTATTATGGAGAGGGGGACTAAGGGGGTGAGGTTAGCAAAAACTTAAAGGGGGATAGGGTGAACAGGGATATTTTCGACCAGATAGCCTCTAGCTGGTATAACTTCAGGCACTGGTCTATATTCCGCAGTGAGCTAGAGGCACTGGCACAGCGGTGGCAAAAGGGAAGGCTGCTGAACATTGGCTGTGGCCATGGGCCTGACTTCTTGCCCTTCAGGCAGGGCTTTGACCTATATGGGGTGGACTTCTCCACGGAAATGCTGAAGTTTGCCCGAAAGTACTCTAAGAAATTTGGCTTTGCTGTCAATCTGACGCTGGCTGATGTTTGCCACCTCCCCTATCCTGACGAGACCTTTGACTGGGCAATCTCAGTGGCTACCTACCACCATATAAAAGGCGAGGAACAGCAAGCAGCGCTAGATGGGCTAAGGCGGGTATTAAAGCCGGGTGGTGAAGCCTTTATCACGGTATGGAACCGGTGGCAACCGAGGTTCTGGTTCAAGCCAAGGGAGGTGGCTGTTCCCTGGCGGAAGCGGGGGAAGACCTTGTATCGCTACTACTACCTTTTCTCCTACCCTGAGCTGGAGGAACTGGTAAGCAGGGCTGGCTTTAAGGTATTAAAATCCTTCCCCGAAAGCTCCTACCGCTTCCCGCTCAAGTTCTTTTCCAAGAATATATGTCTTCTGGTGAAGAAAGGTGGCTAAAACGCTTTATCCCACCTTTTGTCTTAGCCAAGCGCCAACGCAGGCAAGAATAAAGGTGACGGAAGACACAAAAGCATGAGCCGTGGCCTCCATTGGCACTGTCTCACCTGCTAACATTGCGCTTGCTATCATAACGCCAGTTACTATAGTACCGAGGCAGGCTGTAATGAACAAGACCCAGACGCTGATTGTGATAACAGCTTTGAAAATAGGTGGCATTTTCTCCCTCCTTATGGTTTTATTCTATGCTAGTATTATAATATTCATTGTCAAGTATCTATAATGAGGTTTTGGCTTACATGAAATGTGAAAAGCCCGCAGATTTTGATTCTACGGGCTCTCATCACTATCATAATTACGTTTCACCGTTGGGGGCTACCTATCCAGCGACAGACTCTCTAGGCTTTGATAAGTTTACTTAACCTTCAAAGGTCTTGTCGTAATTAACAATAGGGCTGCGACGGAAGCCCAGCTGCTGGACGAATTGCTGCAGCTCCTTGTTATGTTCTTCAACGAGGGCACGTATTGTGTTAATCCCTTGAGAGTGGCAGTGTTCCAAAAGCTTCCCAAATAGTTTGGTACCTATACCACGTCCCTGATAGTCGGGGTCAACAAGCATACCCTGAACGATGCACACTTCAGTAAATGGTATCATTAGATATGCCAATCGGTTTATGACAAAGCCGACTATCTTACCACCAACCTCAGCGACAAAACTCAAGTCAAGCGGTCCGCCAGGGCCGATAGCCGTTAGGTCTTTATGGCTAAGACTACCACGCCCCCGTCCGAATTTCTCGTCAAGAGCCAGAACGGCATCAATATCACTACGGGTCATACGCCGAATATTTACTGTACCTTTTTCCATTGTGCTCATTATAAGAACCTCCCACAATTACAAGGTCTTAGTGTAGTCTATGAGCTTTCCGCGGGTGAAGCCCAGGTGCTCAAACAAGCCCCGTAGCTGGCTATCACGCTCGTTGACCATTATCCGCACGGCGCCAAGCTTCTTTGCCCGGCAGGTCTGTAGCAATGCATTGACCAGTTTGGCGGCAATACCCTGGCGCCAATAGTCGGGGTCAACACCCAGAGTTTGAATCAATCCTACCTCAGTAGCCGGTTCGCCAACATATGCCCGCCGAGCCAGGATAAAGCCTGCCACCTGACCATTAACTTCGGCAACAAAGCTGAGGCCAAGCACTCCTCCCAGGTCTCCAGTAATCAAATCCGTATAGGTGATAGCCCTTCGCACCCCGGTGATTTTCCTGTCAATGGCTAACACGCTGTCAATATCCTCAGGTTCCATGGGTCGGATTCTTACTCTAGTTTCCCGTCTCTCTGTAGTAGTCATCTAATTGCCTCTTTCTTCAAATTACGGGGCGCCTGGTTTCAACTTGCTCCCGGCGTATGTTTCGGTCGTGTTGTATTGTTGTATTATCGCTATCTTTCTACTTTTGTCAATAGTCTCTAGGTTGACGCTTGACCCAATTTTCAACCCCGGCTATTATCATCTGTGACCTAATGAAAAGGACAGGAATCTTCTTTACCTATTTCCACGGCGAGAGGCTGAGGGATTTCCCCCAGGCACTGGATGGCATTCTGGATAAGGAAAATGTCTCATACTATGACGCCGTTTATGACTCAAGCGATGGGCTTTACTATTTACAACCAGCGCCCGAGGAATTGCTGCTCAAGGTGCACTCCCTAGATATGGTGGCGATGGTAAAGCCGACCGGCGACTATGAATCAGCTTTATACTCGGCGGGGGGCACAGTCCAGGCGGCTGGGGAAATCTATCACGGGAAAATAGACAACGCCTTTGTTTTTACCAGCTTTGGTGACCACCATGCTGGCAGAAACTTTTATGGCGGGATGTGTTATTTCAACGGGGCTGCTTTAGCTATAGCCGCACTCAGGGAGAAAGGGGTAGGGCGGTTCGCCATCGTGGATACCGATAGCCATCACGCCAACGGCACCAGGGATATCTTTACCCGTGATGATGATGTGCTTCATGTCTGCTTTTGCTATCAGGATTACGTTGATGAACATAACAACGTGGATGTCAGCATTCCATATCACACCTCAGACGAGGAGTATCTTGCCAGAGTGAGGCAGGAATTTGTCCCCAGAGCGATAGCCTTTAAGCCGGAGTATATTTTCTGGGAATTTGGCTATGATGCTACCCAGGGGGAGTATGGAGACAAGGGCTTGACTCGGGACTGCCACCTCAAGCTGGCAAGGCTCATCAAGGGGGTGGCGGATAAGGTTTGTCATGGCAGACTAGTTATTATCCTGTGCGGTGGCTCAAGTCGAGCTATAGCTACATATACTATACCCAGGATTATTGAGTGCTTAGCTGAGCTGGGGGGTTCTAGCCGCTACCGGAAAACACGGTAATTGGCTATTCCCCATTTTTGTAAGTGGGCCTGCTTTAACTGCTGAAGGTTTGCCTGAAACTGGGCTGAGGTGATATCTTCCACGGACATCAATACCCCGTCCTCCCTGTTATCAGTGTAGTAACCACGGCGTAGGCCCACCCGACTGAAGCCATACTTAGAATAGAGGCTCTGGGCAGCGGTGTTTGAAGCACGTACCTCCAGGGTAATGAGACGAGCGTCTAACTCTGTGGCTAGGTCAATAAGGGATATAAGGAGCAGCTCTCCTGTCCCGTGGCGGCGGTGCTTCTCCCGAACGGCAATATTAGTTATGTGGGCTTCCCCAGCCATAATCCAGAAGCCGGCAAAACCAAAAATGTATTGCCTTCCCGATGAGGAAGGTTCATTGGCAAAGAAACGGTCGTGGTTTAAAAGCTGCCCCAACTTGGATACCAGCCCGGAGAAGCCTTTCTGTGGAGTGGCTTCCATCTCAGGCTCCTCAACCCTTTCCTCCTCATCACAGGCTACGATGTAGCGGGCTAATCGGTTTTCCAGCTCGTGCCGATAGTTAGCCGGCGGCCACAGGGTGGGGAAGGCTTCATGGTCAATCTCGGTGACCTGGGGGATGTCCTCTTTTCGCATCAAGCGCACACAGCAAGCCAAGTTCTCATCCCTGGAAAGGTTTTAATTTTTATCATTATTGTAACATATTCCATTTGCCAGTGGCATGTCCGAAAATTTATCAGGGTAGACAAAGCCCTTAAAACTGAACTAGTTCAGATAGATTAGTGACACAGATTATCATGTTTCGTTTCTCCGTCCTTCCTAAGGAAGGATTGACCTCCTTCCCCTCTAGGGGAAGGGGGAAGTAGTTTTAAGAGGGGGCTTCGCCCCCTCTTAAAAGTCTCTCCTCCTTCGATGGGAGCTTACTCAATTAGGAGTGTCTAAGAGGGGCGTCAGTCCCAAATACATTATAGAGAGTTTTAGAGGGACGAAGTCCCTCTAAAATAACTAATTCCCCCTCCCTTATCTAAGGGAGGGGGATAAAGGGGGAGGGTTACCACATAAAAACCTAAGGGGGTGAGGTGCAGAAAGCTGAGGTGTCACTAAGGTATTGAACGAGTACAAAAACTATCTTTTCGCCATTTGCTTCGTTATACTATGTGCACAGGATAACACCATAATTGCCGTTAAACGGCAGGGGGTTGTCAGGTGCAAGATGAGGAAAGCCTGGTCCGGCGGGCGCAACAGCTTGACCAGGAAGCTTTTGCTCAGCTATATGAGCAGTATTTTGATAAGATTTATCGCTATGTAACCCTCAGGATAGGAAATGAGACGGAGGCGGAGGATATGACTCAGCAGGTCTTTCTAAACGCACTCCAGTCCATCTCTTCTTTCAGGTGGAAGGGTATACCCTTCTCCGCCTGGCTATTCCGCATTGCCCACAATCAGGTGGTTGACTACTGGAGACGGAAAAAGGGCACCACTGTGCCCCTGGATGAGTCACTGGCAAGCAGCGATAGTAACCCGCAGTTAGTAGCTGAGCATAAGCTGGATATTGAGCAGCTACTTTTGGCGACCAAAAAGCTAACTGGGGCACAGCGTGAGGTGATTTCCCTCCGTTTTGCCAGTGAGCTATCAATTGCTCAGGTAGCCAAGGTCATGGGCAGAAGTCAGGGGGCGGTAAAGGCATTGCAGCACAGCGCTATAGTAGCCCTGCGCAAGGCACTAGCGGTGACGGACGATGAAAACAGGTAAAGAATTTAACCATATCTTAAATGAATGCCTGGAGCAACTGCTAATTAAGGGTGAGAGTATAGAGCAGTGTCTTCAGAGCTATCCTGAGCAGGCAGCCCAACTTAAGCCCCTGCTTCAGACGGCTCAAGTTGCCAAGAAGGCACTAGCCATTCAGCCCCGAGCCGATTTCAGAGTCAGAGCCAGATATCAGTTCCACTCGGCGCTCCAGGAAGCTGTCTCGCCGAGGAGTCGCCCTCTCCTTGGCTGGCTTCCCCGCTGGGCGACTGTGGTGACTTTAGTCGTTGGTCTGCTCCTGGTCGGGGGCGGCACGATGGCGGCTGCCGGCAACAGTATGCCTGATAACCCTCTCTATCCGGTGAAGCTAGCCACCGAGCAGGTTAGGCTAATACTAACCCCCTCTCAGATAGGTAAGGCAGGTCTTTGTGCCGAGTTGGCAGACAGGAGGGTGGCAGAGATAATCTATATGGCAAATAAGGGCGACGCCCAGCAGGTAGAGTTAATCACCCAGCGCTTAGACAAGCGTCTGGTAATGCTAGCCACTCTGGCCTCAGCCCAGAAGGCGGCTGAGGCACCTAGAATGATGGCACCACCTGCGCCGTCTGAGGAGACTGTCGGTGCCCCGGATGTCTATGCTGATAGTCGGGCTAAACTCAGGATGGCTGTAGCCCATTATGCTGACAAACATCAGGCGGCACTACGTGCCGTTTTGGAGAAGGTGCCAGAGCAAGCAAAGCCTGCCCTGCGCCGGGCAATCGCTGTCTCAGAAACCGGCTATCAGAGAGCCCTTGAGGCTTTAGATTAGCCAAAGCTTTTGTCTAAAATTTCCTCAAGTCGTCACTAACCAATTGGTGGTTTTTACGTTATATACTAGTGAAACGAAATCTTTGACAGGAGGTAGATAATGAAACGGAGTTGGTTAATAGTTGTAACTCTGGCACTGGTGCTGGCAATGGTTGGGCTGTGCGGCTGCACTGCCGGCAATACAACCCTAGGAACGATAGACTTAAATAGCCAGCAGGAGGGGGTTTGGGTCAGCGGTGAGGGAAAGGTTACCGTTACCCCTGACATTGCTACCCTGAACTTAGGCATTACCGCTCAGGCAGCTAGTGTCGCCGAGGCTCAGTCCCAGGCAGCTGAAGCCATGAACAGGGTAATGACCGCCTTGACCGACAACGGTGTAGCTAAAAAGGATATTCAAACCCAGCATTTCAGCATTGAACAAGTAACCAGATGGGATGAGGAAAAGCAGCAGGAGGTTGTGGTCGGCTATCGCGTAACCAATATGGTGACGGCCAAGATAAGGGAGATAGATAAAACCGGTTCCATTATTGATGCCGTCGCTGCTGCTGGTGGCGATTACACCCGCATCAATAACTTAAGCTTCTCTGTAGATGACCCCACACCCTACTATGAGGAAGCACGGCAGGAGGCGATGGCTGATGCCAGAGCCAAAGCCGAGCAGCTTGCCGAGCTGTCTGGAGTTGAACTGGGTAAGCCAACCTATATCTCTGAAAATACGCCGATTTTCCCCATTTACCCCTATCGTGCATATGAAGCAGCAGCACCGGCACCAATGCCAACACCAATCAGCCCTGGAGAGGTGGAAATCAGCCTTACCGTTCAGGTAGTCTATGCCATCCTGGACTAGACAAGAAATCTTTAGCCGGAGGTTTGAGATGAAGAAATTGCTGACCGTTATATGGGCAGCCTTAACCGCCAGAAGAGAGCCTAAATTACAGGAGGTGAGGGTAGAATGCCGAAGGTTCTAAAAATAGCTGGAGTCTCGGTACTAGCCCTCGGTCTAGTTTTAGGGCTAACCCTTCCCGCTCTGGCAGCCCATCCTTGGGCTGACGATTCTCAAATTGAAGTGGTAAGGGGCAAGGTACTCAGTGTTGGTGACCAGCAGTTTGTTATCCAGTCTGGGGAGGAGGAGCTTACCATAACAGTAGATGATACCAAGTACTTCAAGCTGAGTGTGCCTGGGCGGATTGTATCCCTGGCTCGGCACTGGATGGAATTTAGGCATCAAAACCTGATATCTCAACCAGACGATATGGGCATGCCTGAGCCTAAGTCGCCAAAGCTGAAGTGGTTCCGCCCCTTTGGCGAGGAGGCTGAATTCAGCGATATTGCTGTTGGCGATAGGGTGGTGGTGTGGTTAGCCGAAGAAGAGAATGGCAACTTGTTGGCAGAGAGAGTGCTGATTGTAAAGCCGACAACCTATGCTAGTGTCGGCGGCAGTATTACTGATGTCTCCTCGGCGGACAAGACCATCACCATAGCTCCCGAAGATGGTAGCCAGCCAGTTATCCTTGACTATAATGAGGGCACGTTATTTATCCTTAAGGGACTTATCCAGGTGGAGAAAGAGAAAGAGCAATATGCCCAAGCCATCTATGATAGCGATAATATGATAGCCAAGAGGGTGGTGGTGCATCAAGAGGTGGTTGAACCAACCGACTGAACTAGTAAGTATGTCTAATCGATGGGGAGCCTCTTTCAGAGGCTCCCTTTATTTTGCCCACATCCCCCTGCCAACCTCTCATCGGTTGGTATAGCGTTCCCATTCACTATAAACGCAGCCACAGTATTGCTGGTGATAGAGATTTAGCGGCTTGGTCATACGGCGGCTATCTGAGTAGCGCTTCCTGAGGTCGGCATAGAGGAAATCTATTCCCTTTTCCCTAGCCAGTTCATCGCCAATCTCTTGGATTAATTCATGCTTCTGGTGGGGGCTGATGAGCAGGGTGGTGGTAAAAGCGTCAAAGCCTTTTTGTTGAGCGGTTTCCGCCGTTTTTGACAGGCGAAGCCTGAAGCAGTACTGGCAGCGCTGGGATTCATACCCCACCACCTGGCGGAAGTAATCAATAATGTCATAGCCCTCAACCACTATCAGGGGCAGTCTCATTTCTTGAGCCAGAGACTGCATTGCCTGCAAGCGATGCTGGTGCTCCATATAGGGGTGGATATTGGGGTTATACCACAGGGCGCTGACCTCATATCCTTGCTGCCGCCAGTGGTCAACGGTATAGGCAGCGCAGTGGGCACAGCAGCTATGAACCAGAAGCTTTTTCACTTTATAATCTTAGCTTTATCACCGGTCATTTATCAAGGGATTGTTTGAAACCTATCCCCCTGATCCCCTTCCCTTGTTATTTGTTAAGGGAAGGGGGTGAATTTTTGAGAGGGGCTAGCGCCCCTCTACAATCTCACACCATTTAAACCTGAATATAGGTGGCACCAAAAAGTTCCTCGCTAATCTAAGGTCTTATTCTATCAAGAAATCGTGACAACATATCCCATAACCGACTATAGTTAAATATCCATAATCCAGCCAGAAATATTAATGTAGGGATAAACCAAGATTGTAGTCCTCTAGCAGATGCCCACATTACCAAATCTCTTAATCTTACTGGAACATCAATTGCAAGAAATAATTTTGCCCCCTCGCCACCTAGAATTAGGTCAAGTCTATTGAAGTAGACGTAGACACCATGCACACCCAAAGCCATTCCTAAAAGACCTATGACCCCTAATACTAAAGATAGTCCTGCTTTGAAAGGATTTGTTGGCGTTAGTTTCTTCCCCATTAATATTCTGAAAGGGTTTGGTAATTTAATAGGTCTTGAAGGGGCATGGACTGTTTCATATGAGCCACGCCAAGTAGCGTACGTCCCATATTTACCATCAGATATTGCGACTGCTTGACTTTTGATGTTAGGGTTTAATATTAATGCCCTATGTCTTGGACTATTCATCCAAGTTTTGGCTAACATTTTTGGTGAATGAGTACCCTTACCGCCACAAATACATTCACCGCCACTAGGAATATCACTACTAGGAGCATGAACAAGTCGCCTTATTCTTAACATATGGTTGGAATGCCTTTTGCAACCATGCCACAGTTCTTGATTCCACCGAGCATGTGTTAACCCACGCTTGGTTCGCTCTCTATTTAGTAGCTTATGTAACTCGCTAGTTTTTCCCATTGTTTTGCATCTTCAGACGATACTTGAATAGCATCAGGATGCATTTAGCATACCCCCTTGTTATCACAGTAGTCAATAACCTGTATTAATTTGAGGGCAGTCTAAGAGGGGCGAAGCCCCTCTTTAAAACTTCTTCCCCCTCTCCTTTGACTTTGAAGGAGAGGGGGATACAGGGGGTGAGGTAAATGAATTATCCCTCCCACAGGGTTGGCTGAGGTGGTTTTTCTTTATTGTAGGGTAGGCCGAGGTGCTCGTAGGCTAGCTGGGTGGCTAATCTTCCCCGTGGGGTCCGCTCCAGAAAGCCAAGTTGAAGCAGGTAGGGCTCATAGACATCCATGATAGTATCTGCCTCCTCGCTGATAGAGGCAGCGATGGTATCCAGTCCCACCGGTCCACCGTTGAACTTGTCAATGATGGTATGCAGCACCTTATGGTCTATCTCGTCCAGACCGATGTGGTCGACTTCAAGCTTGGATAGTGCCTCAACGGCTAACGCTTGAGTGGCTACTCCACCCGCCATCACCTGAGCATAGTCCCTGACCCGCTTGAGCAGTCGGTTAGCCACACGGGGTGTGCCTCTTGCCCGGCGGGCTATTTCCTTCAATCCCCCGGCTTCGGCTTTTACCTGGAGAATGCGTGCCGAGCGCTGGAGGATAATTTCTATAGCTGCCTGGTCATAGAAATCGAGGCGGTAAATAGCGCCAAAGCGGTCTCTCAGGGGTGGGCTGAGTAGGGCAAAGCGGGTAGTAGCACCAATCAGGGTAAAGGCAGGGAGGTTTAGTCGCAGGCTTCTGGCACCGGGACCCTTGCCAATAATGATGTCCAGGGCGAAGTCCTCCATAGCCGGGTATAATACTTCTTCTACTACTCGACTTAAGCGGTGGATTTCATCGATAAACAGTATATCGTGGTTGCGGAGGTTGGTCAGGATAGCGGCTAGGTCGCCGGTTCGCTCTATCGCCGGGCCGGAGGTAATCCTGATGTTAACCTCCATCTCAGCGCCAATGATATAAGCCAGGGTGGTTTTCCCCAGCCCAGGTGGACCATAAAGTAGAATGTGGTCCAGCGCCTCACCCCTGCCCTTAGCTGCAGCGATAGCTATCTTCAGGTTGTCCTTAATCTTATCCTGCCCGATGAAATCATCAAAACGTCGGGGTCGGAGGCTAGTATCAAGGGTTACATCCTCAGCCCTGGGCTTACCTGATACAATGCGGTCTATAACCTCACCCCCTTGCAATGCCACTTTATTATACCACATCTTTATCTGGGCTAGGCTAAAATAAAGAGTCGCCCCAATTAGGGCGACTCTGTCACTTAAGTCATCGCTCGGCTGCGGGAGCCTTAGCTAGTAGACTTCTCCCCGGCTACCAATTCTCCGGCCACCGCTTCCTCGGCTGGCAAACTTGGCACGTCCTCAGAAACTGAGCAGCAAGCCGGGATCAGCTTGCCAATAATTACATTTTCCTTAAGCCCAACCAGCCTATCAATCTCGCCTTTGACCGCGGCTTCAGTCAGCACTCTGGTCGTCTCCTGGAATGAGGCGGCTGCCAACCAGCTATCAGTATTCAGCGAAGCTCTGGTTATACCCATCAATACAGTGTGGGCGGTAGCTGGCTCACCGCCTTCAGCCAGCACCTTGGCGTTAATATCCTCGTAACGGAATATGTCTATCAGCTCCCCCGGCACTAGCTCGGTGTCACCTGAGGAGTCAATGCGAACCTTGGACAGCATGCGGTTGACGATAACCTCAATATGCTTGTCGTTGATGTTCACCCCCTGGGAGCGATATACCTTTTGCACCTCATCTACCAGGTATTGCTGGGTTGCCTCCTTACCCAGAATATGCAGGATATCCTGGGGGTTGATAGAGCCCTCGGTTAGTTGCTGTCCTGCCTTTATGTGCTCTCTAGTTTGAACACGAATATGGGCGCTAGCTGGAACAGCATACTCCCGTTGCTCCTCCTCCATGTAGCTGATGACTATCTGGTTATCTTCAATAGTTACCTCCCCGGCAACAGCGGCAACGAGGGATTTAACTTCAGTGGCTAGGGCTACTGACTGTGGTGGAGCTTCAGCCTTAGACGGCGGGCAGGCTAACTCTGCTCCTATATCTACCCACTGCCCCTGGTTCACCATAACCTGCCAGCCGGGTGGCAATGAATATTCATCACGGTACACCTTAGAGCTGGTGACCCTTATCACCTTGCCTTCCTCATTCTCAACCACCTCAACCACCCCGTCTATTTCTGAGATAATGGCTTGTCCCTTAGGTGGTCTCGCCTCAAAGAGTTCTTCCACTCTGGGTAGACCGCTGGTGATATCAAGTCCTACCACGCCGCCGGTGTGGAAGGTACGTAGGGTTAGCTGGGTACCTGGCTCACCAATGCTCTGGGCGGCAATTATCCCTACTGCCGTATTGAGGTCAACCAGATGCCCCCGAGCAAGGTCTCTGCCATAGCACCGCTGGCAGGCACCGTGCCTGGAGCGGCAGCTAAGGGGAGACCGGACATGAACCTTGGTTATCCCGGCAGCAATAATCTCACTTGCCTTTTGCTCGTCAATCCCCTCATTTCGGTCAACAATGGTTTTCCTAGTTTTGGGTTTGACCACTTTACTGGCCGCCAGCCGACCGATTATTCGCTCAGCAAGTGTTGGCAGTAGTTCCTTTTCTTGTGGCTCTGATATCAATACGCCATCGGTAGTGCCGCAGTCCTCTTCGCGAGTGATAACATCCTGGGCAACATCAATGAGGCGTCTGGTGAGATAGCCGCTGTCTGATGTCCTCAGGGCAGTATCGGCTAACCCCTTTCTGGCACCGTGGGTAGAGATAAAGTACTCCAGAACACTGAGCCCTTCACGGAGACCTGACTTGATAGGGAAGTCTATTATCTTACCCGAGGGGTCAGTCATTAACCCCCGCATACCTGCCATCTGCCTTATCTGGGAGATATTCCCCTTTGCCCCCGATGTTGCCATCATGTAAACGCCACCATAGCGGTCAAGAGTCTGGGAGATGATATCGGTAATCTTGTCGGTGGTTTCCATCCATACCCCTATGGTGCTATCATACTTTTCGTCCTCAGTGATTAAGCCCCGGTTATACTGGTTTTCAATAATGGCAATCCTCTCCCCGGCCTCTTCTAGTAGCTTGGGCTTGCTCCGAGGAACCTGAATATCACCCATAGCAATGGTGGTCCCCGATTTAGTGGCATAGTGGAAGCCTAGCTGTTTAATATTGTCCACCACTTTAGCAGTATCTTCATTACTTATCAGCTTATAGCAATCGGTTACTATTTGCTTCAGGCTTGACTTATCAATGTCTTTATTGTAGAAGCCTAACTCAGGGGGCAAAACATCGTTAAAGATGATGCGACCGACGCTAGTTTTAATCCTCTGCCCGTCCTCCTGCTGCTTTCTGACCTCAATCTCGGCTCTAAGGTCAATATGTCCCAGTTCATAGGCCAGCTTTGCCTCGTCAAAACTGCCGAAGATTGAGCCCTCACCTTTGGCTCTGGGTATGACAGTAGTCAGGTAATAGCAGCCAAGGACCATGTCCAGGGTTGGGGTTACTATTGGCTCGCCAGAGCTTGGCAGCAGCATATTGTGGATGCTGAGCATGACCTCTCTAGCTTCCTTAACCGCAGCTCTGGACAGGGGAATGTGGGTTGCCATCTGGTCACCATCAAAATCAGCATTGAAGGCAGCGCAGACCAAAGGATGAATCTGGATGGCACTACCATCGATGAGCACCGGCTCAAAGGCTTGAATGCTAAGCCGGTGCAGGGTGGGAGCCCGGTTAAGCAACACCGGTCGCTCCTTAACCACCTCCTCAAGTATGTCATATACCTCTGGCTTTTTTCTCTCCACCAGCCGGCGGGCACTCTTGATGTTGTGGGCTAACCCCTGCTCCACCAGCCGACGCATAATGAAGGGCTTAAATAGCTCCACTGCCATTCGTCTTGGTAGCCCGCACTGGTTAAGGTTAAGCTCGGGACCGACAACAATAACCGAGCGCCCGCTATAGTCAACCCGCTTGCCCAGTAAATTCTGGCGAAAGCGTCCTTGTTTGCCCCGGAGCATATCTGATAGCGACTTCAACTTATGATTACCGCTAATCGAGACGGCTCGCCCTCTCCTTCCGTTATCAACAAGGGAATCAACCGCCTCCTGAAGCATTCTTTTCTCGTTGCGGACGATAATCTCCGGTGCCCCTATTTCCAGCAGGTGGCGTAGCCGGTTATTGCGGTTTATGACTCGCCGGTAGAGATCATTAAGGTCGCTGGTGGCAAATCTACCTCCGTCTAACTGAACCATAGGTCGGAGGTCGGGTGGTAGGACAGGCAATACGGTCGAAATCATCCACTCTGGCTTATTGCCACTGCGGCGGAAAGCCTCCACTACCTGTAGCTGCTTAGCCGCCCGTCGGCGGCGTTGACCGGAAGCAGAACGGGTTTCCTGGATTAGCTCGTTGCGCATTTCATCCAGGTTGAAGTCCTTAAGTAACTGCAGGATAGCCTCAGCCCCCATCCCGGCGGTAAAAACTTGACCGTATTTTTGTTTCAGCTCATGATATTGATTCTCGGTGAGTAGGGCGCATTTCCACAGGTCCTTTAGCTGTTCCACATCAGTAGAAAGCCTGTCCTCAATCTGGGCTTTTTCCTCGGCAAAGCGGCGCCGCAATTGGTCTATCTCATCTATTGTTGCCCCCTGCTGCTCCATCTGGGCAATTTTAGCCTCCACGGCACTCTGGCGCTCAGCTATGTGCTGTAGGCTATTCTCCTTGAGTTGCTCGATTGCTTTCTGGCGTGCCTCCTCATCTATAGAGGTAATGATATAATGAGAGAAGTATAGGACACGCTCCAAGCTCCGCGGTGACAAATCAAGTAGTAGCCCCATTCGGCTGGGTATCCCCTTGGCAAACCAGATATGACTCACCGGGCAAGCCAGCTCAATGTGTCCCATGCGCTCCCGGCGCACCTTAGCCCGGGCGACCTCGACGCCACACTTATCGCAGATAATCCCCTTGTAGCGTATCCTTTTATACTTGCCGCAATAGCATTCAAAGTCCTTGGTTGGACCAAAGATTCGCTCACAGAAAAGTCCATCCCTTTCTGGCTTCAGGGTGCGGTAGTTGATAGTCTCTGGCTTGGTTACCTCTCCGTATGACCAGCTCCTAATCTGTTCTGGTGAAGCCAGTGAGATGCGGATAGCATCAAAATCGTTGACTTCAAGCATCTTCCTCTTTCACCTCTTGTTGAGTTATATTCTCCACGGTTTCAAGCCCTGCCTCAAGTTCGGCGGTCTCACTAGTTTCCTCGGCAGGTGTTGCCCTTTCCTCTTCGTTAAGCACTTCAATAGCCAGTCCCAGGCTTCGTAGCTCCATAATCAAAACCTTGAATGATTCTGGCACCCCGGGTTGGAGGATATCCTCATTCTTAACTATCGCCTCATAGGTTTTGGCTCTACCGGTGACATCGTCTGACTTGATGGTCAGGATTTCTTGAAGGTTGTGGGCAGCGCCATAGGCTTCTAGTGCCCATACCTCCATCTCACCAAAGCGCTGACCGCCGAATTGAGCCTTACCGCCCAAGGGCTGTTGGGTAATCAAGGAGTATGGGCCGGTGGAGCGGGCGTGAACCTTATCCTCGACCAGGTGGATTAGCTTCATCATGTAGATGCTTCCCACCGTTACCGGCTGGTCAAAAGGCTGACCAGTCCTTCCGTCGCGGAGTATAACCTTGCCCATGATAGGAGGCGGGAGGTTACGTTCCGTCTTTACCTTCTCCACTACCTGCTCTAGTTGCTGTTGGTCAAGGTCTCGGCTGGTGGTGCCCAGGTCTTCAAGCCATAGATGTAGGCAAACCTCCTTTGCCTCCCCAGGGTAGTTATCACTGAATACCCTGTCAGCATTGTAGCCCTGGCTTTCTAGCCACTGCTTAGCCTTCTCCAGTTGCAGGCTGGGGCGGTCATTACTGGGGCTGAGGTCAACTGCTCCAGCTCTTTGAGCTATCCAGGCTCTGGCTAGGGCATCCTCAATGTCAGTATCACTGGCACCATCAAAAACCGGGGTAAGTACCTTGACCCCCAGCATCTGGGCAGCCCATCCTAGGTGGGTTTCCAGAACTTGCCCCAGATTCATCCGTGATGGCACACCTATGGGGTTGATGATAATATCTACCGGGGTACCGTCGGGAAGGAAGGGCATATCCTCAACTGGCGCTATCAGGGAGATGACCCCCTTGTTGCCGTGCCGCCCAGCCAGCTTATCACCTACAGAGACCTTTCGCTTCTGGGCAATCCAGACCTGTACCCACTCATTGACTCCAGCCGGCAGTTCATCATTTGGCCGGGAGAAACGCCGTACATTAATCACCTTGCCCCACTCGCCGTGAGGCACTCGCAGGGAGGTGTCCTTCACCTCCCTGGCTTTCTCACCAAAGATAGCCCTGAGCAGTTTTTCCTCAGCCGATAGCTCGGTCTCCCCTTTAGGGGTAATCTTGCCCACCAGTATGTCGTCTGGCCCCACCTCAGCACCAATCCGAACGATGCCATTTTCGTCAAGCTCGCGTAGGCTTTCCTCACCTACATTGGGTATATCCCTGGTTATCTCTTCCGGTCCCAACTTAGTATCCCGGGCTTCTATCTCACGCTTCTCAATGTGAATGGAGGTAAACTTGTCCTGCTCCACCAGGCGATTACTAATGATAATAGCATCCTCAAAGTTGTAGCCTTCCCAGCTCATAAAGGCACAAATTACATTCTGCCCCAGAGCCAACTCCCCATATTCAGTAGATGAGCTATCGGCTAGAACCTGCCCCACCTCCACCCGGTTGCCCTTGCTTACTATTGGCTGCTGGCTGATGCACGTCCCCTGATTGGTGCGGACAAATTTCATTAACGGGTATATGTCCTTATCGCCGTTATCCCTGGTAACCACAATCTGTGAGCCGGTAACCGAGGTGACTACCCCGGCATTTTGGGCAAAGATGACCTGCCCACTGTGCTTGGCAACTTCCGCCTCCATACCTGTGGCTACCACCGGTGCCTCAGGGCGGAGCAGGGGTACCGCTTGCCGCTGCATATTAGACCCCATCAGGGCACGATTAGCATCGTTATGCTCAAGGAAGGGTATTAATGATGTGGCAACGCTAACTATCTGCTTGGGTGAAACATCCATAAATTGAATCTCATCGGGTGCCACCAGCACGTAGCGGTCAGCGTATCTGGCTTCGACCTTCTCGTCGGCAAATTGGCTATTTTGATCAAGCTGAGCATTAGCCTGAGCAATGATATACTCGTCCTCTTTGTCAGCCGATAGGTAGACCACCTCATTAGAGACAAAGGGCACTACCTTTATCCTTCTGGGCGGTAGCCGGGATAGCTTGGTGGCAAGTTTGGGGGTAATGATAGTCTTGGCTTCTACTATGGTATTGTCCTTGTCGTTGAGCACTGCCTCCCCAGTTGTCCTGCCCACCAGCTCATCATGGGTATTGTTCACCTCGGCAATAACCTTGCGGTATGGTGTCTCAATGAAGCCATATCGGTTAACCTGCCCATAGGTAGCTAGAGAGCCGATGAGGCCAATGTTAGGCCCCTCTGGCGTCTCAATGGGGCAGATCCTGCCATAGTGGGAGAAGTGGACATCCCTGACCTCAAACCCAGCCCGCTCTCGTGATAGGCCTCCTGGTCCCATTGCCGATAGTCGGCGCTTGTGAGTTAGCTCAGCCAATGGGTTGGTTTGATCCATAAACTGTGATAGCTGTGAACCACCGAAGAACTCCCTGACTGCTGCCATTACCGGGCGAATATTGACCAAGGCACTGGGGGTAACCGCCTCAGCATCGATAATACTCATTCGCTCCCTAACCACTCGCTCTAGGCGCAGTAACCCAATGCGAAATTGGTTTTGAATTAGCTCACCAACGGTGCGCACTCGCCGATTTCCCAGGTGGTCAACATCATCCGGGGTATCGTTCCCGTTATTAATCATAATGATGTGTCTTACTATCTCGACAATATCTTCCTTAGTTAGAGCCCGTTGGCTTTCCGGAATATCAACTCCTAGTCGCTTGTTAAGCTTATAGCGACCTACCTCGCCCAGGTCGTAACGCACGGGATCAAAGAACAGGTTCTTTAGCAGTTTTCTGGCATTTTCAATATTAGGTGGGTCTCCGGGACGCAACTTTCTATAAATATCGAGCAGAGCCTCAGGCTCATCCTTGACCAAAGGTTCACGCTCTATGGTTGAGCGGATATATTGGTGCTCCGGGGAGTTATCCTCCGTGGAGAACAGCGTCTGCAGTTGCTTTTCACTGCCATATCCGATAGCCCGCAGCAGTGTGGTAATAGGAATCTTGCGTTTGCCATCTATCTTAGCTGAGATTACATCCCGATTGCTGGTCTCAAACTCCAGCCAAGCCCCACGGGCAGGGATTAGTTTGGCATGGCACAATTCACGACCGCTGGTGGCATCTTCTTCGATGGAGAAATGGACGCCCGGAGAACGGAGTAACTGGCTTACGGCTACCCGCTCAGCACCAGTGGTAATAAAGGTGCCTTTGGCTGTCATCAGTGGAATGTCACCGAAGAATAGGTCTTGTTCCTTGATTTCCCCCGTTTCCTTAACCAGTAGTTGCGTCCTGACATAGAGGGGGGCTGAGTACGTCAGGTCTCTCTGGCGGCATTCCAGCTCACTGTGATGGGGCTCGCGGAATTCATAGTCTGTGAAGCTAAGTGCCAGCCTGTTGCCAGTGAAGTCCTCAATAGGGGATATCTCCTCCAGCAACTGCCTTAGCCCCTGTTCCTGAAACCAGTGGAATGAGTCTGTTTGAATCCTAAGTAGATTTGGCACCTCCAATATCTGGGGCAACCTGGCGTAAGATTTTCTGGGGACAGGAGGCGACTTGTGCTCAATGTTTGTTGGCAACATAAAAACCATCTCTTGCTCTACTCCTAAAAATAAGTGGGCAAAATTTGCACCAAAATAGCACTAACCCAAGATTAAACCCGTGGTTAATGGAGAGGTATAATAAGGTGAAAGTTGAAGTGGCATAATTACAAACTTATATAATACCACGATTTCTGATTTTTGTCAATACCCTTTGGCACTATTTTATAAATGGGGGTTTAGAATAGGCTAAATTGGTGGTGGGGAAGCGGGGACTCGAACCCCGACGCCTTTCGGCACATGATCCTAAGTCATGCCCGTCTGCCAGTTCCGGCACTTCCCCATCTAGCTCATTATATCCTATTTGGCTAAAGTTCTACCACCCCTCGGTCGGTGAGCCTGATTTCAGGGATTACCGGCAATGCCAGGAAGGAGAGGGTGGCAAATGGTGACGCTAGTGTCGTTCCCAGTTCGGTGGCTATCTGCTCCAGTGTCTCCAGTTTACTCACTACTACCTCTAGTGGCTCGTCGGATAATAGCCCAGCAACGGGTAGAGGTAGGCTGGCTAATACCTTGCCCCCGGCAGCAGCCACCAGACCACCCTGTAGCCGTTCAATCTCCTTAATGGCGGTGAATATATCCTCATCATTGGTGCCGACAGCAATGAGGTTATGAGAATCATGGGCAATGGATGAAGCCAGCGCCCCCCTCTTTAAGCCAAAGCCGGTAACCAAACTTACGCCTATGTTGCCAGTAGCTTTGTGCCTCTCCACGACCACCAGCTTCAGGATATCCCTCCCAATATCAGGCATAATCGCCCCATGGATAGCCTTGATTTTCTCCCTCCTCTTATGGGTGATTATCTGACCGGGGACAACCTCAATAATCGGCTCAGCTTCCTCAGAAGCTGGGAGCCTAAGCGCCTCTATATTGAAGGGCTTAATCTTCACAGTATTGGTCAGTCCTTTGCCGGTGGCTTGAGGCAGGGGGAATAGCGGCTCCCCCTTTTTGGCTACCAGGCGACCTCGGTAGAAAACCATTTCTATTTGTAACCGGGATAAATTACTGACCACAATTAAATTAGCCATATAGCCGGGGGCTACTGCCCCAAGCCGGTCCAGCCTGAAATACTCTGCTGGATTAATGCTAGCTAGCTGAATTGCCCGCACCGGGTCAAGCCCGTGGCGAATTGCCTTTCGCACCACAGCATCAATATCGCCATCCCTCAGCAGGTCAACGCAACTGCGGTCATCAACCACTAAAAGACACCTTTTGTAAGTTTTATCGGTGACCAGAGGCAGCAGGGCATCCAGGTTTTTCTCTGAAGAACCTTCCCGAATCATGATAAACATGCCCTGCCTCAGCTTCTCCGTTGCTTCCTCAATAGAAACAGACTCATGGTCAGAATAAATACCGGTGGCAATATAGGCGCTGAGGTCTTTGCCAGTGATGTCGGGGGCATGACCATCAATAATCTTTCCTCTCGCCAAGCTGATTTTTCTCAGCACTGTCTTATCACCACTGAGAACGCCGGGGAAATTCATCATCTCACCCAGCCCGATACAGTTCTTCCAGCCTAGAACCTGACGAATATCTTCAGGACCGAGGCTGGCTCCCGAGGTTTCCAAGTTGGTTGCTGGCACACAGGAGGGAGCCATCAGGAACAGGTCAAAAGGCAGACGGCGGCTGTAGTTCAACACATACCTTATGCCCTCCAGACCACAGACGTTGGCTATCTCGTGGAGGTCGGTAACTAGGGCAGTGGTGCCATGGGGCACTACCGCCCGGGCGTATTGACCAATATCAAGCATAGAGCTCTCAGGGTGAATATGTCCATTGATAAGACTAGGGGCAATATATTTACCCCCCAAATCCAGCACCTGTTTCGCTTGGTGGTAGTCCCCCACCCCGGCTATCCTATCCCCACAAATAGCTACGTTGCCAGGTTCAATCTCACCGCTAAAGGCGTTGACCACCTTGGCGTTAGCCAGAAGCAGGTCGGCGGGAAGCTCTCCCTTAGCTACTGAGATTAGGAGGTTATTTGTCAACCTCACCCCCTTTATCCCCCTCTCCACTCTTGGAGAGGGGGAGGTATAAATTTTGAAGGGGCTTCGCCCCTTCAATCTACTCTGGCTTTATCACTCCACGACGTATACATCGGGAAGATTGCGAAACCTCTCATCCCAGTCCAAGCCATAGCCAACGATAAAC
>CAZYZL010000006.1:0-2225 GCA_964652005.1 uncultured Dehalococcoidales bacterium | reverse complement strand
ATCGGGAAGATTGCGAAACCTCTCATCCCAGTCCAAGCCATAGCCAACGATAAACTTATTGGGAACAGTTAACCCCCGGTAATCAATTTTGACCGGAGTCTGCCGCCGGGACGGCTTATCAGTCAGAACACAGAGCTTTAATGAGGCTGGCTTTTTCTTGCCTAGATAATCTAAAACAAAAGCAGTAGTGAGACCAGTATCTATAATGTCCTCAATGACCAGAACATGCCTGCCTCTAATTATAGACTGGACACCCTGCACCAGTTTAATCTTCCCTGAACTTTCCCTGCCGCTATAGCTGGATAGCCTGATAAACTCCACCTCCAGCGGGAAATCAAGAAGCCGGATAAGGTCAGCCAGGAACATAAAGGAACCCTTTAGGACTCCAATCAGGATAGGCTGTTTGCCGAGGTAATCTTGCCTGATTTCAGCCGCTAGCTTTTTGACTGTGGCTTGTATCTCATCCTTGGTGTAAAGAATACTGATTTTAGGTTGAAAACCCATCACTAATGAAATTATAGTCCTTGCCTCAAGTCATGTCCACCAAGAGTTACTAGATATGATACAATAAAGTTGCGCTAGGCATTGGAGCATCGGAGAAAAGAATCGATGAGGGACGATAGGATTGCCATAATCGACTACGGTGCCGGGAATTTGCGTAGCGTCGCCAATGCCATAACTAAGTTGGGTTATCAGCCAAGGGTGACCAACAATCCGGACGATGTGCTTGGTGCTGCTGCCGTCATCTTCCCCGGTGTAGGTGCTGCTGCCGGTACCATGCACAGTTTGGTACAATCAGGCATGTCTGAAGTTATTCGCCAGCTAATCTCTGAGGGGCGCCCTCTTTTCGCTATCTGCATTGGCATGCAGGTCATGCTCCAGGGGACTGAGGAGGGGGGTTGGCAGGAGTGCCTAGGGGTGGTTCCCGGCATTGTCAGGAGGTTGGGTTCGGGGGTCAAGATACCCCATATAGGTTGGAACCAGGTAAAGCAGAGAGTAGCGCATCCTACTTTCAACGCTATACCGGATGAAGCCAACTTCTATTTTGTCCACAGTTACTATGTTGACCCCGATGATAAAACGGTTATAGCTGGCACCACAGAATATGGTGTGTCTATGTGTAGTGTCATGATTAAGGGCAATCTGGTGGCGACCCAGTTTCACCCTGAGAAGAGCGGGGAATACGGCCTGAGGATGTATGCCAACTTTTTGCACATGGCACTAAGTTAGTACAGGACGGTTTCGGCGATGTTAACCAAGAGGGTTATCCCCTGTCTTGATGTGACTCAAGGGCGGGTGGTCAAAGGCACCAGCTTTAGTGACCTTCGAGACGTTGGTGACCCTGTCGACATGGCTGCCTTCTACTACAAGGAAGGTGCTGACGAGCTGGTCTTCTTGGATATTGGCGCCACACCTGAAGGTCGTGATACCATGGTAGATGTGGTTAAGCGCGTCTCGGAGCAGGTCTTTATTCCGCTCACTGTTGGCGGCGGGCTGCGCAGCACTCAGGATATGCGGCGTATGCTGGAGGCAGGGGCTGACAAAACAGCCATCAATACTGCTGCGGTACTTAATCCTCGGCTTATCATTGATGGGGCAAAGCGGTTCGGCTCTCAGTGCATCGTGGTAGCCATTGATGCCAAGCGAGTAATATCGGCTGGTGTGCCCCAATGGGAGGTCTGTACCCATGGGGGGCGGAAGCCAACGGGAATCGATGCCGTTGCTTGGGCGAAACAGGCTGTTGTGCTCGGTGCCGGGGAGTTGCTCCTTACCAGCTGGGATGCCGATGGACATCGCACTGGGTATGATATTGAGCTAACCCGTATTATCAGTGGTTCAGTGGTGGTGCCGGTTATCGCCAGCGGTGGTGCCGGGAGCCCGGAGCATCTCTACCAGGTGCTAGTCGATGGGAAGGCTGATGCTGTTCTTGCTGCCAGTATCTTCCACTATCAGGTCTACTCGGTTCGCCAAGTAAAGGACTACCTAGCTGAGAGGGGCGTGCCGGTAAGAAGATAGAGTCTATCCTCGCTTGATACCGTTCCCCTTAGGCATAACCACTATATGAGGAGCGCCGGTAAGGGGGTGCCGTTCCACCCTAACTGATGCGGAAAAGACCTCGCTTATTTTAGCCTCGGTCAAGACCTCGCTTGGAGTTCCATCAGCCCAGACCCTGCCCTCTTTGAGCAAGATTAAACGGTCAAAGTAAAGGGCTGCCAGGTTAAGGT
>CAZYZL010000005.1:2489-22762 GCA_964652005.1 uncultured Dehalococcoidales bacterium | reverse complement strand
AAAACGAACATCCTAGCGCCAAACTCGGCGAGCTTCATTACGTAGCCGGGGATAATACCAAGTAGCAGGACGCCGAGGCAGGAGAGGGACAGAGCCAGCCGTAAAGCCCCGGAAGAGGGCACCTTCTCCTCAGAGTCTGGCTCACCAAGCCACATTACCTTTACCACCCTCAGATAGTAGTAGGCGGATATTACGCTATTTATTACGGCAATAACCACCAGCCACAGCAAGCCATGCTGTACTGCCCCACTGAAGATGTAGAACTTAGCCATAAACCCGGCGGCTGGCGGCATGCCAATCAGGGAAATAAGACATAGCGTCAGGGCTAAAGCCAGCAGCGGCGCCCGCCTCCCCATTCCCGAATAGTCGCCAATTAAGTCGCTATCAAGCTTGCCGGAGATGGCAATGATGGCAGTAAAGGCACCCAGGTTAGTCAAGGCGTAGCTGGCAAGGAAGAAGAGGAGTCCACTCCTGCCCAGAATATCTACCACTGGAGACAACCCCACAGTAGCTAACCCCACCATAAGGTAGCCAGCCTGAGCTATACTGGAGTAACCCAACATGCGCTTGATATTGGTCTGAGGAATAGCAACTATATTGCCCAGGGTCATACCGATAGCCGCCAGCACAGCGAAGATTAACCCCCAGTCCAGGCTCAGCCATGATGGAAGCCCAAAGGCAGAATAGAACACCCTGAGGATAATGGCAAAGCCGGCAGCCTTACTGGCTACAGATAGGTAGGCAGTTATCGGAGTTGGCGCTCCCTCATAGACATCGGGCACCCACATATGGAATGGGATAGCTGCAATCTTAAAGCCAAAGCCGGCTACCATCAACACCATGCCCAGGATAAGCCCCGGGCTGGCTAGAACACCGGATAGCGAAAGCGCCTGGATAACCTGGGCAATCTCCCCCAGCTGCGTCTTGCCAGTAAAGCCAAAGACAAGCGCCATGCCAAAGAGCAGGACTGCCGAGGCTACTGCCCCCAGCAATAGATACTTGAGCGAGGCCTCGGTTGATTTAGGGTCTTTGAGAAAGCCAACCAGAACATATAAAGATATGCTGGTCAGCTCTAGAGCCATATAGATAGAGATTAACTCGGCGGTAGCTGCCATCAGCATCATGCCCAGGGCAGACAATAGCACCAATGCGTAGTATTCGCCCTGAAAGCAAGCAAACTTGGAGACATAGTCCACCGAGGCGAGAATAACCAGAACCGCGATGGCTAAGAATAGCAGCTTAAAGAACAGAGCAAAGTTATCCACCGCCAGCATATTATTGAACAAAGCCTGCGAGCTGCCTCCCCACATAGCTATGGTGAAGCCGGCGGCTACTACCACCCCAGCAATGCTGACCACCACCAGCCACCCCTTCCGCTGGATAACAAGGTCAAGCAGGATTACAACGATGGCAAAAACAGCCAGAGTTAGCTCAGGTGTTAATAGCTCAAGATTCAACATATTTTAACCACCTAATAACCCCACTATGGGCATAATGCCCGTCTTAATAACATCGGTCAGAATTGCCGGATAGATGCCGACCAGCATAATCACGGCGATAAAGGTGAAGATATACACCCTCTCCAGAATATCGGCGTCCTTGGCTTTGTCAAATTGCTTCAGCACCGGACCGTAGAACACTCTTTGCAGCATCCACAAAATATAGCCGGCGGTGATAACAATACCCAGCACACCGAGGATAGTGTAGACCTGAATCCCGGAAACGATGGTGCTGGAATAACTGCCGACGAAGACCAGAAACTCGGCGGCAAAGCCACTGGTGGTCGGTAGTCCCAGGGCAGCCAGCCCAGCCACCGAGAAGATAACAGCGATAATTGGCATCTGCCTTGCCAAACCACCGAGCTGGCGCAGGTCTCGCTCCCCGGCATTGTGCATCACCAGACCTGCCATAGCAAACAGCAGCCCAGTGATAAAGCCGTGGCTGAACATCTGCAAGGTAGCCCCAACCAGACTTACCTGACCTAAAGCAAAGATGCCGAGAAGCACATAGCCCATATGGCTGATACTGCTGTAGGCAATCAGCCTCTTTAGGTCGGTCTGCCTCAAGGTTACCGCCGCCCCGTAGAGGACATTAACCACCGCCAGGATTACCAGAATGAGGGCATATTGTTGGGCAACGGTGGGAAATATGCTAACGCATAGCCTAATCATCCCGTAGCCGCCCATCTTAAGCAGCGCCCCTGCCAGCACCACACTCACCGCCGTCGGGGCATCGGTATGGGCATCGGGCAGCCAGGTATGCAGTGGGAAAACAGGCAGCTTGACGGCAAAGCCGGTGAGCAAGAGGAAGAAGATAGCCACCACTGGCATAACTGACTGAATCATAGCCAGCCCGCCTTGGGCTATCTCCACCATGCTGAGGCTGCCGGTGGCAAAGTACAGGCTGAGGATGCCAGCTAGCATCATGGCACTGCCGAATAAAGTATATACAACATACTTTATCGCCGAGTATTCCCTTCTCCCCGTCCCCCAGATGGAGATTAAGAAATACATCGGGATAACCTCTATCTCCCAGAAGAGGAAGAACAAAAGCAGGTCAAGGGAGCAGAATACCCCCAAAATGCTGGTTTCCAGAAGCAGAAGCCAGGCAAAATACTCCCTGGGTCTGAGGTCAACCTTCCACGAGATGAGAACCACCAAAAAACCGAGGATGCTCATCAATATTACTAAGGGAAGGCTCAAGCCATCGACGCCCACGTGGTAGTGAGCGTTAATGGCGGGAATCCAGGAAAACTTTTCCTCAAACTGGATGGCGCCGCCTGAGCGGTCAAAGATGGCAAAGGCATAGAGGGACAGCGCCAGCGAGAAAAAGGTAAACAGGGCAGCTAGCCACTTAATCAGCCGCTCGGACAGCCCAGGGATAAAGGCAATCAAAATTGCCCCCACCACGGGCAGGAAGATTATAGTTGTCAGATAATTAAAGTCCAACGCTCACTCCGCTAATGATTTTTCTCACCCTTTAGACTTCTTTGGAATAAATCCTAGGAAAAACAAGAAGAATAGAAAGAATAGATAATACAAGTTCGGTTCTATGCCTCCCAGGAACCCTAGAAAGCCCAAAAATCCAAGCCATCCCAAATTACCCAGTTTGTTTCTCATACTCATTTCACCCTCTTGAAGTTCAGCTACACTGACTCCTATAGATAGTCTTTATCAACCTCACCCCCTTATTCCCCCTCTCCTTCTCAAGGAGAGGGGGAATTGGTTTTGCAAGAGAGGCTTCGCCTCTCTTTAACTCTCCTTCAACCTTTTCTCCTCCAAGAGGATGGTTTACTTTGGAGGGGTTTCACCTCTCTTATACTTTCTTCTCTATTCCCCCCTTTAACTAGAAAGAGATTTTAGAGAGGGGGCTTCGTCCCTCTCTTACTTTCACTCCTCCTTCCCTTGATAAGGGAAGGGGGCAGGGGGATAGGTTGCTAAATAACCTCCTTGTAGGCAATGCATAAAACATTCATCCAAAGAAATACAAACAGAGAATAATCGCCAGAATACCTATGCCAATGAACAGACCATATAATTGCAGTTGCCCGGTATGCGCCTTCCGCAGAGCTCTGCCGGTGGCTATAGCCCCACTTGCCACCCCATTTACCGCCCCATCAACACCATAACTGTCAAAGAGCTGAAACCCAGCAAATAATCCCTTAAGCAGCACTATCCTCACGATAATGCCTTCATAGAGCTCATCAAACCAGTATTTCCTGTAGAACAGGGTGTATAGCGGCTTAAACATGCTGCCCACCTGCTCCGCCGATAGCCATTTGGCACTATACATAGCGTAGGCAAGCAAAATGCCCAGACCAGCCAGTATTAGCGAGAGCCAGGGCAAAGGCTGAGCTAGAATACCGAAAAATCCGTCAACAAAGCTATGAGTCTCGCCATGACCCATAAACTGCCCAAAGGCGCCGGTAACATTCCAGAAACCGGAGGCCACCGATAGGATAGCCAGCAATACCATAGGCATAACCATAACCAATGGCGATTCGTGAGGCTTGCCGTGTGCTTTAGCACCACCACGATACTCACCACCGAAGGTCAAAAAAACCACTCGGAACATATAGAAGGCAGTCATAAATACGGTGAGCATCGCCAGAGCGAACAGGATGGGCTGGTTTTGTAAAGAGGCAGCTAGAATCTCGTCCTTGCTCCAGAACCCGGAAAGAGGCCAGATGCCGGCAATACTCAATGAGGCAATGACAAAGGTGGCATAAGTCCAGGGCATAAACTTGCGCAGTCCACCCATCTCCCTGATATCAAATGTCCCGGTGGCATGATTGACGCTGCCCGCCCCCAGAAACAACAGGGCTTTGAAGAAAGCGTGGTTAAACAGGTGGAAGATACCAATGGCTATGCTCCCAGCCCCCAGCCCAAGCATCATATAGCCCAACTGGCTGATAGTAGAATAAGCCAGGACTCGCTTAATATCGGTCATTACCAGGCCCATAGTGGCGGCAAAAATAGCGGTAAAGCCACCGATGACCGCCACTGTGGTCAGCGCCTCAACCGAGTGCTCAAACAGAGGGAAGGTGCGGGCAACCAGAAAGACGCCGGCCGCTACCATAGTGGCGGCATGGATTAGGGCACTGACCGGAGTGGGGCCCTCCATAGCATCAGGCAACCACACATGGAGGGGGAACTGAGCTGACTTGCCCACAGCGCCGGCAAAGATACCAATCGCCGCCCAGGTAAGGGTTGTGCCCGCTAGCGCCCCGGTGATAGCTAGTGAATGGAGTTTAGCAATATCAAAAGTTCCAGTGTTGAAGAAGAGAAGCAGGATTGCCGCCAGGAAGCCAAAGTCGCCAAGCCGGGTAACAATAAACGCCTTCTTGGCGGCACTAGCCGCCGCCGGACGATGGAACCAGAAGCCAATAAGCAGATAAGAGCATAAGCCAACCATCTCCCAGAAAACATAAAGGAAGAGAAGATTGTCAGCCAGAACTAGAGCCAGCATTGAGCCGGTAAACAGCGACATAAAGGCGAAGTAGCGGTGATAACCAGGGTCGCCATGCATATAGCCCTGGGAATAAATCTGAACCATCAGGCTGACCAGGCTGACCACAATGAGCATCACCGCCGTCAGCGAATCTACCATTAGCCCGAGGTGAATGGTAATCCCACCTTCAATAACCACCCAGTTGATATCGGGTACTGGTAGCTCATGGCCCGGGACAGCCATAACCTCCATTAATACCCAGACTGAGAGAGCAAAAGAACCTAAGAGAGAGGCAATAGTGATATAGCCACCCAGCTTGGGCTTATGATTAAGGAAGGGCCTGAAGAACAGCGATATTATGGCAAAGGAGAAAAGGGGCAGTAGAAAAATAAGCCAGACCAATTGATACGGCATTACAGCTTCCTCAATACCTCTTGGATAACGTGCTCCTTATCCTTGGGCACAAGGATAGAATAGCTAGCCATCTCCCTATCTCTGGGCTCACCAGCGACAGGGATGATGCGGGTGGGTATCCCTTCACCCTCAAACAGCTCCTTCCACATCTCAGCGAGCATCAAGCTTTTTACCTGTTTAACCTCTACCCACATATTGAGTTTCTACCTCACCCCCTGTATCCCCCTCATGCTAAGACTCCATCTCCCTATTATGGAGAGGGGGAGGATTTTTTCTTAAGAGGGACTTCGTCCCTCTTAAACTCCCTTTTATGTATTTGAGACTTTTTACCCCGTATTCGCCTCTCTTTAACTCTCCCTTTTTATCCTTTTTAGGTAGTAGAGACACTTTGTTTTTTAGTGTTTCTCCCCTTTCCCTTCTCTTCTAAGAGGAGAGGTTTTAGAGAGGGGGCTTCGCCCCCTCTCTTATCTTCATTCCCCCTTCCCTTACTAAGGGAAGGGGGTCAGGGGGATGGGTTATACAAGAGAGATGGCGTCTCTCTTTAACTCTCCTTTAAAATTTGCTTACCACTTCATCAAATCAATCTTGGTGGCATCAATAGTTTCCCGGTAGCGGTAGATTGAAATTATTATCGCCAGGCCAACGGCGGCCTCGGCTGCCGCCACCACCATAATAAAAATAACAAACACCTGCCCGGTCAGCAGCAAGGGCACGATATAGCGAGAGAAGGCAACCATAGCGATATTTACCGCATTGAGCATAAGCTCAATAGACATCAAAATCACTATGGCGTTGCGTTTAGCTAGGGCACCATATAACCCAATGGAGAACAGGACTGCCGATAGTATTAGATAATGCTCTAAACCTATAGCCATAATTTACTTCTCTCTAACCAAGACAATAGCCCCTAAGATAGCCGCCAGCAACAGAAGAGGGGCAATCTCCACAGGCAGGATAAAGCCGCCCTCACCGAAAAGCAGTCCAGCCAGGGCAGGGGTAGTTGGCTCCAGGGGTGTAACTTCAGATACCTGCCATGGGGTATTGAGCACGGCAAAAGCCACTCCCCCCAGGAATAACAGGGCAACAATGAAAGCCGGGATTTGGAGCCTATTGGCCGGACTACCCCGCTGAACCTCCCTGGTCAGCATGATAGCCAGGATAATTAATACCGATATGGCGCCAACATAAATCAGAACCTGCACTGCTGCCAGAAAGTCGGCACTGAGGGTGATATAGATTCCAGCCACCGTCAGGAAGCAAAGAACTAGAGAGAGAGCGGCTCGGAAGACATCGCCCAGCAAAACTACAGCTAAAGCAGCTATTATCCCTACTACGGCTAATGCCCAGAAAGCAATCTCAAGTCCCATTACTTTCTCACCTTGTCCCTGTCAAGAAGTAGCGTCTGCCGAGGTAAGGTGACCTCAATCTTGGGTCGGGCATAACCGCTGGGCTTCCTCTCGTCCGATGCCAGCAGCTCCTCCTTGGTCAGTACCAGTTCACCCCGCCGATATTTTGCCCGCTCGTAGGCATAACCCATAAACAGCGCCTCGTAAGGGCAAGCCTCAACGCACAAGCCACAAAAGATGCAGTACCCGGTATCTACCTCAAACTTCTCGACGACATATTTATTTTCCTCGGCACTAACTGAGGTTGCAATCTGGATAGTGCCCTGGGGACAGCTCTTGGCACAGGTAGCGCAACCAGTGCATTTCTCCCTATCCCAGACAAGCTCATTACCCCGAATCCGCCGCGAGGTAACCAGCCTCTCTTCCGGGTATTGTGTAGTAATCGGCCGGCGAAACAGATGTTTAAGGGTTAACGCCATACCTTTGGCTATACCAATACCATACCGTTCAAACCTCAACCCTTCCCCCTCCTAAACGAAAGAGTTTAGACCACAAAGCTATCAGTACTGCCATTATTGCCAGGTTCAGAAATATAATCGTCCACGGTAGAGCTTCAGGCAAGACCAGCACCTCTATGCCGGTAATAAGCAGGTTAATCAAGGCTAGAGGCAAAAGGCATTTCCAGGCAAATGCCATCAACTGGTCTACCCTGATGCGTGGTATGGTGCTCCTCACCCAGAAAATGAGGAAGAAAACGGCAAGCACCTTAATAAGAAACCACAGAAAGGGGGGCAACACCGGCCCCCTCCAGCCACCAAGGAAAAGGGTGGTAATTATAGCTGAGATAGCCAGGGCTTCGGCGTATTCCACCAGATAGAACAGGGCAAACTTCATTCCCGAGTATTCGGTATGAAAGCCAGCGACAATCTCAGAGTCAGCCTCCATGAGGTCAAATGGGGTGCGGTTAATCTCGGCACAGCCACCAATGAAGAAGAGAAGGAAGCCCAGCGGCTGCAACAAAATGAAGGGAATATCCTGAGCCAGTACTATCTGGCTTAAAGATAACGAGCCAGCGAGCAGCACCACACCAATAATGGATAGCACTACTGGTATCTCATAGCTCACCACTGAAGCTACCTGGCGCATGGCACCAAGGAGAGAATACTTATTATTGGAACCCCACCCCGCCATAAATATCCCCATCGTAGTCACCGAGCTAATTGCCACCACATAAAGGATGCCGATATTGAGGTCAGCCAGTAGCGCCCCACCCTGGAACGGCACCACGGCAAAAATCATCACTACCGGGACAAAAGCAACCACTGGAGCCAGCCAGTGAACCAGTTTATCACCTTTAGCCGGGGTAATATCCTCCTTAATCAATACTTTAAGGGCATCAGCCACCGGCTGAAGAACACCGAAGGGTCCAACCCGGTTGGGACCGAGACGCACCTGAAACCGCCCTATACCCCGCCGCTCAAGATAGATAAATCCCATAACCATAGCCAAAACAAACACCAGGATAATAACCACAAACACCCCCCAGTGAAACCAAAAGCCTCCCGGCCAGTCAGGGGGTAGAGTCTGCCCATAGCCAATCGATGAACCAAAGCCAGAGTCAAATACTGTCACTATCTATCCACCTCACCCATACAAATATCAATACTACCAAAGATGATTATAGCGTCAGCCACCTTCCAGCCGATAATCATATCGCGAAGGGCAGTCAGGTTGATAAGGCTTGGTGCCCTGATGTGTAAGCGATAGGGAGCAATAGAATTATCTGACACCAGATAAAAGCCAAGTTCACCCTTGGGGGCTTCAATATGCCCATAGACTTCACCTACCGGGGGGCGGAGCAAATGGGGCACATCGCTTCTCACCTCGCCTTGGGGCAACTGCTCCAGAGCTTGCTTTAAGATGCGCACACTCTGCCGCATCTCCTGAATTCTTACCCGGTAGCGGTCATAGCAGTCGCCCACGCTGCCGGTCGGTATATCAAATTCAAAGCGGTCATAAATGGAGTACGGGTCTGCCTTACGAATATCCCATTTAACCCCGCTAGCCCGGAGCACCGGACCGCTGGCAGAAATATTGAGCGCCAGCTCCTTAGGTAGAATACCCACCCCTTTGGCACGAGCCAGCAGTATCTCATTCTCCGCCAGGAGCTGGTCATATTCATCAATAAAACCGGGCATTACCTTAACAAATTTATCTAGGGCAGGGATAAACTCTTCAGGAACGTCCTGGCTAACGCCGCCAACCCGCATATAGTTATAGGTTAGCCGCTGACCACTAGCCATCTCAAACAGGTCTAGAATCTTTTCCCTTTCCCGGAGCATATAAAGGATGGGGGTCATAAAGGCGCCACAATCATTCAAGAAAGCGCCCACTGCTATCAGGTGACTGGCGATGCGCTGCAGTTCAGCCATAATAACCCGGAGGTATTCAGCCCGTCCCGGAACTGGAATCCCAGCCAGCTTCTCCACGGCTAGAACATAGGCTAGATTATTGCTCATTGAAGCTAGATAGTCTAGCCTGTCAGTTAACGGGATGACCCCGGTATAGGTTCGCTCCTCAGCCAGCTTCTCAATCCCGCGATGAAGATAGCCAAAGACTGGCTCCATATCAACAATGACCTCCCCATCAAGGGTCGTCCTCATGCGGAATACCCCGTGGGTGCTGGGATGCGCCGGACCTATATTAACAACAAAAGGCTCGGTCTTAATTACCATTTTCTACCGTGTCCATAAATGAAATTATTTATTGCCCTCACCCACTTTAAATTTCTTTTTAAACCCTATCCCCTTTATCCCCTTGACAAGGGGAAGGGGAAGACAGTTTTTTGAGAGGGGCTGCGCCCCTCTCTGGCACCCTGTCAGATTAAACCCCTTCAACTTCTCCCCCAGAGGGGATTATTCCTAGAGAGGCTTCGCCTCTCTTTGACTCTTCTTTTTTAGGTAGTAGAGATACCTTGTTTTTTGGCGTTTCCCCCCCTTTTCATTCTCCTTTAAGAGGAGAGCCTTTAGAGAGGGGGCTTCGCCCCCTCTCTTCTTTACTGCCCCCTTCCCTATTAAGGGAAGGGGGCAGGGGGATGGGTTGCTAGATAATCTCTCTATAAATAATCCTTACGCAATGGATGTCCTTGAAACCCCTCCCAGAGAAAGATGCGCTTCATATTGGGGTGCCCGTCAAAACTAATCCCCATAAGGTCATAAATCTCTCGCTCCTGGAAATCTGCCCCCCGCCACAAACTGACCACCGAGGGGAGGCTGGGGCTGTCCCGACCGTAACATCGGGTCTTCACCACCAGGCTGTGGTTATGCTGTAGTGAGGTTAGATGATATACCACCTCAAAGTAGTCACAGTAATCAACAGCGGTAATAGCCGTGAGGTAACCAAAATCAAGCCCGGGCGTAGTCTTCAAATAACTGGCTACAGCAAATAGGGACTCCTTATTGACCACTATGCTTTTTGGGCTAGATTCTACAACGCTCCGTGGAAAATTCTCCTCTATTTGACTGGCAATTCCTTCGCCAGAAAAGGCTACCGTCATCCTCTATTTACCTTCTTTCTTTGGCAATGCTCATCTTAGCTATCTTGTAATGCAACATCCTTATGCCGTAAAGCAAGGCTTCAGGACGGGGTGGACATCCAGGCACATAGACATCAACCGGAATTATGCGGTTATATCCCGTAACCACACTATAAGACGAAGCGAAAATACCACCGCTGATAGCACACGCCCCCATGGCTATCACCCATTTCGGCTCCGCCATCTGGTCATAGATTCGCCTTACCTGAGGCGCCATCTTCCAGGTCAGTGTCCCGGCGGTAATCATCAGGTCAGCCTGGCGTGGCGAGGCACGGATGATTTCCATACCAAAGCGGGAGATATCAAAACGAGAGGCGGCGGTAGTGATAAATTCAAAGGCGCAGCAGGCAGGAAAACAAACCACCGGCCACAGCGAAGAACGCCGTGACCAATTGAGCATAGCGTCTACCGAGGTCAGCAGGATATTGCGCTTGACTTCCTCCTCCAACCACTCATCGGGGTCAGGAATAGGCTGTTGGCTACGCGCCTTAAGCGACTCAATTTGCTCACCCTCGGCGGCATCAAGCTGCCGGCTAGAATAAACCTCGCCTACTTCCATTCCAAAACCTTACGCCTCCAGGCATAGATATAACCAACAACAATGATGGAAATGAAAATAAGCACCCCGATAAAGCCGAAAAAACCCAGTTGCCTGAGGTCAGCCGCCCATGGGTAGAGGAAAACAACCAGCACGTCAAGGGCAATAAACATCAGGGCATAAAAATAATAGCGGAAATTAAACTGAACCCATGCCTTACCTATGGTCTCCATGCCACACTCAAAAGTGGAGCTTTTGACCGGATTGGGGTTATAGGGAACAATTTGGGGAAATCTGACCGGAAACGGGAGAGAGGAGAACAGTCTAAAAAGGACAGGATGGTTTAACTGAAGATACTGGCGAAGTCGGCGAAAATATGTAACCAGGCGAGCCGGGAGACTAAGGAAAAGGGGGAGAAGAAGAGTAGTAACGGCAAAAAAAATGGCAACTAGAAGAAACAGGCCGATATAGCCATAGTTTGCCAACAAGTACCTTCCTCCCTTTCCACAATAACAGCTACCAGTATATCACACTTGACTTTTTTAGGGCAAGAGGACATCTGAGGTTGTTTATTAACCTCACCCCCTTAATCTTACCCCACGAAATCAGGATTTCGCGGGGACCCCTTAATCCCCCTCTAACCTACACTCTCCCTTCCCTTCTTAAGGGAAGGGGGTCAGGGGGATAGGTTGCTAAACGACCTCCATCTGCCCACTGTTGACCTTGTCCCAATAACCAAATATCATAATAATAAGTAGCATCGTGGTAGGCCAATAGCCAAAGATGCCGCAGCCAGGGTGAAACAGCTGATAAGGAAGATTGACAATATAGGCTAAAACTAGCTATCATCCAAGCAGGGCAGTTTGAAACGATGAGAGTGATTGCTGGCGAGGCAAAAGGACACCGACTTAAGGTGCCAAAGGGGACCGGCACCCGCCCGGCGACAGATTTAGTCCGGGGGGCAATCTTCTCTATCCTGGAAACAACCACCAGCAATTGGTCACGAGTGCTCGACCTGTTCGCCGGTAGCGGAGCCCTGGGTATTGAGGCCTTATCCCGTGGCGCCGGCTGGGTTGACTTTGTTGAACGGGAGCCACGATGTTGTAGTATAATCAGGGAAAACCTGGAAAAGACAAAACTTGCCGCCCAGGCTCACATTTATTGCTGTAGCGTGGCTAAGGCACTTTCCTTTCTTAAAGATGAGTACAGCATTATACTGATAGACCCGCCCTATGCTGATTCTTCTATCGGCAGCGTGATTGAGCAACTGGCGACCTCTAGATTAGTCGGACCAGAGACGATTGTAGTGGTGACGCACTCCCCCCACCTTCCCCTGGATTCAACCTATGCCACATTGCATCGCCTAAAAGAGCACCGCCATGGTGATAGTTGCATTATAGTATACCAAAAGGAGGGCGAACGTTGAGCATTGCTATCTATCCTGGCAGCTTTGACCCGATAACCAACGGGCATCTTGATATCGCCACCAGGGCAGCTAAGATTTTTGACAAGCTAGTCATCGGTGTCTATGAGAACCCCAATAAGCCCCTGCTATTCACTACTGAAGAGAGGGTGAAATTTATAAAGCAGGCAATAGCCGACCTACCCAATGTTGAGGTGGAGTCCTTTAGCGGGTTAACCGTTGATTTCGCCAGGAGGGTAAAGGCGCAGGCTATGGTGCGAGGACTGAGAATGAGTGCCGACTTTGAGCGGGAATTTGATATGGCAATGATGAACAAGAGGCTGTACCCTGAACTAGAGACGGTCTGTCTTATGGCGAGGGTGGAATATCAGTTTCTTAGCTCTAGTTTGCTTAAGGAGGCAGCGAGCCTGGGCGGCGATATTGATGGCCTTGTCCCCAAACACGTGGCTTTGGCTCTAAAAAGGTTTCAAGGCAAGGTATAATTCATCACTGAAAGAAAGAGCTACCGCGTCAAACCCAGTTCATAAATCTGCTTCATCCGTAGCGCAGGGCATCAATAGGATTTAGCCTAGCTGCCCTCATTGCCGGGTATATCCCCGATGCCAAACCGATAAACACCGACACCGAGATAGCCAGAATCACAATATCCGCCGAGACCACAGAATGAATGGTTATCCCGCCAAGATTTACGTGAGAAATTAAAAATGATATCACCCAGCCACCAACTATGCCGATGCCACCACCAACCAGACTAAGTATCGCTGCCTCAATCAGGAATTGCAGCAGGATATCCCTCCGTTTAGCCCCAACTGCCTTACGAATGCCTATCTCTCTGGTGCGCTCGGTTACCGAGACCAGCATGATATTCATAATGCCAATGCTACCGACCAGCAGGGAGATGCTGGCAATAGCCCCCAAAACTATGGTAAATATCCCGGTTACCTGCTGTAACATGCCGAGCATCTGCTCCATGCTGATGACAGCAAAATCATTCTTCTCATCAACTGACAACCGATGCCGCCTCCTCAGGATAGTTTCAATCTCCTCTCTCACCTCGTCTATCACCTCAGCGCTGGCTACCTTAACCGAGATTGACTGAACGGCGTCTTCACCGCGGGCAGTGCGCTGGGTAAATAGCTTGGTTTGAAAGGTGGTTATTGGTGTCACCACTACATTATCCAGGCTAACCCCCATAATTGCCCCACCCTTAGGCTCCAGAACACCGATAACGGTAAACCGTTTCCCTTTCATTTTAACCTTCTGCCCCACAGGGTCGTCAGCGCCAAACAGGTCTTCAGCTACTTCGTTCCCCAACACTACCACCATATCCCTTGAGGCTACATTCCTATCCGAAATAAACTGACCTAAGGCTAGGGAGTGATTGTATACCTGCTGATATGCCGGGCTAGCCCCATGAATTATAGCCACCTTACTTTCACCGCCAGCGGTTACTTCAACATAGTTCTCATTTACCGGGTCTATCGCCACCACCGAGGGAATACGCTCCAAAGCCTTGGCATCATCCAAGGTGAGGGTAGGCGTCATGAACGCATATGACATTCCAGCTATCCCCCCAACCTCGCCTGAGCTGGGGATTACACTGAGTAAATTGGTGCCCATCTGTTCAAAGGTGGAGGTAATTGACGCCTGGGCTCCCCTCCCCACTGACATCAGGGTGATTACCGCCCCAACCCCAATTATGATGCCCAGCATGGTTAGCGAGGAGCGCAACTTGTTGGCAAATAGCGACCTTATGGCGATAGCTAACGATTCAACAAACTTCACTGGCTGATAATCTCCCCGTCACGGAGGTGAATAATACGCTGAGTTTGAGCGGCTATGTCCGCCTCGTGGGTAACAATGACTACAGTAATACCATCCTGGTTGAGCTGGCGGAAGATGGAGATAATCTCGGCGGTGGCGGCACTATCAAGGTTGCCAGTAGGCTCGTCGGCCAAAATGAGGGCCGGGTTATTCACCAGTGCCCGAGCTATAGCCACCCGCTGTTGCTCGCCACCCGATAGCTCAGTGGGTTTATGCTTAGCCCTTGGTCCCAGCCCCACCCGCTCCAGGGCTTCCATAGCTGGCTGGCGCTTATTACGGCTACCACCATAGATAAGAGGCAGCTCTACATTGGCTAAGGCGGTGGCACGGGATAAAAGATTATAGTCCTGAAAGACAAAGCCAAACTTTTTGTTTCTCATCTCAGCCAACTGATTATCATTAAGCCGGCTGACCTCAGCCCCCTCAAAGAAGTAACTACCCGAGGTAAGTCTATCCAGGCAGCCGATGACATGGAGCAGGGTCGACTTACCCGAGCCTGAGGCACCGATGATAGAAATCATCTCGCCCTGTTTGATAGACAAGGTTACCCCCCTCAGGGCATAGACCTCTACATTGCCCATGCGGTAAACCTTTGTCACACTTTCAAACTCAATCATACCCATAGCCTATTGCCCAAAAAGGAACCCTCCTGGGGTTTCTGGTGTGGCACGCTTCTTCACCGCTACTATTTCGCCTTCATCAAGCCCAGTTAAAATCTCGGTCTGAAGACCATCGCTTATGCCAATAACCACAGGTCTTTTCTCGATTTGCTCGTCGAGCTTAACCCAAACTATAGGATTACCTTGGCTATCGCGCTCAATAGCCCGGTCGGGCACCAGTAAGACGTTATTCCGCTGCTGGATTATGATGTCAGCGGTGGCGCTCATGCCAAGCTTAAGCCCGGAACCTTCGGGAACATCAAGGCTAATTTTGACCCTATATAGTACTAAACCAGCCTCCACAATTGGCATCGAGCCAATGGAGGTAACCACGCCGTCAAACTGCTTGCCAGGTAATGCGTCCACAGTGATAATGGCGCTTTGCCCCAGCTTCACATCAGGAATGTCTATCTCATCTACCTCAGCAGTGAGCTCCATGCTGCCGGGGTCAATTAGATGAACCACTATCTTGGGACCCATGGTAGGCAATGGAACAATATCGCCATCCTTAACATTTATTGCGGCTACCAGCCCGCTAAATGGGGCGGTGATTATTGCCTCATCCAGTTGCCTCTGTGCCTGGGTAACAGCCTGCTTCGCCGCCTCAGCCTGTAACTCGGCTGCCTTGAGCTGCGCCTCAGCTATTGTCACCCTGTCATAGGAGGCATGTAGTACGTCCGTTAACTGATTTAGATTATATTTAGCGTCATCTCTGGCTACTTCTGCCTGAGCCAGAGCCGCCTTCGCCTGAACCAAAGCCAGTTCCAGGGCACTGGTATCAAGCTTAGCCAGCAAATCACCCTTACTGACCGTGTTACCTTCGCTAACATATACCTTGTCCACCTTGCCACCGCTGCCAAAAGCCAGGTTCGCTTCACGGGAAACACCTATGTTACCACTGCCACTGATGCTGACCGTCAGGTCACCCCGCACCACCTCAGTCAGTTGCCACTCAGCTTCCTGCTGTTCGCCAGCACAAGCCGCAGTTGCAGCTAAAACCAGGCACAAAAGTAGAATAGTCACAATTCGCCAGCCCTTCATGTTAAATCATCCTTTCCTTCCCGGACAAAGCCCTAAATTTTAGAGCGGATGCTAATTGAAAGTCAAACTTTACCAAGCTAGAGATTGTTTATTAACCTCACCCCCTTAATTTTTATAAACCCTATCCCCTTTATCCCCTTCCCCTTGTCAAGGGGAAGGGGAATCAGTTTTATAAGAGAGGCTAAGCCTCTCTTTAACTCTCTTTTAGTATTTCTCCTTGAGAAGGAGAGAGAGAAGACACTTTAGAGAGGGGCTTCGCCCCCTCTCTTACCTACCTACACTCCCCCTTCCCTTAATAAGGGAAGGGGGTCAGGGGGATAGGTTTCTAAACGACCTCAGCTAGAGCCTCGCCTTGACATTATTACTATGAGGCTAAGCACGACTAAAACCAGAGCTACACTAATGCCCAGTGCCACCCAGAGGTATAGAGGAACCACTGACTGGGATGGTGAAATCGGAGGAGAGGGAGGGGGTTGGGGCGGCGCCTCCGGCGCCGCCTCGGTGGTGAACACCCCAACCCCCCACCGGCTTTGGCTGGTAGCACTGATAGCCCTTACTCGCCAGAAATAGGTAGTGTCATACTCCAAATCCTGGGTGCATGCTAAGACAGTAGTGGATAAGGCGTTAGCACCAGTTAGAGCCATGACCGTGTCTGAAAATTCACTATCTCGGGACAACTCAAACTCATAGCCGGTAGCCCCGTCAGCCGGATTCCAGACAAAAGCCGGTCTTATTGGCACATTGGTAGCCCCAGGCGATGGAGCTACCCCAGAGGGGATATCCAGTGGTGACCATTGGGCACCGCCGAGGGCAGTGGTAAACGACCAACTGGTAGAGAAACGGCTAAGCGTTGGTGCACCAAAGGTAATAGTGGTACCGGGCACAAAGTTTGAACTGCCCGCTTTACCCACTCTCACCCTCCAGTAATAAGTAGTACCACTATCCAGACCGGTGATATTGACCTTTGCTCCTTCAGAGTATATTTGGACCGGAGTTTGCTTGAAACTGGGGGCTATGTCATACCACAAATCGTATGACGTGGCGCGGCTAACCGGGTTCCAGGAAAGCTGACAGTCTGTCTGCCTGTCTGAGCAAGCTCCGTCAGGTGGTGAGGCAAGCTCCGGGAACAGGGTAAGGGTGTCCTCATAAGTATAAAGAACCATTGGGGTGGATGCAGTGTCAATAGACCACAGGGTATGAGAGCCTTTGGCATACCATAGACCAGATAGTCCAACCCCGGCCGCCAGGTCGGTATTCACTATCTCAAACACCGGGGCTTCAGTGGCTGGGGAAAGGGCATTGGTAGGATTGAGACAACGAGCCACGCCGCCTTCAGCAGCCGTGGTTCCAACCACCCGGGGGGCTGCCGGGTCGGGGTCGGTGACGTATAAGGTGCTCAAGCCATCGCCATCATCGGCAGCCACCATACCCCTTATTCGGGGGGAAGTGCTGGCACCAATCTCTTCAATACGAGCTGGTGAAGTATCATCTATCCGCTCCCATCTGGTGGAAGTGCCAATGACATAGCGCATAACACCAGCCTTAGCCCCAGCAGCTCCATAGTCGGCGGCATAGACCGTTTTATTATCAGCGTAGTTGGGGGCAAAGACTACCAGAGTAGACTTGGCTAACCCGGTGTCGGCTAACTCCTCCCAGGTCTCGCCACCATCGGTGGAGAGATAGACCTTGCCACCATCACCCCCAGCCAGGATGGTGCTGTCATTCTCATAGCCTGGGGATAGAGCCATAGAGTTGAAGCTGGATAATCCCGTAGCCACAGCCGGGCTCCAGGTTTTGCCACCGTTGGTTGTCTTATAGAAATTGCCACCGCTATCACCAACCAATATCTCTCTATTATTAACAATTGCCCAGGAATTGATGGTGCCTGGAGTGCCACTCTTAGTGGACAGGGGTGAAAAGCGGGAGCCGTTATCGGTTGACCTCCAGATATCGGGGGCGCTTCCCCCCTGGCAGATGAATACCGTAGTATCTGAGGCAAAACGGGGCGATATAGCCACTTTATCAAACTTGGGCACGGTTACTGTTGAACCGGAGGGAAGGGTTATCCCCTGACGCTCAGTTAATACCGCATCCCAGGTTGCGCCGCTATTAGTGGTGCGCCACAGTATTGACCTACCGGAATTGCCCTCGGTAATCATATATATGGTGCCATCACTGGAATAATTTGGTGACACCGCCAGGTCAGTGATAGTCTGCAGGTCATCACAGATAAAGGCGATTTGAGCAAAGGTAGCCCCGCTGTCAATACTGCGGGCAAGGCCACCGTTGGTGCCGGAGGTGCCAGCATAGACAATGTAGCCAGAGGAGTAAAACCCGCCCAGCGCCACACAGGTATCACTGGCAGTAGCGGTTACCGATGGCGGTGTGTAGCTTGCACGACCATTGGATAAGACATTTCCATCGGTTAAGCCAGCAACGATGGTGGCATTAAAGGCTTCGCCGGCGGCGACTATACTGTGTACGGCTTTACTTGGGTCAGGGAAAAACATGGGCAAAACCAGAGAACTATCGGGCGTTCCCATTCCCATTACCATATAGACAGCGCTCGCCACCCCGGCATCAAGACCGGCATATTGAATATACCTATCTTCTACATCTGATGAGTCGTAGTCGCCGGGGAAGGCAAGACAACCGCCGGTTGCCACTACGTCAGGTAGGATAGCATTGCCAATAGTGGCACCCCAGTCTGAGCTGCCAAGCTTGGTGGTGATAATGGTATCGGTCTCATCGGTTACCACGGCTACCACCTGCATATCGTCGGCAAAGTTGGGGGAGAAGGCGACATCAAGGACATCATACTTGGTGCCAGCGGCACCACCCCCGACCCGAAGGTCACCCCAGGAGGTAAAAGGCTGCGACTCATCATAGAAATAAATACCGCCGTAATCGCCAACATCGGCGTCAGCCGAGCCCAGCAGCAACCAGTGGCTGCCCTGGTAATAAGTGACATCAAACGATGTAATCAGACAGCTACTGGTGGTGTCAGTCACACTACCGTAGGCTGGTCTGGCACCAACAGTAGCAAAATCCTCACCGCCATCGGTGGACTTATACACATTATACTGAGTCGCCAGGTATAAAATATCGGGGTATTCCCACCGGGGCAGAAGAAGAGCTATGATTTTGGGGGTGGGGTCGGAGACAGACGGCTTATCACTAGTTGGTATTTTCCACAATGGTGTCCAGGTATAACCGTCATCGGTGGACTTAAACAGGTTATAGCCGTTTAAGGGTGAACCCGATGCTTCCTCAGTGGCAGCATAGAGCGTGCCATCATAAGCAACACAGATAGCAGTAACACCAGTTCCTTCAGTGGTAACATCGCTGGTCAGAACCCAGTCACCAGCTTCGCCCTTCTGGGGGATAGGATATCTAGTCCAGGTGTCAGCCTCAGGCTCAGCCTGTGCCTGGGCTGACAGCAGGGCAAACGGCACAAGCAACAGAATAATTACTAGCCCTAGCCACTGCGGGCGCCTTTTCCTCATCTAAACCCTATAGCTGGAATTTCATACAACCTGCATATAATATAAGTTTGGGGCAATAGGTAGCAAATCGGCGAAGCAGAGGGATAGTAAACCGGGGTTATTGACTAACCCCCCAATCTCTTGGCTTTATCATAGGCAGCCTTAACCGCCTCAATGAGTAACTGAGAGAAGTCCCCCTTCTCAAGGCAAAGCAGAGCCTTGGCGGTGGTGCCACCGGGGGAGGTAACCATTCGGCGCAACTCGGCTGGTTCTTTGCCCGACTTCTGAATAAGGTAACCTGAGCCCAGCATCGTCTGCAACACCAACTCACGAGCCAGAGCCCGAGGAAGACCAATTTCTACCCCGGCATTAACCAGCGACTCCACGACCAGGAAGAAATAAGCTGGACCGCTGCCGCTGACCGCCGTAGCCATATCAATATAACTCTCGTCGTCAACATAAATCTCCCTGCCCATAGCCCCAAGGATAGCCTTAGCCCATCCCCTTTGCTCCTCGGTTACCTCAGCCGTAGCCGTCCACACGCTCATCCCCTCACCAATCTGGGCTGGGGTATTGGGCATAACCCGAACGATACAGCGGTGCTTTAGCCCCAGAGACAAGGTATCAATTCTTGCCCCAGCGATGATAGATAGTACCAATTGAGCCGGCTTGAGCCGACCACCAAGTTCGGTCATCACCTCAGCCAAATTCTGCGGTTTAACCGCCAGAACCACCACATCGCCCGTCGCCGCTGTCTGCCGATTACTGCTAGTCACAGCCACAGTGTATTTCCGTGCCAGGTAATCACGCCGCCCCTTATCAACATCGCTAACCCCGATAGCCTGCGGTCTGGTCAAGCCTTTATCCAGAATGGCTGACACCATCGCCTCCCCCATATTGCCACCGCCGATGAATGCTATCCTCATCCTCCTCCTTAGTCCCCGTTGGGATTCTTTATTTACCATCCCCTTTAGTTTTTGTTAGCCTCCCCCCTGTGT
>CAZYZL010000005.1:0-2389 GCA_964652005.1 uncultured Dehalococcoidales bacterium | reverse complement strand
CCTTCTTAACTGTCTGGTGAGTAATTCGGGACAAATCCCGCTCTGCTTTCTCTATATCAACTTCTTCACCTTTCATCCTTTTCATAACAAGCTCTGGTATTTTCTCTTTATATTTCCCCGTCACCAGGTTCCACACCCGGTTAAGCCATCGGCTTACGCCGCTAATGCCGCTGTCATTCCACTCCCCTCCCTGCTCCCAAGGGGCGACAAACATAAGATAGGCACGCACAGCATCGGCACCAAGCTCAGAAACATACTCGTCAGGGGTAATCACATTACCCCGAGATTTGCTCATCTTCTGGCGCTCAACAATAATCACCCCCTGGTTAAATAGGCGGGCAAATGGTTCACTGAAGTCAACCAGCCCCATATCCCGCAGCGCCTTGATGAAGAAGCGGGCATAGAACAGGTGCATGACAGCATGCTCAGCACCGCCAGTATAAAGGTCTACCGGTAACCAATGCCTCACCTTGTCAGGGTCAAACGGAGCGTTATCACAATTGGGGCTGGCATAGCGCAAGAAATACCACGAGGAACACATAAAGGTGTCCATGGTGTCAGTCTCACGCTTGGCTGGAGCTGAACACCGCGGACAGGTGGTATTGAGAAACTGCTCACAGTATTTCAACGGAGATTCGCCGGTGGGCTTAAACTCAGCGCCCTCGGGGAGTAATACTGGCAGGTCTTTCTCAGGGACAGGGACAATGCCACAGTTTGGGCAGTAAACCATAGGAATAGGTGCCCCCCAGTAGCGCTGTCGGGAGATAAGCCAATCGCGGAGTTTGTAGGTTATAGTTCGCTTGCCCCATCCCTTCTTCTCCAGGAAATCAGAGATTGCCTCAATGCCCTGCTGGCTGGGGAGTCCGTCAAACTGCCCTGAATTCACCATAGTGCCTGGTTCAGTATACGCCTGCTCAAGCTCCTCCCCCCGCCACCCAGATGGAGCTATCACCACCCTGATTGGCAGGTTATACCTTTTGGCAAAGGCAAAGTCACGCTCATCATGAGCTGGCACCCCCATAACCGCCCCGGTGCCATAGGTCAGCAGCACATAGTCGGCAATCCAGATGGGCACCCTTTCACCGTTGAGCCTGTTTACCGCATGCGCTCCGATGAATACCCCGTCTTTTTCCCGCTCGGTGGAAAGCCGCTCAATCTCTGTCCGGCGCCGTGACTGAGCCACATAGTCTTCAACCTCAGCCCTCCTATCGGCTGAGGTCAGCTTAGCTACCAGAGGGTGCTCTGGAGCCAGAACCATAAAGGTAACACCAAAGGTGGTATCAGGGCGAGTGGTAAATACCCTGATTTCCTTTTCCTCCACTCCAAGATGGTCAAGGGCAAAGGAAATCTCGGTGCCGGCGCTCTTACCCACCCAGTTCCTCTGCATCACCCTTATCCGCTCTGGCCAGTCAATACCATTGTGCTCCATAAGCTCATCGGCATACTTGGTGATGCGGAAGAACCACTGCTCCAAATCTCGCCGACTGACCGCTGCCCCGCAGCGCTCACAAAAACCATCTACCACCTGCTCATTAGCCAGCACCGTCTGGCAGTGGGGACACCAGTTAACCGGAGCCTTCCCCCGGTAAGCCAGGCCATTCTCGTATAGCTTCAAGAAGAACCACTGTGTCCACTTATAGTATTCAGGCAGGCAGGTAATCACCTCCCGGCTCCAGTCATAGATAGTGCCTATGCTCTTGAGCTGACGACGCATGTTGTCTATATTTTGCATCGTCCAGGTATAGGGATGAATCCCCCGGCTGATAGCGGCATTCTCAGCCGGAAGCCCAAAGGCATCAAATCCCATAGGGTGAAGCACATTATAGCCCTGCATCCGCTTAAATCGGGCGTGAACATCTGACGGAGCCATGGCATACCAGTGCCCAATGTGAAGGTCACCTGAGGTGTAAGGGAACATGGTTAAGGCATACCACTTGGGACAGGGGGCATCATCGCTAACCTCATATAGCCTATCTTCAGCCCATCTCTGCTGCCACTTCTTTTCTATCTCTTGAGGATTATACTTAGCCATCATTCTACCGAGGGTAATTGTAACAAGATTGAAACTACAGTGCAATCTCTGAAGCGAGGTTGTTTAGCAACCCATCCCCCTGACCCCCTTCCCTTAATAAGGGAAGGGGGAAATGTAAGTAAGAGAGGGGTTTCACCCCTCTCTAAAAATCTTTCCCCCTCATGCTAAGACTATATCTCCCTATTACGGAGAGGGGGATTAAGGGGGTGAGGTTAGTAAACAGCCCCCCGCCCCGAAATATCAAGGCGAAGGGCAATAACACCATAATTATGTGGAGCTGGGGGGATTCGAACCCCCTACCTTTTGACTGCCAGTCAAACGTTCTCCCGATTGAACTACAGCCCCATAGAGACACTA
>CAZYZL010000004.1:14750-23042 GCA_964652005.1 uncultured Dehalococcoidales bacterium | reverse complement strand
GGCAGCTTGAGCAATTTGACATTTATTATCACCAGCTCGTTGATTGGAATAAGCACATAAACCTCACTGCCATAACTGGCTATGAGGAGGTGCAGCTCAAGCACTTCCTTGATTCTCTCACCGTGACTTTAGCCTGGCAGCGAGCGATAACTAGTGCCGACTTCCGCCTTATTGATGTCGGCACTGGCGCTGGCATACCTGGAATCCCACTGAAGATTGCCTTCCCTGAGATAAGGCTGGTGTTGCTTGAGGCTAGAGCTAAAAAAACCGCCTTCCTGCATCATATTGCCGATAAACTTGGGCTGGATAATGTTGAAATTTTGGTCGGTCGGGCTGAGGATGTTGCCCACCTGAGCCAATACCGGGAAAGGTTTGATCTGGTGCTTTCCCGGGCGGTTGCCCCACTACCTATCCTGGTTGAATTAGCCTTGCCCTTTTGTGCCCTTGGCGGCAGCTTTATCGCTCAGAAAAAGGGAGATACTGGTGAGGAAATAAGTCAGGCTGCCAAGGCAATTAGTCTCCTCGGAGGTAACCTCCGGGAGGTGAAGCGGATTGACCTGGACGAGTTTACCGATGAGCGCCGGTTGGTAGTAATTGATAAAATATCGCCGACACCTCCCCACTATCCTCGCCACCCCGGGATACCGTCAAAAAGACCTCTTATATAACATAAAGGGGGTGGATATGAAAAGGAAATATCCCAGCAGTATCTCGGTCTGGTTACTTCTAGTAATTTTAGCCACTAGTTGTGCTACTCCAAGTCTTGCTCCAACATCCAGTCCAGCCCCCGAAGCGCAGATAACAGTCACCAGGGTAATTGATGGTGACACCATTGAGGTTAACATTGCTGGCATAATGTACAAGGTTCGCTATATTGGCATAGATGCGCCGGAACTAGACGATAAACGACCCGAATATTGTGCCTTAGCCCAAGAGGCTACCAGGTGCAACCGGCAGTTAGTAGAAGGGAAAATCGTTCGGCTGGAGAAGGATATCTCTGAAACTGACAAATATGAAAGGCTCCTACGCTATGTTTATGTTGATGATATTTTCGTTAACGCTGAGCTGGTAAGACAGGGGCTTGCCTGGGCTAAAACCTACGAACCTGATACTAAGTACCAGGGCATTCTGGAGAAGACTGAAGCCGAAGCAAGGCAAGGCAAAACAGGGATTTGGCAAGAGATTCAACCATCACCGCCTATAATAGTTCAAAAAGTCCAAATTACCTACATTTTTTATGACGGTCTAGTGCCCAATGTAGAGTCCGATGAATATGTAGAAATCACCAATCTCGGGGACCAGCCACAAGATTTGACTGGATGTGTTCTAATGGATATATCAGATGGGTATCCCTCATTCACTTTCCCCTCTTATATCTTAGTTCCAGGTAAAAGCATTCGAGTTTATACTAATGAATATCATCCTGAGTGGGGAGGGTTTAGTTTTGAATACAGCCGAGCTATTTGGAATAATACTGAACCTGATGTAGCTGTGCTCTATGATAGCCAAGGTAGAGAGGTCTCCCGAAAGAGTTACTAAAGAGATTGTTTAGAAACCCATACCCCTGACCCCCTTCCCTTAGTAAGGGAAGGGGGAATATTTAATTAAGAGAGGCTTCACCTCTCTTTAACTCTCTTACTTTTGGGGGCGTCTGAATAGAGGCTTGTTACCCACATTTGTGCCTCTCTAAAATCTCCTCCCTCCTTTGAAGGAGACTAACTTAACGAGGGATGTCTAAGAGGGGCGACAGCCCCTCTTTTTAATATCTTCTCCCCCTCCTTATCAAGGAGAGGGGGATAAAGGGGGTGAGGTTGATAAACAATCTAAACAATAGTAAAATACAGTTATGAAAAGTCATGGCTTGAGACAGGGTAAGGAGAAAAACATGGAAACCGGTACATGGAAGGTTAAAACTGGGCTCGCCCAAATGCTTAAGGGCGGGGTGATTATGGATGTGGTCAACGTGGAGCAGGCCAAGATTGCCGAGGCGGCTGGTGCCTGTGCCGTGATGGCACTGGAGAGGGTGCCGGCGGATATTAGAGCTGCTGGCGGTGTAGCCCGCATGGCTGACCCGGCAATTATTGAAGCTATTATGAAAGCCGTCTCAATACCGGTGATGGCTAAGTGTCGTATTGGGCATTTTGTGGAGGCTCAAGCCCTTGAGGCTCTGGGTGTGGACTTTATTGATGAATCTGAAGTTCTCACCCCGGCAGATGAGTCACACCATATCTGGAAGCACGATTTTAAGATTCCCTTCGTCTGTGGCTGCCGGGACTTGGGAGAAGCACTGCGTCGCATCGGCGAGGGGGCGGCTATGATTAGAACCAAGGGCGAAGCCGGCACCGGAAATATTGTAGAAGCGGTCAGACATATGCGGGCAGTAATGGATGGCATCCGCAAGCTGGTAGATACGCCTCAGGAAGAGCTGATGGCAGTAGCCAAGGAAATGGGAGCCCCCTTTGAGTTGGTAGAGGAGATACATAAAGCAGGAAAATTGCCAGTGGTTAATTTTGCTGCCGGGGGGGTGGCGACCCCAGCCGATGCCGCCCTGATGATGCAACTAGGTGCTGATGGCGTCTTTGTTGGTTCAGGCATATTCAAATCCTCAAACCCGGAGGTTAGGGCCAAGGCTATAGTTGAGGCCACTACCCACTTTCAAGACCCTAAAATCATTGCTGAAGTCTCCAAAAACCTTGGTGAAGCCATGCGCGGATTAGATATAAAGCAAATCCCTACTGAAGAACTGCTGGCATCTAGAGGGTGGTAATATGAGAATTGGCGTCCTTGCCTTGCAAGGAGCCTTTGCTGAGCATATAGCTATATTGCATCAACTGAAGGTACAGACTTTGCCCGTCCGCTTACCCAAAGAACTTAATGACTTGGACGGGCTAGTTATTCCTGGCGGGGAGAGTACCTCCATTGGCAAACTGATGCTGGATTATGATTTGATGGATAAAATAAGAAACCTGGCTGAAAACGGCTTACCAATATTTGGCACCTGCGCTGGCATGATACTTCTTGCCAACAAGACCTTAGATTTGGAGATAAAACCATTAGGGTTAATGGACATAAAGGTCAAACGCAATGCCTTTGGCCGACAAAGGGAGAGCTTTGAGACTAAACTCTCAATATCAGTGCTGGGAGAGAAGCCCTTCCCCGGTATATTTATCCGAGCCCCAGTAATTGAACAGGCAAATAGCAAAGTAGAAATACTGGCTAGGTTAGCTGATGGCACTATGGTTGCTGCCAGGCAGGGGAAGCTGCTTGCTTGTGCTTTTCACCCTGAGTTGACCAACGACCTGAGATTCCACCAATATTTTTTGCATATTGTTGCTGGACAGCGTGAATTTGGAGGGTAATTTTTGCAAAAAGTAATTACAGATGACCTGGATGCTCTGACTGACGTTTTGCCACCCCATATTCGCCAGCCATTATGCCAACAGAAGGACATTAGTGAGCTTTTGGAGGTAGTCCTTGACCTGGGTCGCTCCCCTGAAGCCCGCTTTCCCCACCGGGAAGTAGTGTTAAACCCCGATGAAATTAATGAGGAGGACATTGATTATGTAACCGCCCGCATAAGTAGCTTCGGGGATGACAACCGGGCTGGAATTGAGCGCACCCTGCACCGCATATCAGCCATTCGTAACCGCAAGGGGCGTATTATTGGGTTGACCTGCCGTGTGGGCAGAGCTGTTTTCGGCACGATAAAGGTTATTGAAGACCTTATCCGGTCAGGCAAAAGTGTCCTGCTTTTGGGTCGCCCCGGCGTGGGCAAAACAACCATGCTCCGTGAGGTAGCCCGGGTACTTGCCGATGACATTAATAAGCGGGTTATCATCGTTGACACCTCAAATGAGATTGCCGGTGATGGCGATATTCCCCACCCCGCCATTGGGCACGCCCGCCGGATGCAGGTAAAAACCCCCACCATGCAACATGCGGTAATGATTGAAGCAGTGGAAAATCACATGCCTGAGGTAATCGTCATTGATGAAATTGGCACCGAGCTTGAAGCTCAGGCGGCTCGGACTATCGCTGAGCGGGGGGTCCAGCTTGTTGGCACTGCTCACGGTAACACCCTGGAGAACCTGATGATGAACCCTACATTATCTGACCTTATTGGCGGTATTCAGACGGTAACCCTGGGCGATGAAGAGGCAAAGCGAAGGGGCACTCAGAAGTCCATACTGGAGCGCAAGGCACCACCTACCTTTGACATTGTTGTTGAAATCCAGGAGCGGGACAGGGTAGCCATTCATCCCGATGTCGGGCAAGCGGTTGATACCCTGCTACGTGGTCAACCCGTAGCCACCGAAGTCCGCTGGCTGGACGAGGCAGGAGAGGTCAGAAGCAGAAAGGAAGTGCCAGCGACCACTGGGCAAGAAACTATCAAGATTAAGCCGCCGGTCAGAGGCAACAATCTACCCAAGCTTTACCTCTTTGGGGTAAATCGGGGGCGAATAGAGCAGATGGCAAAAGAGATGCAGTTGAGCCTGGATATAGTCAATAGCTTAAGTAATACCAGCCTATTTGTAACCTCTAAAAGCTACTATCGCCGCAAACCACAAAAGGTCAAGGATGCTGAGGCAGCTAACCTGCCCATCTATGTCCTTAAGAGCAATACACCGGCTCAAATCAGGCAGCTACTAGCTACTATCTACCCCAGAGCCGGCAGAGACAAGGCAGACCTGCTTGAAGTGGCTCTGGGTGAAGCGGAAGAGGCGGTCAATCAGGTAAAGGGCGGGGGGGAAGCGGTGGAACTCAGCCCCCAGAGCGCCTATATTCGGCGGTTGCAGCACCTGATAGCTGAAAGAAACGCCCTTTCCTCGCAAAGCACGGGCAAAGACCCTAATAGAAGGGTAAGGATTTATAAATAGTGGGGGATTAAAAGGGGCGAAGCCCCAAATACATTATAGGGAGTTTAAGAGGGGCTTTTAAAATCCATCCCCCTGACCCCCTTCCTTTATTAAAGGAAGGGGGTGGAAATGAGAGAGAGGGCGAGAAATGGGGGAAGCTAAGAAACCAGTGCATGGGCAAATCCGCATAGATAAGGATGGTAGTATGTGGGTTGCTGTAGAGAAAAATACGCAAGGAAACCACATAAAAAGTGAGACTATTACGCCGGATAGTATAAGAGATAAGGAGCTTGATGATTTGAGGCGTAGACTTCGAAAGGCGAAGTATTTAACTTGGATTTTATCTGTCCTAGGACTTATTGTAGGTGCTTTTATCAGCTGGGCTTTGATGGTAATATTAGGGTGAGAATATATAGGATTAAAAGGGGCGAAGCCGTAAGTACATTATGGGGAGTTTAAGAGGGGCGTTAGCCCCTCTTAAAAAAAATCTTCCCTCTCCCCTTGATAAGGGGAGAGGGATTAAGGGTGAGGGATTTATAAATGTCCTTATTTATCACCTTTGAGGGAGGGGAGGGGAGTGGCAAGAGTGTCCAGGCGAAAGAGCTATTCCGAAGGCTAACGCGGTTAGTTATTCCTGTTGTCTTGACCCATGAGCCCGGCGGCACCCCGTTTGGCAAGAAGCTTGGGCGCTGGCTGAAGTGGGCTCAAGGGACAGATATATCGCCATTAACTGAGCTACTGCTGTTTAATGCCTCCCGTGCCCAGTTAGTAGCCGAGGTAATCCAACCCGGTCTGGAAAGTGGCAAGGTGGTTATCAGTGACCGCTATGTCGACTCTACCACCGCCTATCAAGGTTATGGGCGGAGACTGGACTTGGATATGGTCAAGGCAGCTAATAGTGCTGCCACTCAGGGACTGAAGCCTGACCTGACCATTCTGCTGGATATACCGGTGGAAGAGGGTCTTGCCCGCAAGCGAGCTAAAAAGCAAGACCGCTTTGAGCGAGAGACTTTAGTCTTTCACCGGAGGGTGAGGGAAGGCTATCTTGAACTAGCAAGAGCTGACCCGGAGCGATGGCTGGTGGTAGATGCCAGCCAATCTAGAGAGAAAATAGCCCAGATTATCTGGCAGAGGGTAAGCCAACTGCTGGCAACTCGGGGAGGCTGAATTAACCATATGCACAAAGAGCGAGTGGCTGTAGCCATGAGTGGTGGGGTGGATTCGTCACTGGCGGCTGCCTTGCTGAAACAGGCTGGCTATGAGGTCAGCGGCATTTATATGCAGCTATGGTCAGACCCCAACATAGAGTGCACCATGTCAGATTTGGAGCACACCTGCCAACTCCTGGATATACCCTTATACAGGCTCGACCTTGAAACAGAGTTTCACCGCCTGGTCATTGACTACTTCTGCCTGGAGTATAGTCTGGGACGGACGCCTAACCCGTGTATTGTCTGCAACCAGCATATCAAGTTTGGTCTTCTCCTTGATAGGGCACTGGAGATGGGGGCACAATACTTGGCTACTGGTCATTATGCTAGAGTAGGGCGTTCAGCGGATGGCTACCGCTTGCTCAAAGCCGCCGACCAGAGCAAAGACCAGTCGTATTTCCTTTATACTCTAGGGCAACAGCAGCTTAAGCATCTGCTATTTCCTCTGGGCAGGCTCAGCAAAGAAAAGGTCAGAAGATCGGCTGCCGAGCTGGGCTTGCCTGCCAGCAGCCGGCGCGACAGCCAGGATGTCTGCTTTATCCCCGATAATGACTATCGGTCATTTATAACCGAGCGTATTCCACTCAAAGTCGGGGACATTGTTGACATAACGGGGAAAGTCTTGAGCAGACACGGTGGCTTAGCACGATACACTGTGGGGCAGAGGCATGGATTGGGGCTTACTTCCAGTAAGCAGCTATATGTGCTCAAGCTGGATGCTACCAATAACAGGTTAGTGGTGGGCACCGGAGACCAGCTTTTACATAGTGTGCTTGTTGCCACCAAGCTAAGCTGGGTATCGGGGGAAGCCTCTAAAGAGCCTATAAGTATAACGGCTAAGGTTCGCTATAAGGCACCTGAGGTAGCTGCTGAACTTCATCTCAGTGATAGTATGGCTGAGGTTCAGTTTATCAAGCCCCAGCCGGCGATTGCCCCGGGACAATCGGTGGTATTCTACCAGGGCGATGCTGTCCTAGGTGGGGGAGTAATAGATGCCGTCGTTTGCTGAAGAAGAACTGCTTGCGGCACAGGGTTACCAGCGCATTGCTGGCATTGATGAGGCTGGTCGTGGTGCCCTGGCCGGTCCGGTGGTAGCTGCCGCCGTCATTTTACCCCATCACATAGACGTCCCATGGCTTGCCGAGGTGAGGGATAGTAAGCAGTTGACTCCAGCCCGACGTGAGCTTTTATTTCATCGTATCCATGAGATAGCCATTTCCATAGGCATCGGCGTAACTCCCCATTACCTGATAGACGAGCAGGGGATAATCAAAGCAACACGCCTGGCGATGAAACTGGCAGTAGGCCAGCTTTCGCCACCACCTGAGTCCTTGCTCATAGACTATATGCGCCTTCCTGAGGTCAAGCTACTGCAAAAGGGGATAACTAATGGTGATAATTTATGTTTCTCTATAGCCTGTGCCTCTATCATTGCTAAAGTAACGCGTGACCAGCTAATGGTAGCCTTTGATAAAGTCTATCCTGGCTATGGCTTGGCTCAACATAAGGGCTATGGCACCAGGGAGCACCTTGCCTGCTTATACCGGCTTGGTCCGTGCCCGATACATCGCCAGTCTTTTAAGCCAGTAAGAGAGATAATGGAGGGATTTTTTAGGAACCTATCCCCCTGACTCCCTTCCCCTTGTGGAGAGGGATAAAAAAGAAGAGTCAAAGAGAGGCGAAGCCTCTCTTATAAATCCTCCTCCCCCTCTCCTTTTAAGGAGAGGGGGATTAAGGGGGTGAGGTTACTAATAAAGAAATGAAGCGTAGAGACACCGGCATCCTGGGTGAAAAACTGGCTAGGGACTTCCTCAGGAAGCGGGGCTATCGCATCTGGGAGGCTAACTACCGCTGCCCCGAGGGTGAGGTTGACCTCATAGCTAAGCATAAAGATTACCTGGTCTTTGTTGAGGTGAGGACTAAGAAAAGCACCGACTTCGGCACCCCGGAGGAGTCAATCACACCAGCTAAAAAGGAAAGATTAAGAGCTATTGCTGCTCACTATCGGCAGACTCACAATAACTTGCCCCCGTTATGGCGCATTGATGTGGTAGCGGTGGAGCTAAACCAGAAGGGGAAGCCGTCAAGAATAGAGCTGATTGAAAATGCAATAGGTGAAGCCTGAGGCTGTCATCTTTACTCCCTTAATCTGGCTGTGCTAGAATTAGCTGCTTGGGAGCTAGGCATATGGCTTCACCGCAAGGAATGTCAAAACAAAGGCTGCG
>CAZYZL010000004.1:6119-14650 GCA_964652005.1 uncultured Dehalococcoidales bacterium | reverse complement strand
GCTTGGGAGCTAGGCATATGGCTTCACCGCAAGGAATGTCAAAACAAAGGCTGCGTATTATTGATGCCAATCTAAACCGTGCTGGCGAGGGGCTTCACCTTCTCGAAGACATCGCCCGACTGATACTTAATGATGCCGAGCTAACTCGGCAGCTAAAAACGATACGCCATGAGATACTAAGGGGCGACTGGTCGTTTAACCAGCAGCTTATTCAAGCCCGAAACTCGGAAAGCGACGTCGGAATTGATATTGAAGCTCCTGGAGAGGAGAAAGAGAGGGAACTGCCCATAATGGTGGTGGCTAATGCTAGGCGGGTACAGGAATCGCTGAGAATTTTGGAGGAGCTGGCTAAGATGCCGGGCACCACCCCCGAACTAGAATCGGAGAAATTCAAACAAGCCCGGTTTGCCCTCTACACTATAGAGCAAAGACTGTTAGCCAAACTATCGCGCCAAGATAAAACAAAGCGTTTAACCGGACTCTATGCCATCATAGATAGCCAAGCCTTAAATAGGCGCAACCACATTGAGGTCGCTAAGCAGCTAATCCGAGGTGGGGCTAATACAATTCAATTGCGTGATAAGCTCAGAAGCAAGGGTGAGCTACTGCCAATAGCTCAGCAGCTAAAGAACCTGTGCTCCGAGCACGGTGTGCTTTTCATAATGAATGACTATCTTGATTTAGTCCTGGCTACTGATGCCGACGGATTGCATCTAGGTCAAAAAGACCTGCCCATTAAAGTAGCCCGCAAACTGCTGCCTGTTGACAGAATCCTGGGCTGTTCGGTAAATACGGTAGACCAGGCTATTGCTGCTGAATCTGATGGAGCTGATTACATTGCCGTTGGCTCAATCTATCCCACAGCATCTAAGGAAACGGCGAAGGTGGTTGGTGTGGAAAGGCTGCGCCAAATTAGGCGGGCGGTAAGCCTGCCCCTGGTTGCTATCGGTGGCATAAATAGGGACAATGCCGCTGAGGTTTCGGCTGCCGGCGCTGACTCGGTGGCAGCGATTAGTGCCATACTGGGGGCAGAGGATGTGGAAGAAGCCGCCCGACAAATAATAGCTAGATTTGAGGCAGGCAAATGAGTGGATTGACCGATAATTTGGAATCAATTGCTAACCAGATACGAGAGAGCTTCGCAGTTAAAGATGCAGCTAGAGAAAGGGTGCTGCCCCTGTGTCGGGAGGTAATTCGTCACTGTGGGAATGCCATTCGTGCCGTTCATCGTCAGGAGTTTGACCAGGCTAAAGAATTGCTCCAATCAGCCCGCAACTTGTTAACCGAGGCTGAGCAGGGTATCTCTGCTTATGCTGAGCTTGGCTATGCCGGCTTTGTCAGAGATGCGCGAAAGGAATTTGCCGAAGGCAGTATCACCTTTGCCCTGGTAACCGGCAACCGCCTCCCTGACCCTGATGAGCTGGGTATTGATGCTGTTGCCTACCTGAATGGATTGGGTGAGGCGGTGGGTGAGCTCAGGCGCTACCTGTTGGACAGCATGAGGCGGGGTAACCTGTCTCGGGGGGAGGAGCTGTTATCAGCCATGGATGACATTTACAATGCTCTGGTCACCATGGATTTCCCTGATGCTATAACCGGCGGTCTGCGCCATACCACTGATATGGTTCGTGGGGTGCTGGAAAAGACGCGCAGCGACCTGACTTTAGCTATGGGGCAAAAGGGCGTGGTGGATAAGCTGACAGATTTCTCAGCAGAAGAATAGGGGAGAGACGGGTATCGCCCCACGGTCAGGGCTAAGGATATACTTTTATCTAGGGTAAGGTTAAGCTAACGCTGGCTTCTCCTTCTTAATAAAGTGCACCGAGGCATAGCGGCACAATCTTTGACTGCCAGGCAGTTGTTTGAACTTGGCAACCTCGTCTTCCCCGATAACCGATATCGTGCCAAATCTATCCTGTATGTCCTGAGCAAAGGCGCATGAGCCACATTCATAGTTGCGGTCGCACAGTCGGTAAGAAACAGCCCCCAGTTCTAACCAGAGGTGTTTCTTACCGATTTTTTTTCTTTCTACTTCTCCCAGCGCTTCCGTAATTAACCTTTCCAGGTCCTCCACCTTAAAAGGCTTGGCTAAATAGTCGAGGAGCCCCAGCCTTCGTGCCTTTTCCTGCGTTTCTTTTGATGGATAGGCGGTAATAATCACCCCTTTGGTTTCGGGTTTGAGCTCTTTGGCTTGCTCAAATACCTGCAAGCCATCAATGCCCGGCAACTTTAAATCAAGGACTATTACCCCAAACTCTTCTTTCTTGATTTTCTCTAGAGCCTCATCCCCATTCTCGGCAACATCAACATCATAGCCGTCATCTATAAGCCAGTCCCGTACGCTTTCTCTCACCACAGCCTCATCTTCTACAATCAGGATCTTCCTTTTCTTTGCCGCCATCATTTTCCTCCGTGCGAGATTTTTGGCACAGTCGCCTTTTATCGGCTATTATATACCACCTAGGCTGAACCTTGCTAGTTAAAATAAAGGGTACACCCCCTATTATCAGGTGTACCCTTTAACTATTCTCGGCAATCCCGGAGGCTGGTTATGCTTCAGCCGTAGCCCGCGCCTGTTTCTTTTGCAGCGCCTCTCGGCGTGCTTCCAGCTTGGCTAGCTTTTGCTGCAGGGCATCCTCCATCATTTGACCAAACTCACAAGCTACACACTGGAAGAGGCGGGAGCAGATACGGTGGGAGACATCCCCCTTGAGAGCATAACGGCAAAGTCTCTGACTACCTGGTAGCTCTTTAAATCTCTCCAGCGCTGCATCAAGCTCCGTGGTTTCCCCTGTGGCCATTTTCTCCTGCATCATCTGGTCAAACTCACAGGTGAGGCAGTCGTAGTTTCGGGTGCAGAGGCGATAAGCCACTAACCCCATTTTCATCCAGACGCAGTCCTTGGGTTTGACCTCTTCAGCCGCCGGCGCTACTTCCCTGGCCTCAATTTTTGGTTCGGCTAGGGCTTGCTTTGTCTTGCGAATCCAGACCCGCGTCTCGATATTACCCGGGGCAACACTGAGGATGGACTCAAATTCCGTCAGTGCCTCTGCATAGCAACCAGCCTCAAAGTGGGTTTTACCCTGCTTGAGGTGAAGTGGGATTTCCTCTGGAGTTACAGCTATGATTTCTTCAACCTTCGCCTTCTCTGCTGGCGGCTGGGCTTTGGCTTTCTCAGGGGGAACTTTGGGCTTAATCTCCACCTGAACCGGCCCCAGCGTCTTCTGAATCAGTGTCTCCAAGGCATCAAGGCTAAACGGTTTAGGCAGGTAGTCAACGGCGCCTATTTTCATCGCCTCCACTGCCGTCTCTATTGATGGGTAGGCGGTGATGATGATACCCTTGAGCTGGGGCTTTTGTGTCTTGGCTTCCCTTAATACCTCAATCCCATTTTTCCCTGGTAGCCTCATGTCAAGAATCAGGATGCTGAAATCCTGCTCCCTAATTGCCTTCAATGCCTGTTCACCATGCTCTGCGGTTTCTACCAAGTAGCCTCCATCGGTGAGCCAGTCTCGCAGTGACTCTCTCATCACAACTTCGTCTTCTACTACCAATATCGGCTTCATTTCTTTACCTCCTTCTGCTGTTTCTTGACCCTCTGGGATTACTGGCTTTTTCATCGCTATTACCTACCCTTAGTAGGTGCAATTTTCTTGCCAAAATAAGAGGCTTAATTATAGATTGTTTATTAACCTCACCCCCTTAGCCCCCTCTCCATAATAGGGAGATGTATTCTTAGCATGAGGGGGGAGGAGAAGAAAAAGGGGCGTCAGCCCCTCTTAGACACCCCAAAAGTAAGAGAGTTAAAGAGAGGCGAAGTCTCTCTTAATTAAATATTTCCCCCTTCCCTTAATAAGGGAAGGGGGTTAGGGGGATAGGTTGCTAAACAATCTCAATCATCAGCTTTTGTCTATTTTCTTTACATTTAATCTATATGCCTTGGCTTTGTTATACAGGGTCATTCTGGAAATGCCCAGGATTCTAGCTGCCTCGGTATAATTCCCCCCCGTTTCAGTCAGGACGTTCAGGATATGGTTTTTCTCCACTTGTTTAAGGCTTATCGCGGGCGAAATGGGGTGGGCTGGCATCAAGTTCTGCTGAGTCAAGTCAGCCACCTCAATAACAGGATTTTGGGCTAAGATGACTGCCCGTTCAATAGTATTTTCCAGTTCCCGGACATTTCCTGGCCAGTCATATCTCAACAGAAAATCGGTAGCCTCAGGGGAAAACCCGGCTATCTCTTTTTGATTCTCCACGGCGAACTTCTTCAAGAAATGCTGGGCTAACAAAGGAATGTCTTCCCTTCTTTCCCGTAATGGAGGTAGTTCAATATTAACCACGTTTAGTCGGTAGTAAAGGTCTTCCCGAAATTGCCCACTGGCTATTGCCTGCTTCATATCCCTATTAGTGGCTGAAATAACCCTGACATCAACCTTGATTGGTTCGTTGCCACCAACCCTGGTGAATTCCTTTTCCTCCAAGACCCTCAACAGGTGTACCTGGATATTGGCGCTCATCTCGCCAATCTCGTCCAGGAACAGGGTGCCGCGGTTAGCTACTTCAAATTTGCCCTTCTTTTGGGCATAAGCTCCGGTAAAAGAGCCTTTCTCGTGACCAAATAGCTCGCTCTCCAGTAGGCTCTCGGGCAGGGCGGCGCAACTGAGGGCAACAAAAGGCTTGCCATGGCGATGGCTCTGGGAGTGAATTGCCCGGGCTACCACCTCCTTTCCGGTGCCGGTCTCGCCGGTAATCAATACTGTAGCATTGCTCCTGGCCACAACCTTAATTACCTCAATCACCTGCTGCATCTTGGGGCTTTTGGCGATGATATTCTCAAATCGGTAGCGCTCCTCCAGCTTCTGGTGCAGGGAAAGGTTCTCCTCAATTAGTTCTTGGTGCTCGACCAATTTATCGATTAATATTTCGGCTCGTTCCGGGCAGAACGGCTTCTCAATGTAGTCATAAGCACCTCCCCTCATCGCAGTGATAGCCGTGGGGATGCTACCATAAGCAGTAACGATGATAACCTCAACATTTGGGGATATTTCCTTGGCTCTCTTCATTAACTCGATTCCATCCATCCCCGGCATCACCAAGTCAGCGATAACAATCCTCAGCCCCTGCTGTTGAATAATCTCCAGGGCTTGGGCTCCATTTTCCGCAGTGAATACCTGATAGTTGGCATCGGTCAGCCAGTCGCGAAGCGAGTCACGGATAATGACTTCATCATCAACAACGAGAACCTTAGCTTTCCTTTTCATGGCGCAGTGGTAAATAGACGGTAAAGGTAGTACCCTCTCCCTCCTTACTTTGCACTTCAATCCTTCCCTTGTGGCGCTGGACAATTCCATAGGACACCGCCAAGCCCAGGCCTACCCCCTTCACCTCCCGCTTGGTGGTGAAGAAAGGCGTAAACAGCTTCCGCATGTTCTCTGGAGAAATGCCAACACCAGTGTCCTGAACCTCTATCTTGACCTGAGCGTCATCGGCCGAGGTGCGTATGGTCAGCGTGCCACCTTCAGGCATTGCCTGAATGGCATTCATAATAAGATTGGTGCAAACCTGCTGAAGCTGGTCAAAATCAGCCATAGTCGTAGGTAGGGAAGGGTCAAGCTCTTTTACCACCTGTACGTGCTGTAGTTTCGCAGAATGAGCAGCAAGTTCAAAACTTTGGTTAATGACCTCGTTAATATCTACCTCCCAGAACCTTGGTGGTGATTGCCGGGCAAAATCCAGAAGGTTTCGGATTAGCCGGCTGCTGCGGGTGAGCTCAGTTTCCATCTTTGATAGGTATTCAAGGGCACCTTCTTTGGTGAATTTGTCGCTGTTTATCTTCTTGGCTAGCAGCTGGGTATAGACGAGGACACCAGCTAGAGGATTGTTGACCTCGTGAGCAATGGCGGCAGCCATCTGACCTAAAGAGGTTAGCTTCTCGGCTTGGATTAGGCCTTCTTGGGTAGACCTTAACGTATGAAGCAGGTATGGCCAGCACATTTCAACCTCGGCTAGACCCTGACACACGGAGGTAGCCAGTTCCCGGCAGGTGGCATAGCCACAGGCACCACAGTTTATCTGGTTCATCGGCTCTGCCTTACCAATCTGCTTTAAAACACCCTGAATTTCTTCCTCGCTGGGGGTAGGTAGCCCGACACCCCGGGTGGTGAATTTGCGGTTGAGGTCAATGCCGGAATACTCCTGGATGTCCTTCTCAGTTTGAGCCGGGTCTGCCCGGCTGGCAGCATAATTGGCGACCAGTTCCTTGCGTCTGAAGCCGCTTAGCTCATTATCAATAACCGGTCCATCAATGCAGCCGTGGCAGAAATGTAGGTTGACAAGCCTGGCAGAAATCTCACCGCCAGCAAATTCCCGAAGGATTTTGACCACGTAATCCCTGCCGTGGGCACTGATGACGTCGTTTTCTAGAATATCATCGGACAGTCCGGCTACCTTAAGCAGCCCCCCTGACATGGCGAACAGGCGACCCAGGTTGGGTTTGGGACCGGAGAATGACTCCTCCTTCTCGGTTTCAGGGGTAATCCCTTTGGCGGCGAACATCTCCTTAAGCTCGGCAAAGGTCAGGACGGCATCTATTACCTTGGCAACCTTCTCATCCCTGCTCTCAGCCTTCTTGGCAACGCAGGGACCGATGAAGACCACCTTAGCCTCTGTATTATACTGCCATTTAACCACCCTACCCATGGCAATCATAGGCGAAACAATGGGCGCCAGATTGCCAATTAGCTGGGGATGATATTTTTCAATGTAGGTAACTACCGCCGGGCAGTTGGACGAAAGGACTGGCTTCTCTTTGTCTTTACTTAGAAGCCGGGTATATTCTCGGCCGACAAGCTCGGCGCCAAAGGAGTCTTCCATAACCTCACTAAACCCCAGTTTTTTCAGGGCACTTACCAGTTGCCCGGCACTACACTTAAGCAGGGCAGCCGGGAAGGAGGAGGAAAGGATAGCGATTACATTGGGATATTGTCCCAGCAATTGCCAAGCCACTCCTATATCGCTCTCCACTTGCTTTGCCTTCGGGACACAGACCTGGAGGCAAGTGCCACAGGCGATGCAGCGTTCCTTTATTACCTGAGCCAAGCCCTCCTCCACCTTGATCGCCTTGCACGGACAGCAGCGGATACAGGCATAGCAGGCTTTACACTTTTCTCGCTCAGTATAAACTATGCTCATTTCATCTCCTCGCCTTCACCACGAATTTACCTTTCTTACGAGCTGCGGGGATTTTCAGTTCCTTCCTCAGGCTGGCTACCGAGCGCCGGGAGATAGCCACACCGAATTTCTCCCGCAGCCTTAGCTTGATTACCTCATCAGATGGAAGCTCCTTTTCGGTCTCAAGGAGCTGCCTTAAGAGTTCCTTTCTGAACCTCTTCGGTCTGGGGAAGAAGTGTTTAAGAGGGATTTCTTCACCCCAGGGCGTGTCAATACTTTTGCCATTGATGGCGCGACTTATTGAGCTGGGGGCGAGGCTAATCTTTTTGGCTAGCTCCTTCTGGCTGAAGGGTAGAAGAGCCATCAAATCACCTGACTCAAGGTAGAGTGTCTGGTGCTCAACGATATTTTGCAGTATCTGGCTTACCGTGTCCTTACGGGTATTAATTAGCTCCAGCTTCCTCAATAATTGCTTAACTTGCTTAATCTCAGCCTCGGTGAAAGCCTGGCTAGCCTTTAGTTGTCCAAATCTTTCATAATCAATGGAATACCTCCCCCGGGCTAGGGAAGGTGAAAAGTAGCCAATGACAAAACCATCCCGGCTCTTCTCTACCGAGGCGACCTTAGAATAGTAAACCTCCCCTGAACTGAGAGCGGAGGGGTGGTAAAACTGGCTCAAGATGGAGAAATCATCAATAAGGTGGTTGATTTTTTTAACCTCTGAAACTGCTAAATCACATTCTCTGGCGATTTCTTCCTCGCTCATCCCTGATTCAGGGAATAAGAAATAGTGCTTGAATTTTTCCACCCCTAACCTCTGTATCTGACTGATGACCTGCTTCTTATTGAGTAGCAGGGATTCAACATCAAGGGAGCCTTTATCGGCTACCGCTTCCTCTTTTAGTTGATAAAAACTGGACGAGATATCAGTTCTGGGGGGCCGCTGACGGTGGATTATCTTTTCCTTCTGGTAAAGCCTCTGAAACAGGGGGCTCCTTTCTATCTCGGCAACAAGCCTTTGGAACTCCTCCTCAGGCATTTCCAGCAAGTTAGCCTGCTCCATTCGGAGGATTTGACTTAGTTCCTGCCGCATCTGCAACGACTGAATTTGGTTCATTGTCAAGCCAACCTTGTAGAGGTTATTTATTAACCTCACCCCCTTTATCCCCCTCTCCTTGAAAGGAGAGGGGGAAGAGATTTAGAGAGGGGCAAAGCCCCTCTCTTACTTACACTCCCCCTTCCCTTACTAAGGGAAGGGGGCAGGTCGAAGACTCTTCGAGGGGATAGGTTGCTAAACAATTTCTCTTGTATAAAAATTTTACGATAGCGGCGAGTAAATGTCAAGAAAATTGTCAACTTTG
>CAZYZL010000004.1:0-6019 GCA_964652005.1 uncultured Dehalococcoidales bacterium | reverse complement strand
TGTATAAAAATTTTACGATAGCGGCGAGTAAATGTCAAGAAAATTGTCAACTTTGGTGTTAGTGGTGTCTTGACCAGGGGATATCGCTATGCTAATATAACTCGGTTTAATGAATCAGACCTTTTGATATAGTCTGCACCGAAGCAAAGAAGGAAGCAAAGTGGAACGTAGGATTGGCGTTTATGTCTGTCATTGTGGGACAAACATCGCTGGCACGGTAGATGTGGAAGCGGTTATTGAGTTTGCCCAGGGATTGCCTTCGGTGACTATTGCTCGCCGCTATATGTATATGTGTTCCGACCCAGGGCAGGAGCTTATCAGGCAGGATATTAAGGAGCTGGGGATTAATCGGGTAGTGGTAGCTGCCTGCTCCCCAACGCTGCATGAGCGAACCTACCGTCGGGTCTGCCAGGAGTCAGGGCTCAACCCTTATCTCTTTGAAATGGCTAATATCAGGGAGCATTGCTCTTGGATAACTGAAGACCGCGAGGCAGCCACTGAGAAAGCCAAGGCTCTGGTAAGTGCTGCGGTACGCCGCGTTTTCTACCACGAGCCTCTGGAGACCAGGAGAGTCCCGGTCAACCCAAATACCTTGGTGGTGGGCGGGGGCATTGCTGGCATTCAAGCTGCTTTGGAGATTGCTGAGTCCTCCCATAAGGTCTACCTGGTGGAGAGGGAACCCAGCATTGGCGGGCACATGATGCAGCTAGATAAGACCTTCCCCACCCTTGATTGCTCAGCTTGTATTCTTACCCCCAAGATGAGCCTGGCAGGCTCTCACCCTCATATTGAGCTGATGTCCTATAGCGAGGTGGCGGATGTTTCCGGGTATGTTGGCAGCTTTGGAGTCAAGATAAAGAAGAAGGCGAGATATGTGGATGTTGATAAGTGTACCGGCTGCGGCGAGTGTGCCAATGTGTGTCCCGTTGAGGTTCCTAATGAGTTTGACCTCGGGTTAGGCCGGAGAAAGGCTATTTATCGTCCTTTCCCTCAGGCTGTGCCCAATGCTTTTGTCATTGATAAGCGCGGCTATCCACCGTGTCGGGTCGCCTGTCCTGCCGGGGTCAATGCCCAGGGGTATGTAGCCCTTGTTTCTCAGGGCAAGTTCAGGGAGGCTCTTGAGGTGCTGCGGCGAACTATGCCCTTTGCCGGGGTCTGTGGCCGGGTCTGCACCCACCCCTGCGAATTAGAGTGCGAAAGGGGGAAGGTTGATGAGGCAGTATCCATTCGCTCTCTAAAGCGCTTCATGGCTGACTACGAGCTGAAGGTGGGGAGAGAAAAGGCAACTCCAATTGAAAGGACCAAAGAAGAGAAGGTGGCTATTGTTGGCTCCGGTCCAGCCGGCTTAGCCTGTGCCTACGACCTGATAAGGGAGGGATATCCAGTTACCGTTTTTGAAACTGCCCCTCACAGCGGTGGTTTGTTGCGCTATGGCATCCCGGAATATCGGTTGCCCAAGAGGGTGCTGGATAATGAAATCAGCTATATCCAAGAGCTGGGGGTGGAGATAAAGACCAACACCTCGGTGAAGAGCCTTGAGGACATCTTTAATCAAGGCTATGGGGCGATATTCCTAGCCACCGGCGCCGGGGTAAGCCAGAAGATGGGCATCCCTCGTGAGGACGCCAAAGGTGTAACCCACGCCCTGGACTTTTTAAAGCAGGTGAGTTCAGGGGTTAAGGTTGACCTTGGGCAGCGGGTGGCAGTTATTGGTGGGGGCAACGCCGCCGTAGATGCAGCTAGGGTAGCCAAGCGCCTGGGGGCGAAGGAGGTTACTATTGTCTATCGACGCTCCCGGGCGGAAATGCCTGCGGTTAGCACCGAGGTGGATGAAGCCGAGCGGGAGGGGGTAAAGCTTCACATCCTGGCAGCGCCGGCTAGGGTGTTGACCAAGGATGAGCGAGTAACTGCCATCCAATGTATCCGCATGGAGCTAGGGGAACCTGACGCCAGTGGTCGGCGGCGCCCGGTGCTGATTAAGGGCTCGGAATTTAATATAGACGTTGATAGTGTGATTATCGCCGTTGGACAAGGGGTGGATAAGACAGCGCTGCCCAAAGAGCTGGAATACACCGGATGGGGAACCCTGGCTGTTGACCAGGTCACCTTGCAGACAAATATTGAAGGTGTTTTTGCTGGCGGCGACGTGGTTTCTGGTCCGGCTGATGTCATTGCTGCTATTGCTGCCGGTAAGGAAGTAGCTATCTCCATAGACCGCTACCTCAGGGGAGTCGACCTGAAAGAGGGAAGGCCGACTCCTATGAAAAGGGTAAAAGAGGTGTCAAAGAAAGGGGTGGAAGCAAGGGCAAGGCAGGCTATGCCAATACTTGACCTAAAGAAGCGGGAGGGCTTTACTGAGGTTGAGCTAGGCTTTGATGAAAAGACGGCCATCGCTGAAGCCAAACGCTGCTTGAACTGCGGCGTGTGCTCGGAGTGTATGGAGTGTGTTAAGACATGTCAAGCCAGGGCAATCAACCAGGAGATGGCAGAGGAAACGGTGGAGGTGGAGGTGGGTAATATAATCATCGCCACTGGCTACGATGCCTTTGACCCAACCCCGCTCCACCATTACGGCTATGGACGCCTTGATAATGTAATTACTGCCCTTGAGTTTGAGAGGATGATTAACGCCTCCGGACCAACCGCTGGCGAGGTTCTACTTAAGGACGGCTCCCATCCCAAGACGATAGGCATTATCCATTGCGTGGGCAGCCGGGATAAGAAATATCACGAGTATTGCTCTCAGGTGTGCTGCATGTACTCTATGAAGTTTGGTCACCTGATACGGGAGCATGTTCCCGGGGCTCAGGTCTATGAATTCTATATTGACCTCAGGTGCGTAGGTAAAGCCTTTGAAGAGTTCTACAACCGTGTTCTTGACGAGGGCACCACATTTATCCGTGGCCGCCCTGCTGAAGTAACCGATGTTGCCGAGAGCCCTGAGGAGGGAAAGCTTATTATAGTTAGTGAGGACACCCTCATCGGTCGCCAGCGCCGTATTCCGGTTGATATGGTGGTGTTGAGCACTGCCCTTCAACCCAGAGCCGATGTTGAGGAGGTTGCCCGGCGGTTCTCAATTGGCCGGAGCGCCGATGGTTTCTTCCTGGAGAAACATCCCAAGCTTGACCCGGTAGCTACAATGAGCGATGGCATTTTCGTCGTCGGCTGCTGTCAGTCGCCTAAGGATATTCCTCAAAGCGTGGCTCAGGCTTCAGCGGCGGCTGCCCGGGCTTTGGCTACCATCAGCGCTGGCTCAATTGAGATTGAGGCGACCACTGCGGCTACCGATACAGAGCGATGCAGCGGGTGTAAGATATGCTATAACCTCTGCCCTTTCCATGCCATTGCCTTCATTGAGGAGAAGAAGGTCTGCCAGGTCAATGAGACGCTGTGCAAGGGCTGTGGTGTGTGTGTAGCCGCCTGCCCCAGTGGTGCCATTGTTGGCAAGCACTTTACCACCGAAGAATTGATGGCTGAGATAGAAGGGATTTTGGTATAAGCCAGACTGGGGGCTTAGAGATAAGGAGGAATGTAAATGGCGGAAACAATGGTCAAAGCTCCAGCCGAGGTGAGCTTTATTGATGAAGTCTGTTCCATCCCTGGCGGCGAAGCTCTCCGCTCCTGTATCCAGTGCGGTATGTGCACCGGCTCCTGTCCTACTGCCATGAGGTGGGACTACCCACCGCGGCAGGCTATTGCCATGGTGCGAGCTGGACTAAGGGAGGAGCTATTATCCAGCAATTCAATGTGGTTCTGTGCTTCTTGCTATACCTGCACCGTGCGTTGCCCGAGAGATATTAAACCCACCGATATTATGCATGCCCTGGAAGTTCTAGCTATCAGGGGCGGGTTGAGCACCAAGCGGAGTCGGACACCGATAATGTATAAGTGCTTCGTTGACTCTGCCAAGGGTAATGGTCGGGTGTATGAGCTGGGCATGATGCTCAAGCTCTTCCTTAAAACAAACCCCTTTGCTGCTCTCAAGCTAGCACCGGTGGGGCTGGGCTTGCTTTTGCACCGGCGCCTGCCGCTCAAGCCAAGCAGAATAAAGGCAGTGGGTGAACTTAAGGCTATCCTGGATAAAGCCAGGGCTCTGGGAGGTGCTCAATGAAATATTATTCCTATTTCCCTGGTTGCTCAGCGGAGGCAGCTGCTTCACCTCTCGGTCTTTCGGTTCCCCCCGTTGCCAAGCAACTGGATATGGACTTGGTTGAGATTGAGGATTGGAATTGCTGTGGCTCCAGCCCCTATGGCTCAGTAGATAAACTGGAGGCTACTTGTATGGCAGCCAGAAATCTGGCATTGGCGGAAAAAATGGGGCTTGACCTGGTAACCCCTTGTTCTAATTGTTTTGTTGTCTTACACCAAGCCGATACTCATCTTAAAGAGCTCCCTCGCCTCAGACAGCAGGTAAGCGAGGCACTAGCTGCGGCTGGCTTGGACTACAAGGGTGGAGTCCGGGTTCGGCACCTGGCTGAGGTGTTATATAGCGATATTACACCGGAGGCCATCGGGGCTAAGGTAACCAAGCCCCTCAAGGGGCTCAGGGCAGCACCTTACTATGGTTGCCAACTGGTTCGTCCTGATGGCTTTGACGACCCAGAATCTCCTCATTCGCTGGATGAGCTGGTAGCCAGCCTGGGGGCTGATGTTGTCTCCTGGGAGCTGAAGGCTCACTGCTGCGGTAGCTCTTTGATTATGCCTGAGCAGGAGGTGGCTTTGGGACTGGTTAATAAACTGCTGCGCAACGCTCAGGAAAATGGGGCACAATGCCTGGTTACCCCTTGTCCCTTGTGTCAGATTAACCTTGATGCCTATCAGAGCCAGGTAAATAGCCGGTTCAAGACCAATTACAATCTACCCGTTCTATTCCTCACCCAATTGATTGGTGTGGCTTTAGGTATCAAGCCTAGCGTCCTAGGTTTGTCACGGAACATCGTATCACCAGCGAGGATATTAGCCCCCTATCTCTGAATTGAAAATTGATAACAGCCATCATTGTTTTAGTCATAATTATTATCGCCGCCGGTCTCGTCGGCATTATTTGGTTTGTCTCTTATAAACGGCGGTTAACTCAAGGTGAGAAAGTAACCACCGGGGCGAAGGCAAAAGGATTGCCCTTCCGCTGGAGCTACATTATGGTGCCGCTAGCCATTCTTTCCCTGTCCATAATCCTGTCAGCCTACTTTTATCATCTGCTTCCTGCCGAAGTCGCCGTTCACTTCAAGGTTGATGGCACGCCCGAGAGGTGGCTCAGTCGTGAGATGACTATGGTCTGGGTGCTGATGCCGCAACTCCTCCTCGTCCTTTTGGCTGGAGCTATTGCTTGGGGAATAACCAAGCTGGCTGCCCGGTTTTGGCAGCCGAGGGGGACAAGGACAAACCTGGAAACCATCCTGTCACTTATGGGGAACATGATAGCTCTGCCCCAGATTATAGTCTGCTTTGCAATGGTTGATGTTTTCAGCTACAATTCATACCAAACACACATCATGCCGATGTGGGTATTTCTGTTAGTTATCCTGGGGTTAGTTACCATTAGTCTAGGGATATTTTTGGTCTCTATTTTGTTAAAGGCAAGGGACTAAAAGGAGATTATTTATCAACCTATCCCCCTGACTCCCTTCCCTTACCAAGGGAAGGGAGAGTATGAGTAAGAGAGGGGGCAAAGCCCCCTCTCTAAAAACTCTTCCCCCGCTCCTTTTTTTAAGGAGAGGGGGATTAATGGGGTGAGGTTAATAAACAACCTCTAAGGAGGGCGGTGTGACTGAACCAGCACCAAGAAAGGTTGATATGGAAAAGCTTGTCTCCCTCTGTCGGCGGCGCGGTTTTATTTTCCCTAGCAGTGAAATCTACGGCGGCTTGTCTAGCTGCTGGGATTACGGACCTCTAGGTGTGGAGCTGAAGCAGAATATAAAGCAGGCGTGGTGGCAGGCTATAGTCCAGGAGCGTGATGATATGGTCGGTCTGGATGCCAGCATCCTGATGCATCCCCAGACGTGGGAAGCCAGTGGACACC
>CAZYZL010000003.1:0-27578 GCA_964652005.1 uncultured Dehalococcoidales bacterium | reverse complement strand
CGAGATTAGACCTCTTTCTTCAGTATCTTTTCCTTAAGGGTCTCCCACTGTGCCTTAGTGAGAATACAGGTGTTACCCTTCTCCCCTATTTCCACTCGTGACTCGGTTATCTTAACTACGGGACAACACGAGCTCTCGCGGCACAATTGCACGATTTTCATCTCTCCACACCTCCTTTCCTTACTATAAATTATAGCCCCGTTTAGTTTCACTGGCAACCGCATCTGCCCACCGCACTTCTAGATTTCTTTTCTCCCCCTCACGCCTATATCGTGGAAAGCTTCACTAATATTAACCCAGAGGTTGTTTGTCAATCTCACCCCCTTTATCCCCCTCTCCACTCTTGGAGAGGGGGAAAGAGTTTTCAGAGAGGGGCTTCGCCCCTCTCTTACTCTACTCCCCCCTTCCCTTAATAAGGGAAGGGGGTCAGGGGGATGGGTTAATAAACAATCTTTAACCCAGTTTGTTGACTAAAATAGTCAACGCGGCTACACTATCATAAAAACCTATAGGCGTCAAAAATACAAAAGCTACATCCTCATAATACTGGTGAGCTTGACACTGCCTTTTCCCCGTTATTACCATATCTTTGAAACTTTCAATAAAGGAGTCCTAAAATGGCGAAAAGCATACTAGACTTGGTTGGAAATACCCCCGTTGTGGAACTGGCTAGAATAAACAACACTAAATCACTTATCCTAGCTAAGCTGGAAGCCCTAAATCCAAGTGGTAGCATAAAGGATGTAATGGCTCTTTACATGATGGACGTGGCAGAGAAAAGGGGCATGTTGAAACCGGGAAGCAAGATTATTGAGGCAACCAGCGGTAATACTGGTATATCGTTTGCCATGCTCGCCCTGCTAAAAGGCTGCCAATTTGTTGCCGTCATGCCCGAGCATATGAGCAAAGAGAGAAGGCAGATGATGCAAGCCTTTGGCGCTGAGGTTGTCCTAACCCCAGAAAAGGATGGTTTTCCTGGAGCCCTTGACAGGGTTGAGCAGCTAGCTAAGGAAATTAAAGGCGTCTGGTTGCCACGGCAGTTTGATAACCCCGATAATATTGCCGCCCACAGAGAGATTACCGCCAAGAGGATTCTGAAAGAGGTAAGGGACAGGATTGATGTCTTTGTGGCTGGAGTTGGTACCGGTGGTACCCTCATGGGTGTGGCAGAAGCGTTAAGAAAGGTTTACCCTAATGTAAAAATTGTTGCCGTTGAGCCAGCGGAATCAGCGGTAATGAGTGGCGGAAAGCCGGCCTCACACCTAATTCAAGGAATTGGCTCAGGATTTGTCCCCAGTCTGGTAAATATGGACCTCATAGATGAAGTGATTAAGGTAAAGAGCAACGACGCCGTGGCTATGACCAGGAGATTGATGAAAGAGGAAGGGCTGATGGTGGGCATTTCTTCAGGTGCCAATGTCCTTGCTGCCCTAGAGGTTGCCCAGAGGTTGGGAAAGGGTAAGACTATTGTTACCATCCTACCAGACAGAGGGGAGAGATACTTAAGCATGGATTTATTCTAAGCGGTGCTAAAATCTAGCTTGATTGAAATCTGACATACGGTATTCCGCTTCTGCTTAACCCGAAGGAATATAGTCCCAATATCAACGAAAGGACAGTCTTGCAATGACTGAATCTGGTGAAGAACAGATAATCAAGAGTAACTGTCGGGGGTGTCATGGTGGCTGTGGGGTGTTGGTCTATGTCAAAGACGGTCTCATCACCAGGATTGAAGGCGACTCTGACTTCCCTACCAACCACGGCACTATGTGCAGTCGGGGGCTTGCCTTTAAGCAACTGGTATATCACCCCGACCGGGTTCTATATCCGCTCAAACGAGCCGGCAAAAAGGGAGAAGGTAGGTGGCAGCGCACCTCCTGGGGTGATGCCCTGGATACTATTGCCGCTAGGTATAAACGGATTAAGGAAGAATATGGTGCTGAGGCTATTGTCCTCGGCTATGGCACGGGGCGAAACTATGAAAACTTTCTCTACCGTTTCGCCAATCTGCTGGGAACGCCCAATGTCCTCACCGCCGGGCACATATGTTATGGACCGAGGATAGCTACTACCAGCATTACTTGCGGCCGGTTCCCGGTGAGCGACTACGAGGGTAAGCCGAGTTGCGTGATGGTGTGGGGAAATAATATGGTCTGGACCAACCCTGACGAATATACCGGCGAGAACCTGTGCCGGGCACTATCGGAAGGAGCAAAACTCATCGTCATTGACCCTAGGCTAACCTACCTGGCAGGCAGGGCTGATATCTGGCTCCAGCTTAGACCGGGGACAGATGCGGCGCTGGCGCTAGGCATGGCTAACGTGATAGTTAACCAAGAGCTTTACGATAAGGAATTCGCCCAGAAATACGTTTACGGCTGGGAGGAGTTCGTTGGGCGGGTTAACCACTACCCTCTGGACAGGGTGGAGGAAATCACCTGGGTACCGGCAGAGAAGGTTGAGGAAGCTGCCCGGCTCTACGCCCAGACCAAGCCTGCCTGTATCCAGTGGGGAGTAGCTATCGAGCAGACAGTAAATTGTACTGATAATATCCGAGCCCTTGTCGCCTTGATGGCAATAACCGGTAATCTGGATGTACCTGGAGGAAATGTCTTTTTCCCGCCGCCTCCAATGCAGCCCGTCGGCAAGTTTGCTCTGCATCGCGATTTACCTCCTGAGCAAAGAGTCAAACGGCTGGGGGGCAACACCTACAAGCTGGCTGACAGAATAGCGGTGATAACCCCGAAGATGGTCTGGGATGCTATCCTTACCGGAAAGCCCTACCCAGTGAAAGCTGTACAACTTCATGGCTCTAACCCGGTGATAACCAGAGCCAACGCCAGTGAGGTCTATAAGGCACTAAGCCAGGTTGACTTTCTGGTGGTAGCTGACTTCTTCCTGACGCCGACAGCGGAGCTGGCGGACATCTTTCTACCAGCAGCCACCTGGCTGGAAATGGAAGACATCGGCGACTACTGGAAGCGTTATAGCTACTTATACCCCAGAAAAAAGGTTGTCCAGATTGGCGAATGCCGCTCAGACCACGAAATATTCATGGAGCTGGGTAAAAGACTGGGGCAGGAGCAGTACTGGCGGCAGAGTGTGGAGGCTGACCTCGACTACATACTTGAGCCTTCGGGACTTACCTGGAAGCAATTTCGGCGGCTGGATTACCTCAAGGCAGAGATGGAGTACCGCAAATATGAAAAGAATGGCTTCTCCACCCCAACCGGGAAAGTCGAGCTTTATTCAACCATCATGGAGAAGTGGGGCTACGACCCACTGCCAAAGTACCGGGAAATACCGGAAAGCCCAGTGAGCCAGCCGGAGATAGCCAAGAAATATCCCCATATCTTGATAACCGGTGCCAGGTCTCCAGTCTTCTTTCACTCTGAACACCGTATGATTCCCTGGCTAAGGGAGATCCATCCCGACCCTATTGTTGAGATTCACCCTGAGGCAGCCAAAAAACACGGGATTAAGGATGGGGACTGGGTGTTTATTGAAAGTCCCAGGGGCAGGGTTAAGCAACGGGCGAAGCTTACCACCGGAATTGACCCCAGGGTGGTGGCTGCCCAGCACGGCTGGTGGTTCCCCGAAGTAAAAACCCCAGACCACGGCTGGAAGGAGTCCAACATCAATACCCTGACTGATAATGACCCGAAAGGCTATGATGTGGCTATGGGGTCAACCAACCTGAGGGTCTTGATGTGCAAGATATACCCGGCTGGGCAGGAGGAGTAAATACCGATGGAATACGCCCTTATAGTGAATACTGATGACTGCGTTGGCTGTAATGCCTGCGAGGTAGCTTGTAAACAGGAACATGGCCTACCCGTTGGACCAAGGTGGATAAGGGTTTACCCCGATAGCCCCCGGGAGATAGAGGGTAAATTACAACTTAGATATATCGTGACCTATTGCCTGCACTGCCGCCGCCCTCCGTGTAAGGATGCCTGCCTGGTGAAAGCCATAACCAAAAGGGAGGATGGCATTGTCTTAATTGACCGGGAACTGTGCATCGGCTGCAAGGACTGTATTGAGGCTTGCCCCCTCGGAGTGATGCAGTTTGACCAGGAGAAAGGAATAGCCCAGAAATGCGACCTGTGTGTGGCTCGGCTAGATAGGGGGTTACCACCAGCCTGCGTAGCTGCCTGCCCCAGCCATTGCATCCACTTTGGCGACACCAAAGAAATCACCGAGAAATTGGGGGCAAAGAAGCTCTTGGTCTGGTATAAAGCTGTTGCCCCCTGAGTATGACACAACAAAGGTAGCCACGAAAGTTCCACTATCAATCTCTCTGAATCCCGCCTCGGGTAACACATAATCCTCTTCACTTATACAGCTTGTTATAGACATTTACACAAGTGTAGCGTTGATAAGAGGCATCTACACAAGTGCAGTGTTGACAAAAGACATTTATTGTGCTTTAATATGGTCAGTAGTCCACAAAGCACGAAAATAGATAGACCTTTGGCTTTATAGCCGTCAATAAGACAAAAATAATACAGGAGGTGGAACTATGAACCGGATTATGAAAAGTCTTCACCAAGGCAATAAGGGCTTTACTCTGATAGAGCTGCTTATTGTTATCGCCATTATAGGGGTACTGGCGGCGGTGGTTTTGCCCAATGTCACCGGGCTTATTGGCCATGGCCAGGCTGAGGGGGCAAAGGCTGAACTGGCAACCATCCAGACAGCCATAGACACCATGATGGCGAAGGAGAAGCTGACCTCAGTAACAGCTACCGCAGCAACTAATAATATGTCAGCCTTTCCTACCGGCAAGCCGTTGTACCCAAACTATTTGCGGACGGCAACAAGCAAGGGCACCTATTCTTGCAGCGCCACTGGCTTGGTTACCCAAGTAACTACCGGTTACGAGTAGTTTGCTGGCTGACATATGATAGCTGAGGGTAGTTGCTGACCACAGCAGTTGTTCAGACCGGCTGGTAACTAATAAGGGGAGGGGTACTTACGCGCTGGGGCAGCTTTGCCGTTACTGCCCAAATCTCTGGCGTGTTGCCCTCCGAGATGAACAAGCAAGAGACGAGTCCCATGAATAGAAAAATATTGGTTATTGAGGATGACCCAAAAGCCTTGAGGTTCATCAGGTATACCCTGGAGCAAAAGGGTTACCAGATGGTCACGGCAGCAAACGGGCTGGAAGGGCTGAGGAAAGCCAAGACCGAAGCGCCTGACCTAATCATCCTGGATGTCATGCTGCCAGGTATAGATGGCTTTGAGGTTTGCCATCGCCTACGGGCTGAACCTCAGACTGCTCAGCTACCTATTTTGATGATCTCAGCTAAAGCTCAGGAAGTAGATAAAGCTACCGGGCTCAAGGTGGGGGCAGACGACTATGTCACCAAGCCGGTAGGTCCAGCGGAGATAGTAAGCCGGGTGGAGGCACTGCTAGCCAGAAAAGCCGTGGCTTGGTCAATAATAGAGGTGGCGCAACAGATTATTGCTCAGGAGAAAGAGCGTGGACAGAGATAAAGGGGAGGCATCGGTTGGTAGAGCAACCAGAAAAAGTCTGGGCGAAATGCTAATTGAGGAGAACCTGATTACCGCCGAACAATTAAAGAACGCCCTGGAACTGCAGCGGAGGCAGGGAGGAAAACTCAGCCAAATTCTGATAGACCAGAGGCTGGTCAAAGCTGAGGACCTGGCAGCAGTGTTTAGTGTCCAGCTAAATGTGCCTCTAATTGACCTCAAGAGGCATCTGGTTCAACCTAATGCCCTACAGTTTGTTCCTGAAGATATGGCCAGGAAACATACCCTTATTCCACTGGATGTGGTCGGTGATTCGCTAATAGTGGTTATGGCTGACCCGGAGGACATCCCTACTATTGAGGACATTAAGGCTCAGTCAAGGATGAGGGTTGAGGTAGCACTCGGTATCCCTTCCGATATTGAGCAAGCGATTGACCTCAACTATGGGTCTAGAGGTGAAATAGAGAAACAGGTAAGCCAGTATGCACCACCCGTTGAGGAAGAAGCTGGGGTTACCTCTGAAATCATTGCTCGGACACCTATTGCTCAAACCCTTGACCTTCTTATCGCCCAAGCAGTAAGGGATAGAGCTTCGGACGTCCACATTGAACCGCAGGGAAATAGGCTGCGAATCCGCTATCGCATTGATGGCATCCTGCATGATATGTTTTCCCTGCCACTGAGTGCTCACACGGCGCTGGTGACCAGGGTTAAAATCCTAGCTGAGATGAACATTGCCGAGCAAAGACGCCCTCAGGATGGTCAGTTCTCGTTCAAGGTAGGGGATAAGGAGATTGACATTCGGGCGGCTACCATGGAAACGGCATGTGGGGAGAGGGTGGCGTTACGGATTCTGGATAAGTCCCTCTCCCTTTTCACCTTGCCTGAGCTGGGGTTGCTACCTGAGGCGCTCAAGAAGTATCGGGCGATGCTGAAGAGTCCCTTTGGCATGATACTGGTAGGCGGCCCCACCGGCTCGGGTAAGACGACTACCCTCTATGCATCAATTAACCAGCTGGAGCAAAACGAGCGTAATATCATGACCATTGAGGACCCTATTGAGTACCATTTCATAGACATTAACCAAACCCAGGTCAACCTTAAGGCTGGGATTACCTTTGCCACAGGTCTCAGGGCTATCATGCGCCACGACCCGGATATAATTCTGGTAGGCGAGATACGGGATAAAGACACAGCAACGATAGCAGTTCAAGCCGCTCTTACCGGGCATCTGGTACTGTCTTCAATTCATGCTAATGATGCGGTTAGCGTTCTTTTCCGACTAATGGACCTGGGTGTTGAGCCGTATCTCGTCTCTTTAACGCTAGCCGGTATTGTTGTCCAGCGGATGGTTCGCTGTATCTGCCCTCGTTGCCGTGCTCCTTGCCAGCCATCAGTGGAAGAGCAAATAGCCTACGATGAGGAAATGGAGCGACAGCCAGCTACCTTTTATAGTGGGACAGGGTGCAACCTTTGCGCCAACACCGGCTACCGGGGGCGAACCGGGCTCTTTGAACTCTTGGTTATGAGTGAGGAAATTAGGCGAATGTTACTTAGTAATGCCAGCGCCGGTGATATTAGAGCTGAGGCACTCAAGGAAGGAATGGTAACCATGAAACGCGACGGGATGCTAAAAGTGAGAGGGGGCATTACCTCAGTTAGTGAGGTGCTGCGCAGCGTCTTTTCCATCGGCTGAGCATTGGGGGGTTAAACCATGGCCTACCACTTTACCGCTTATACTGTTGATAAAAGGATTGTGCAAGGCACCATTGATGCCACTTCCGAAATTACGGCCGAGGAAGCCTTGTACCGGGCTGGGTATCATCGCATTCTCAACCTGAGGGAGGTACAGCCAAGACCAAGTTTAGAAAAATTGATGCCAACCCTGTTTGGAGTTAGGACGCAGGATGTGATTGACTTCTCGCGCCAGCTAGCTACCCTGATTGAGTCCGGTGTTACCATCCTCAACGCTCTGCAACTACTCCAGTCCCAAGCCTCCAGGGCTGCCATCAAAAAAACCATCGCCGGATTGATGGTCGAGCTTCAAGGCGGTAGCTCCCTTTCCCAGGCGCTCAGCAAATTCCCACCGGCATTCTCCTATACCTACTGCCAAGTGATTAAGGCAAGCGAGCAGGCAGGAGACCTTGACGTCGGTCTGAGGCAAATAGCCAGCTACATGGAGAAACAGGCGGTAACGAGGGGGAGGGCAAGACGCGCTCTGGCATATCCTGTCCTGGTGCTGCTTATAGCCAGCGGGGTGTTTGCCCTACTCATTACTGTTGCCCTGCCGCCACTGGTTGGACTATTTACCTCACTCGGTGCTGAATTGCCCTGGACGACGAGGCTGCTTATTGCTACTGCTAGTTTCTTCGTCAACTATAAACTCTACCTTCTGGAGGGACTACTTATACTAACTATTTTGATTTTTGGCTTCATGAGGCTACCGGCGGTAAAACTGACCATAGACAGGTTAATGTTGAAGATTCCGCTTATTGGCACTATCAATATACAGCGCAATATGTACCATTTCTGCCAAACAACAGCCATGCTACTAAGAGCCGGGCTTCTGTTGCCTCAGATAATGAATGTCGTAACTCAAACCGTCGGCAACAGGATTGTCCGCCAAGCATTGAGGGAGGTTAGAGACAAGCTGGTTCAGGGGCAAGGTTTATCGCAACCAATGGCCGCCATTGACCTGTTCCCCCGGCTCGCCGTAGAGATGGTAGTGGTAGGGGAGAAAACAGGCAACCTAGAATCCAACCTGGCTACAGTCGCCGACTTCTATGAACAAAGTGTTGACCGTAAGATTAACACACTGATATCAATGATAGAGCCGACATTGACGATACTCGTCGGGCTAGTGGTTGTTTTCATCGCCCTTTCAATGATAACACCATTGTATTCCATACTGGGGTCTATACGATGACGGCTGCAGAAGGCATCAGAAGGTGAAAAAGGTAAAAGTCTGGATTCGAGACGAAAGAGGATTGGGCTTGGTCGAGTCTTTAGCCGCAGTTGCCGTCTTGGGGGCTACCGTGGTTGCTTTTGTCGTCGCCCTGTCAACCGGGTCAATTGCAGTGCGTGAGAGCGACCAGGAAGCTGTGGCACAGAGCTTGGTGCGAAGCCAGCTAGAATATATCAAGAATTACCCCTACGACCCGGCAGCAACTACCTATCCTAAAGTAGCTGAGTTAGAAGGATACGATATCTCCGTTGAAATTAGCCCTATCCCCGATACTGATACCAACATCCAGCAAGTAACCGTAACCATCTCCCGAGACGGGGAGGAGATACTGACGGTTGAGGGCTATAAGGTGAACCGATGAGGTGGCAGAAAGGGTTTACCATAACTGAGCTGCTTGTAACCGTGGCTATCACCGGACTTATCGTCAGTTTCTTTGGCACGGCTGTCTATCAGATTATCACCGTCACCGAGTATGGCAATGATGAGATGATAGCCAGGCATGAGCTTCAAAATGCCGCTCACTGGGTCAGCCTTGACGGGCAGATGGCAAGGACGGCAAGCGGCAGCAGTGAGCTAGTGCTGACTCTACCCGACGGCTCCATAATCACCTATGCTGTGGAGAATAGAGAGCTTCGCCGTACGGCTGAGGAGTCACAAATGACATTAGCCCGAAATATCAGTAGCATTTCCTTTTCCGTTGAAAACCGCATTATTACCATGACCATAACCTCATCTCCTGAGGGGAGGCCGAATGTGAGTGAGCAGGGGATATATAAGGTTTGCCTCCGACCCACAGAAGAGGAGGAATGATGAATAACCAAAAGGGACAAGCCCTTCCTGTGGCCTTAGTTATCCTGGCGGCGGGGATACTCATCATCGCCCCCTTCCTCAGTCACGCTAGTAGCAACGTCACCGGCTCTCGAATCTACGGGCAGGCGATAACCGAGCAATACTCCGCCGATGCTGGGGTTGAGTATGCTATCTGGCAGCTGCTAAACGGTGAAACAGAAGTGCCAGGATTCACGCTAAATACCAACACGGTGAACGTTACCATAGAGGATGAGGGGGAGGGAAATTACAAGATTACCTCCGTAGCTACCGGTGACGATGGAAGCAGCACTACAATTGAAGCCACTGTGTTGATAACCGTGCAGTTCTCTGATGATGGCTTTACTATATTCGAAGGTGATTTCACTCTAAAAAAAGGTAAAATATACACCGGCGATATTTATGTTAAGGGGAATGTCCTACTGAATCGAGGGGCTATAATCAACGGCACTGTCTATGCTGGAGGAGATGTCTACCTGGACCAAGGGGCTGTAATTGATGGCGACGTCTGTGCTGGGGGAAACGTCCAACTGGGCCGAGGGGCTGTAATCAACGGCAATGTCTATGCTGGAGGCAATGTCCAACTGAAGCAAGGGGCTGTAATTGATGGCGATGTCCATGCCGGAGGGAATATCCAATTGGATCAAGGGGCTGTAATCACCGGTGATTATCCCCTTCCCTATGAGGGATGTCCGCTGTTTGCCCCTAGCAGCTTAGATATCTTAACCTGGGAAATAACGCCTCAATGAGCTTAAAGAAGAGAATGAAACTTTGATGAAGGGCAAGCTATTTATCACACTGTTAATTATTATCTTGCTGGTGGTCTATTACCTCCTTGGGATGGGCTATATGAAGCAGCAAAAGGAGCATGAGGCGCTGACTTCCCAAATTGCTGATGTCACCCAAACGCTTAGAGAAATGCCCAAGCCTCCTCAGGACCTTGAGCAGCGGTTAGCCGCTGCTCAAGCAAGCCTGACTGCTGAGCAGAGCGCATTCCCCGACAAGATAAACACCACGCAGGTCATCAATAGTATCCTTGAGTTGGCTGATGACTGCGAGGTTAAGGCTATTCCCTTGATAACCCAACCGTGGTCAACAGAGGAGGTTGGGCAACATGGCTATTACGTTTTCCGGCTAAATGTGGCAATCGTGGGGAGCCTGTCTCAACTGCTGACCCTCGTTGACGAAGTGGAAAATGGCGAGTTTGAAACCCTCGTCGTGGAGGCGCTGGAGGTCACTAGGGTCACCGAACCGCCTGAAGAGACCGCCGAGGGAACTGTACCTGTCACTGCCAGCTTAGACCTGGCTATCTATGCCCGGTATTTGATTCCTGATTAAGGAGCCTATTGAAAAATGTATGTGACGCTTAATATCAGTGCCACCAGTATAAGACTGCTCTGCGTAAAAGGAAGGCAGGTAAACAAGTGGGCAAGTGCGCCGCTGGCACCAGGGTTGGTCAAAGATGGTCTCATTTTACAGCCCAAAGCAGTAGGGGCAGCCATAGATGCCCTGTTTACCTCCATGAAAGTCCCTAAGAAAGGAGTCATCACCAGCCTGACTGGACTGTCCTTCAGTTACCGCATTCTGAGCTTACCACGGATGAAGCCCGCCCTTCTAGACGAGGCTATCCGGCGGGGGGCAAGGAAGGAAATGCCATTGCCCGTGGAGGAGCTGTACCTTTCCTGGCAAGCTATCGGTGGTGGACGTGATGAGCTGGATTTCTTTGTTTTGGGCGTGCCGCGAAACCCTGCCGATGCTGTGGTTCAGACACTAGCCGAGGCTGGGGTGAAGCCTTACCTCATGGAGCTTAAGCCACTGGCGCTGGCTAGAGCAGCTAACCGAGGAGATGCCTTAATAGTGGCTGTGGAGCCTGACTGTTTCGACATTGTTCTAATAGCTAATGGTATTCCTGCTGTCATGCATACAATGACTCCGAGGGGGGAAGGAGCCAGTATAGAGGACAACGTTCAGCGGCTAACCGACGGGTTATCAAAAACGGTGAAGTTCTATAACAGCAGCCACCCGGGAACCCCCCTTAGTCCAGACACACCTTTGTTGCTGACCGGAGAGCTATTAGCTGAGGCTACCACCAGCAAGCTTATCCAAGCCGAGATAGACTACCCAATCGAGCCCTTAGTCCCGCCATTAGAATTTTCGCCTGACTTGCCCCTGGCTATATATGCCACCAATATGGGGCTGGCTCTGAAAAAGGTGCCACAAAAGACAGCCACCCGTTTACACGATGTAAATCTCAACATAATGTCCGATAAATATAGGGCTAAAGTCCGCCCGGTAGCACTGCGATACATACTTTTCTCTTTAACTGTGATAATCGCTATCGGTCTCCTGTTTCCCTTATACCAAGTCAAGAGCCAGGCTGATACTGAAACTATGCATCTGCAAACCGAGTTAGCGACGCTTAGCCAGGAACTCCATCAAGCTCGCCTGGCTTTCAACCAGGCAGAGCAAGACGAGGACACTATAAATAAACTAGCCGCCGAGGTAGAAGCCATAAGACAGGAGCATCAATACATTATGAGCCAAGGCGGTGACTTCGCCAGCAATCTGGAACTGGTTACCAATGCCCTTCCATCTGAAGCCAACTTCACCTACTTGGAGATAGGCACTGACCAGATTGTTGTAGAGGGTGAAGCTGATAGCTCCTTCACCGTCATCAGCTACGCCAAGGCTTTAGAGGCACAAGGCGGGCTGTCTGAAGTTCGTATTGCCGGGATTGATGAGCCTGAGAACACTGAAAGTGCGGAGGCTGAGAGCCCTGGGGTGTCGTTCAAAATTATTATTACTAGGTAGGATGAGGAGACAGAAATGCATATCAATGACCTGCTTCGCATAACGGTAGCTAAGGGTGCCTCAGATTTGCATCTCAAGGTGGGGAGTGCCCCTGTGCTGCGTATCAATGGTGAGCTTACCACTCAAGGCGAGATGCCTGAGATGACAGCCGAGGACATGAAACAGCTCTTTGCGGAAATAACCACTGAAGAACAAGGAAGCTTCTTTGCCGACGAGCTTGAGTTAGATTTTGCTTACCAAGCTAACGGCATCGGACGATTCCGCATCAACGCCTGCTTTCAAGAAGGTACGATTAGCCTTGCCTGTCGCCTGGTTAAAACGCGGATCCCCACCATTGATGAACTAGAGCTACCGGAGGTGTGTAAGAGCCTAGTCCTGAAACCCAGCGGCCTCATCATAGTCACCGGACCAACCGGGTGTGGCAAATCAACTACCCTTGCTGCCATGATGAACTATCTCAATCAGAAAGAGAAACGCAAGGTGGTCACCATCGAGGACCCTATAGAATTTGTGCATCAAGATAACAAATGTATATTCTCTCAACGAGAGCTCGGCACAGATACTAAATCCTTTGCCAATGCCCTGAAGCATGTGCTCCGCCAAGACCCAAATGTTATATTGGTGGGAGAAATGCGAGACCTGGAGACGATGGCCACCGCATTAACTGCTGCTGAAACAGGACACCTCATCCTCACCACCCTCCACACCCCCAGTGCCCCCGAGGCTATTGACCGATTTATTGACATCTTCCCATCCCACCAGCAGCAACAGGTGCGCATACAGCTCTCTGCCGCCCTTGAAGGATTACTCTATCAGATTTTAGTACCCAGAAAGGATGGCTCTGGGCGCATTGCCGCTGTAGAGATAATGCTGGCTACCCCAGCGGTTAGGAATCTTATCAGGGAAGGAAAGACCTACCAGCTGATGAACACTATACAGACGGGAGCCCAATATGGGATGCAGACTTTAGACCAGGCGCTGCTTACCCTGTGCCGTAACGGGGTCATAAGCCGAGAAGAAGCACTGGCTCATAGTGTAGATGCAGAGGAACTAAAGGAGAGGCTTGACAACTCTCATTAGAAAGCGAAAAGCCTCTGGCGCCTTACGATATTTTTAGCCTTCCTCAGAGAAAACAACCCCTAATGTCATAATTCTGTAACTTTTTCTCTTTCCATTTTATGACTTTGTTATTGCCATTTGGCTATTATGTCGGTGAATACCTCAAAGTCCGGGGAGCGGGGCTTTCAAGAGGAAATCAGTAATGGAAACCGAGCAGGATAAGACTTTAGAAGCACTTCAAATTGCTATCCAGATGGAAATTGATGGCAAGAAATACTATCTGAAAGCTAGCCAAGAAAGTAGTAATGAGCTGGGTAAGAAACTGTTACAGTCGCTAGCTACTGAAGAAGACGTCCACCGGCAGAAGTTTGAGCAGATATATGATACTATAAGGAAGAAAAAAGTCTGGACGGTAACTGATTTTCAACCTGACGGGGGCAAAAGGCTGAGAACCATATTTGCCAAGGCAATCGACGAAACTGGCTCAAAAATAAAAGCTCCTGCCACTGAGCTTGATGCCGCACAAACCGCCATGGATATGGAAAATAAGACCTATGATTTCTACAGAAGCCAAGGGGAAAAAGCGACCTATGACGCTGAGAGACAATTTTATCACACCCTGGCTGGCGAAGAAAGGGAGCACCACCTAATTCTCCTCGATTACTACGAATATCTCAAAGACCCGGCAGGCTGGTTTGTTAAAAAGGAACATCCTTCCCTGGATGGGGGCTGAATAAGTAATAGATAGGTTGAAGCCGGTGAATGTTAAGGCTCTACATAAGTTAGGCTACGGTCTATATATCGTAAGCTCAAGAAAGGGAGATAGGCTCAACGGGCAAATCGCCAACACCGTGTTTCAAATCACCTCTGAGCCGCCTACTATCGCCGTAAGCATCAACAAAAACAACCTAACCCACGAATTTATCACGGCAAGTAAGGTGCTGGCAGTCTCTGTCCTCTCCCAGGATACACCTCTTACTTTTATCGGTCGCTTCGGCTTCAAGTCAGGTAGAGACGTAGATAAGCTTAAGGAAATTAACTATAAAATAGGTGAAACCGGAGCACCGGTAGTTACTGAGCATACTCTGGCTTATCTGGAAGTTAAGGTGGATAAAGAAGTAGATGCGGGAACGCATACTATTTTCATCGGCGAGCTTGTGGGAGCCGAGGTTATCACGGAAGGTGAGCCAATGACCTATGCCTACTATCATCAGGTCAAGCGGGGCACCACCCCCAAGACCGCCCCCAGCTATATTGAGGAGAAGAAGGAAGCAGCTAAAATGGCAAAATACAAATGTAGGGTTTGCAGCTATATCTATGACCCGGAACTAGGAGACCCCGATGGCGGCATAAAACCGGGGACACCCTTTGAAAAGCTACCTGATGATTGGGTATGCCCGGTATGTGGGGCTGCCAAGAGTGAATTCGAAAGGATAGAGTAGTAATCTTAAGGAAACAGAGTCAGGAGGCATGAAATGGAACAGGTTAAGGACAAGGATAAAATCGTTGCTTTACTGAACCAGGACCTTGAGGGTGAGCACGGTGCTATCATTCAATACTTGATCCAGGCCTATGCTATAGGCGAAGGCGAGATGGCTTGCGAGATTGAAGCTATCGCCAGGGAGGAAATGCGCCACCTGGACTGGCTGGCGGAGACCATAACTGAACTGGATGGTGCCCCAAGCCTAAAGCGGGGGAAGATGCGCATGGGCGGCGAGTCAGTGGCTGACTGGATGGGAAATGATGTGTTGCTGGAAGAGGACGCCATTAACCAGTATAAAGAGCACATCAAGGCTATTGATGACCCCAAGATAAAGCGACTATTGAAGCGCATCCTGTCCGACGAAGAATCACACCACGGTGATTTCAAACACTTCGTGGACAAGGCACGGAAGGAGGGGGCTAAAGATTTGAGAGGCAGTCGGCAGGATAAGGTTACTCAGACTCTTAATTGGGGCATTGAGCACGAATACACCGTCATCCTCCAGTATCTACTTCACTCTTATATGACAACCAGTGACGAAGTTAAAGAAGAAATGCAAGACCAGGCAATAAATGAGATGCAACACCTGGGCTGGCTGGCTGAGAAGATGGTTGGCAGTAGCGGCAGTCCCAGAATTGAGCACACCGAGGTTGACCGGTCAACTAGGACTGCTGACATGCTCCGGGCAGATATTAAAGTCGAGAAGGAGGTAGCCGAGGCATATGACCGCGCCGCCAAGGAGGTTAAGGAGAAAGACCTAAGGCAGCTCCTGCTTCGGATTAGAGACCACGAAGTATACCATACTGAGGTCTTTAACGACCTGCTAAAGGAAGAAACGAAGTAGAGGGAGACGGTGCCAAAATGTCTATCTCTTTTTCTGGCAGCGAGCTTATCAACATAGCCATTGGTATCGAGAGGAGAGGGATTGCCTTTTACGATATCATGGCTGATTCAACCAAGAATGCCGTCGCCCGTGATGTCTTCCGCTATCTCGCCGATATGGAACGCCAGCATATTCAGATTTTTCAGGGGATGCTCAGTGAAGCCGATAAATACCAGTTTTCAGAGAGCCATGCCGGGGAATATACTGCTTATCTTCAGGCACTGGTTGAAAGCGCCGTTTTCAGTGATGAGTTGGTCGCCAGCGAAATGGCGACCCGGGCAGAGAGCGATATTGCCGCTCTGGAACTGGCTATCGGAGCGGAGAAGGATTCCATACTCTTTTACTACCAGATGAGAGATATAATGCCCCAGCGAGCCCAACCGACGGTAAATAGGGTAATATCTGAGGAAAAGTCGCACCTGCGGCAGCTATCAGAACTCAAGAAAAAACTAGCCGCTCTCTAACCTCTAGAAAAGTCACCCAATTTGTTCGTTGCCAAAAAGGCAGTGCTAGCCTATAATGCAGCCAATGCCCTTTGGTCAAAGCACCCTGCTGGAACAAGTCATTAATAACCTGATGAATTCGGCAGTAGATGAGATTATCGTGGTGCTGGGGTATAAAGCCGAAGAGGTAATAAAGACCTAGGAGGAGAAAATGACTAAGGCAACAAAAATAGCAGTGTTAGGTGGCGGCAATGGGGCTCATGCCATGGCGGCTGACCTGACGCTAAAAGGGTATGAAGTAAATATGTGCGAAGCACCTGAGTTTAAGCAGGCATTCAGCACCACCCTTGAGCGGCAGGCGATAGACCTCATTGATGCCTGGGGGGAAAGGCACACAGTTAAGCTAAATATAGCCACAACCGATTTTGCCCAGGCGCTAAAGGGTGTTAGCTACATCATGATGGCTGTCCCCGCTATCGGGGCAAAGAGCTTTTTTAGCTCCATAGTGCCCTACCTGGAAGATGGGCAAACGATAATTAAATGGTCGGGAAACTTCTCAGCCCTATTATTCACCAACACACTAAAAGAAAAGGGGATAAAGAAAGACATTACCCTTGCCGAGGGACATACCCTCCCGTGGGGCTGCCGGCTGGTGGTGCCAGGCACAGTCCAGATAATGGTCTGGGCAGTTAAGCTCCTTCTAGCTACCCTACCGGCAAAGAACATAGACAGGGTAATTAATGACGTAAGCAAAATGTATCCCGTGGTTGCCGGCGAGAATGTTCTGGCTACTACCCTGAACAATCTTAACCCCGTTGTCCACCCCGTTGGTAGTGTTATGAACGCCGGCTGGATTGACACTGCGGGGAAAGACTTCTACCTTTATCGGGATGGGAATACCCTGTCCATATCCAGGGGGATTAAAGCAGTTTTTGAAGAAGTATCCAAAGTAGCCGCTGCCATTGGTGTAACCATGCTTGAATACCCGGAAGAGGACTTCTGGAGGAAGAGCACCATTATGTCAACCTATTTCCGGGCTGCCTTCGATAAGGAAGATGCCGTAACAAAGATATCAGGCCCGTCATCGGTGAAGAGCAGGTATATAACTGAGGATATCCCCTACGGGCTGGTGCCTATTGCCAAACTGGCACGTAAGTTCAATGTGGCTACCCCAGTTATTGATGCTGTAATTCAGTTTGCCTCGGTGATAAACCAGACCGACTACTGGGAACAAGGTGTGTCACTGGAAGAGCTAGGAATAGCCACCTTAAGCAAGAAAGAGTTAGCCAGGGTATTGCGGGAAGGCTTTTGACCATCCGGCGCGCTGGATAGCTACAGCCAGCGGTCGGATTCGAACCGACGACCGACGGTTTACGAAACCGCTGCTCTACCCCTGAGCTACGCTGGCGCCTGAAGCTAACTCCGTGAAAAGTCGCGACAATTCCGCGACGAAATGTTTTCGGTTATCCCTGGGGGCAGAACTTCACCAAGCAGTGCCATAGCATCCTTCTGCATACCGTCTATTATATGGCTATAGGTGTCCATTGTAAAGGCGACGGAGCTGTGCCCCAATGCCTTACTGATTACTTTAGGCTTTGCCCCAGGTAACAGCATGAGGCTAGCGGCTTCTCTTCCGGACTAGCAAACACCGCGGCGCTTGTATAGCACCTGGGAAACCGATATGGACAGCACGCTTGATACCTACAGCCATGTTGCCCCAGGATTACAACAGGCGGCGGCCAAACGCTTTGACGAGGCTTTTGGCACCAAGTATAATGAACCTGAAAATGAGGCTATTGAAAAACCCGTTAGCGAAATGTTAGCAAAAATGGCACTGCCCCCCGTTATGTTAATCACTTGGGGACAAATTTATCTTAAAAAAGAGCATGCGCCTATAGCTCAGCGGACAGAGCATCGGTCTTCGGAACCGAGGGTCGTGGGTTCGAATCCCCCTAGGCGCGTACCTACGTCTTTAGCCTCCGCACCTGAAGCAAGATATCCAGCCAATTGGCGTCTTGGCGACGAATTTACCCCCCTCCTCGGTTTCCCTATCTCAGCGCCCCGGGAGGCGAAGATAACCTGCGCCCCCATAAACAATTTCTTTTTTGAGCCGGTCTTCACCATCCCGGGACGCCACAATAAACAACATGCCTCCTCAGGCTTGTGGCTAGTACTCTCCTCTTAACCAAGTTTACTTCCCCTGACGTTCCTTGTCTTTAACTTGGTCGGCTGGAGAGCTTACTTGCGCTCTTTTAATAAGGGACTTGATTACCCTGTCTTTCTCCATATAGCGGGTTAAGCGGCAAGCTGCCCACCTGTCAATTTCAGCCTCAGGTAGACCTAACTTCCTGGCAATGTTTAGAGTCGCTTCGACCACCTTTCTGGAGTAGTCAGTTTTCTCTTCAAACCAAGCTTCTACGCCATAGGCTATTGAATCCATGATGTCAAGAAAGTTACCCTGAGTTTTATTAGTTTGTTGCTTAACTTTGCCCTCAATAGAGAGGCAAACCCCATTTTCCGGTGTGAGGTTTCTTTTCTGGGAGGTTTTGCCTGCCCTGTTGTTAATCCCAGGGGGGTCAAAAATCTTCATAAGCCGACTTTCTGTCCCAGAGATGCCGCTACCATTCCTGGCAGATTCTATGGGTTGGTTGGTGGCGAGCGGCTCTTTCTAGCATAGTTGTTGACTTTTGATATGACAACCCCCTTTAGTGGAATTTTGCCGCCTTTGGTTTCTCCTCTAAGTGGGTACTACCCAATAGTGGAGGCAGCCAAGTGACAGAGCGGAATATCCATGGTTTACCGTAAGATAGGGTGATGAAAATATCACTGGCTTATTTGATAATACCAGCACGCGCTGCCTGGATAGCGGCACGAATTCGGCTGGAGGCATGCAACTTAGCCAGGATGCTCTGCATATGTTTCTTTACTGTATCTTCGGCAATACTGAGCTCTTTACCTATGTCCTTGTTGGAATACCCCACCGCCACCAGTTTCAGCACCTCCCTTTCACGAGGTGTTAGATGCTCCACGATTTCCTCAGAATATACCGCCGCCCCCTGGTGCCCCTGCTGAGATTGGGCTAAAGAGGATATTGCCCCAGACAAGAGGGTGGTCTTAATTAGCGTTGCCCCGCTACTCACTGCCCGGATAGTATGAAGTAATAGCTCCTCGGAGACGTCCTTCAACAGGTAGCCGCTGGCTCCGGCTCGCACCGCATCAATGACATAGGTATCATTGTCATACATAGTGAACACGATGACCGCTGTGGAAGGGAACTCGCCCTTTATTCGGCGTGTGGCTTCTACCCCGTCCATGTTAGGCATCCGAATGTCCATTAAAACCACATTGGGCTCCTTTTCAGCCACCATGGTCACCGCCTCAGCACCATCGCCTGCTTCGCCTATCACCTCTATGGCCTGGTCGGTGGTCAGCATAGCACGAAGTCCCTCACGAACCACCGGGTGGTCATCGACAATTAGTACCCTTATCTTACCCATATTACCCATATTACCCCTGTTCAGTTATACAGGGAATATCTACCAGGATTTCCGTGCCCTTGCCCAAAGAGCTGTTTATCTTAAAGGTGCCACCCAGAAGCTCGGTACGTCGGCGCATACTCAACAGTCCCATGGAACGATTTGAAGAAGAGAACTCTAGCTTATCAGGATTAAAACCGATACCCCTGTCTTTCACCTTTATGACCAGCCGCTTTTTCTTCTGCCCCATTTCAACCTTGAGCTGAGGCGATTTGGCATGCTTCCTGACATTGTTAACCGCTTCATGGATGACTCGGTAAATGGCAAACTCTACGTGCTTGGGAAGATTGGGCCAGGTGCTCAAGCGGAAGTCAACCTCACACCCGCTCTCTTCCTGAAACTGCTTTAGCTCCTGTTGCACCGTGGGCACAAGTCCTTGAACACCAAGTGTGGCTGGGGTAATGCTGTTGATTACCTCTCTTGTCTCCTGAATGGCTTGCCCTACCAGCCTCACTGCTCTGGTGAATAATTGATTAAAATCTTGGTGCTGGTCAAACTGGGAGCGAGCAATTTTGTCAACGGTTTGAAGATATTGGAAGGCTGAAGCCAAAGTTTGGGCAATCCCATCATGTACCTCTAGAATGATACACTCACGCTCGGCCTCTTGAATCTCAAGGTTGATATTATTTACGTTTCGTAGTAACTGTTCCGCTTCCTGAAGTTGATGTCGCAGGGTAGCATTCTCAATAATACAACCGATAAGCTCGGGGGCTAGCCTGAGGAAACGCTGCTTATTTTCATCAGTTATTAAGCCATCCGCTCCGTATTTTGCCTGGACTGCCTCCAGTGTTACACGGAGGATTTCCCTCACTGAGTCATAGGAGGCGTCACTCGGCACAGGTAGGCTTTTCACATGTGGCATGACATTCACCCGGTTTCCGGTTAGTCAAACCCTTGTGCTGCTATCCAATCCGACCAGTAAAAGCGCCCCTGTTGAAACTAGCGTGCCGACTACATTATAACCGTCTCAATCCTCTCCGGCACGGTAAAAATGACAGCAGTCACATATTATACCACTTCCGTGCCCTTTGTCAATAGGGTAACAATCTCAGGAAACAGCCCAGAGATAGTAAGGTTAGTGGCCAATTATGTTGCCCATTTGACAACAGGGGAAATTCAGGAGGGGCATTCCCTAGCGCCAGATTGAAAACTCAGTGGTGCTGGGGGTGGAGATAGAGTAGAAGGTGTTATTCCACCAGCTTTACTGGCAGCAGCTTATTGGTTAAATCCTCACTGCTTCTAGTACATACCCTTATATAGTTATCGGTGAGACCGGACCAGCCGCCGTCAGTCTGCTTCTCCCACAATACCGGCATGGTCTTGCCCAGGAACCGCTGCCTGAAGTTTTGAGCGCTTTCTCTGGCTAGAGCCAGCATCCTCTGGCTTCGCTCACTTTTGACCCTATCGTCTACCTGGTCTGGCATCAGGGCAGCCTGAGTCCCCTGACGCGGTGAGTAGGAGAAGACATGAATCCGGGCAAATTCCATCTGCCGACAAAGCTCATAGCTTTCTTGGAACTCAGCCTCAGTCTCGCCGGGGAAGCCAACGATAATATCAGTGGTGATAGCCGCCTCAGGCACCATACCCCTGATTAAGGCTACCGCCTGTTGATAGTCGCCGACTGTATAGTCCCGCTTCATCCGACCAAGCACAGCATCACTACCACTCTGCAAAGAGAGGTGAAAATGGCGGCATAGCCTTTTATCATGCCACAGTCCAATAAGCTCAGGGGAGATCTCCTCGGGCTGGAGGGAAGACAGCCTCAATCTCTCCACATCGGCCTCGGTCAACATGCGCTGCAGCAGCCCGCTTAGACTAACCCCTTTATAGTTATATGAGCTAATCTTGGTTCCGGTTAGCACCACCTCTCTATAGCCCTCACTAACCCGGTGCTTGACCTCAGCAACAGCCTGGTCAATGGGCGTGCTTTTCTCCCTACCACGCACCAGGGGGACAATGCAATAGGAGCAAAAGCTATTGCAGCCATCGTGAACCTTGATAAAGGCACGAGTCCTGAAATCAGCATGGGCTACAGTTGAACCTTTTTGACCAAAGTTTGGGCGACTGAGCCGCCCCGAACCCTCCAGCAGCCACAGTAGGTTTGATTTTTCACTGTTGCCCAAGACAAGGTCAACCCCCTCAATCTGAGCCAGCTCGTAGCGGGCTCGTTCGGCATAGCAGCCAATAGCCACCACTAGAGCATCAGGGTTCCGGCGGTGAACTATTCTAAGCCGGCGACGGCACTTGCGGTCAGCGACATGGGTAACCGTGCAGGTATTAAGTATGTAAACATCCGCCGGCTCAGCGGCAGATACCAGCCAATATCCCGCCTGGGCAAGCTGGTGGGCTAAAAGCTGAGTCTCGGCTTGATTGAGTTTACAGCCTACAGTATCTAAGGCAACCTTTGACATCTCCCAGCATTATATTTTGCTATTCTCCGTCGGTCAAATGAAAGCGAGGGCATTTAGCAACCTATCCCCCTGCCCCCCTTCCCTTATTAAGGGAAGGGGGAGTGTAGATAAGAGAGGGGCAAAGCCCCTCTCTAAATCTCTTCCCTCTCATGCTAAGAATACATCTCCCTATTATGGAGAGGGGGATTAAGCGGGTTCCCAGAAAAATCAAAGATTTTTCTGGGTGCTTTAAGGGGGTGAGGTTAATAAACAATCTCAATGAAAGCCTACCTTGCAGATAAGCTGAAATTATGGTAAAAATATCTAACTGATATTTTCCCCCTTACTTAATGTTATGTCAATCTCAAATAATAGAGATTGTCTAGTAAGGGGTTCAAAAGGGGCGAATACGGGGCCCCCACAAAAATTCCATTTTTGTGGGGGAAAAACCCCCTTTATGAAATTCTCCTCCCTCTTCCCTTGCAAAGGGGAGAGGGACAAAGGGTGAGGGGTTGATAAACAATCTCAATAATAGAGTGGTAGTTACCGGCATCGGGGTTCTGTGCCCCCTTGGTCTGGGTGTTGCCACCACGTGGGAAGGCCTTGTTGCCGGTAAATCGGGGATTGACTACATCACCCTGTTCGACCCCAAGCTCCATGAGACCAAGTTTGCCGGCGAGGTAAAGAGTTTTGAGCCTACCGACTATATAAGCCGCAAGGATATCCACCGCATGGACCGCTTCGTCCAACTGGCGGTAGCCGCCAGCCTGCAGGCAGTGGAGCAGGCGGGAATAAAGATTAACCCCAATAATCAGGATAATATCGGCGTTATAGTTGGCAGTGGGGCTGGGGGGCTAATCACACTCGCCCACCAGGTACAGGTAATGTTAGAAAGTGGACCGGATAGAGTAAGCCCCTTCCTGGCACCGATGCTAGCAACCGATATGGCTTCGGCGCAGATATCCATCCGCCTGGGGGCTAAGGGACCAAACTTCTGCACCACCTCCTCCTGCTCCAGCGGCTCAGATGCCATAGGAGTTGCCTACGAGACGGTAAAGCGTGGTGACGCCCAGGTGATGATAACCGGTGGTAGCGAGGCAATAATAACCCCTATAGGCGTGGCTGCCTTCAATGCCAATAAAGCTCTCTCCACCTGGAATAACGAGCCGCAAAAAGCATCCCGCCCCTTTGATGCTGACCGCCATGGCTTTGTCCTCGGCGAAGGGGCGGCTATCCTCATCCTAGAAAACCTCGCCTTTGCCCGGGGGCGAGGAGCTAAGATACTGGCTGAAATCATAGCCTATGGAGCCAGCGGCGACGCCTATCACATTACCGCGCCAATTGAGAGCGGAGAGGGTGCCGCCAGAGCGATACAGATGGCACTGGATAAAGCCGGGCTCAAACCCAATGAAATTGACTACATCAACGCTCATGGCACATCTACCCCCTTAAACGACAAGATGGAGACCACAGCAATAAAGACAGTATTTGGCGATTATGCTTACAAAATCCCGATAAGCTCCACCAAGTCAATGATTGGGCATCTGTTGGGGGGTGCCGGAGCCGTTGAGGCAGCGATAACTATTATGGTTATCCAGAATGGAGTGATACCACCAACGATAAACCTTACCCACCCTGACCCTGAGTGCGATTTAGATTATGTGCCCAATGTAGCTCGCCGAGCCAAGGTTACCACCGCCATGTCCAATTCCTTCGGCTTTGGCGGGCATAACTCGGTCCTGGCCTTCCGAGAGTATTCTGAGGGGCAAGCTTGAATCATTACCGCTGGAATTTGCTGCCGTCGGCTCCAGACAAGCGTCTGGTCAATAGTTCAGGTCTCTCCCCGTTAGTAGCTCAGCTTCTATATAATCGCGGTCTTACTGAGCCCTCACTGTTAGAGCCATTCATCACCGGGGATAAACGCCTATCGGGCAACCCCTGGCTACTGCCCGATATGCACCTAGCGGTAGCCAGGCTTTACCGAGCCCTGCTTTCCGGAGAGAATATCGCTGTCTATGGCGACTTTGATGCTGACGGCATCACCGGGACTGCCCTGCTCGTCCAAGGGCTATCCAGCCTTGGCGTTAAGGTCACCCCATACATACCACACCGCCTGACCGAGGGCTATGGACTTAAGGTAGCCGCTCTGGAAAATCTTCACCGACAAGGCATCAGTCTGGTTATCACCGTTGATTGCGGCATCACCGCCCTGGCTGAGGTTAAGAAGGCAAAAAGGCTGGGGCTGGATATAATTATCACCGACCACCACACCCCCCTACCAGAAATCCCACCCGCCATCGCCATTATTAATGCCAAGCGGGCGGATTCAAACTACCCCTTCTCGGAACTCACCGGCGCCGGAGTAGCCATCAAGCTGCTTCAAGCTCTATTCCAGGGCATTGGCAAAGAAAGGCAACTGGATGAACTGCTAGACCTGGTAGCCGTGGGAACTATAGCCGATATGGCACCGCTATCAGGCGAGAACCGATACCTGGTTAAGGAGGGATTGAAGCTAATTAATACCACCCCCCGCCTCGGAATCAGGGAGATTATATCTCAGGCGGGACTGAGCCTTGGCAGCCTTGACGCCGAGAGCATCTCGTGGATTATCGCCCCGCGGCTAAATGCTGCCGGGAGACTGGCACATGCCATAACCAGCTACAAATTGCTCATGACAGACTCAATCCAGGAGGCACGTGGGCTAGCTATATGGCTGGAACAGAAAAACGCTGAACGACAAAGATTGACCACTAATGTCCTGGCTAAGGCTAGGGAACAGATACTGGCTCAAGGGATTTCACCGCTGCTAATTGCCAGCGATAGTGACTATCCTGTTGGCATCGTCGGGCTGGTAGCCAGCAGGCTGGCTGAGGAATTCTACCGCCCGGCTATCGTTATCAGAACCGGAGAAAAGATAAGTAGCGGAAGCTGTCGCAGTATCCCTGAGTTCAATATTATCCTGGCGCTGAACCAGTGTAGTCGCCTCTTGTCCCAGTTTGGTGGTCATTCCCAGGCAGCCGGTTTTACCCTGCCCACCTCCAACCTGGCTCGCCTCAAGCAGCACCTCTCCCAGCTCGCCGCGGAACAGCTTGCCGGAGTGGAACTTCGCCCGCAACTGGATATTGATGCAGAGGTCACCCTTCCTGAACTCAGCGGGGATACCTTCCACACCATTCAGCAGCTAGCCCCCTTTGGTCGGGGTAATCCAGCACCTACCTTCCTCAGCCGCAAGACAGAGGTAATTGATTGCCACACTATGGGCGATAACGGCGAACACCTGAGGCTGAAACTGAAGCAGGGTGGCATAGTGTGGGACGGGGTAGCTTTTAGATTAGGCGACCATCTGGCTGAGGTGTCCCCCCGCCTTGACATCGTGTTTAACCTGGAAGTTGACCGCTGGGGTGGGGCGGAGAGGTTGAGGCTCAATATCCTTGACTTTGCCCCAGCTAAATAGTTTCTCCTCTCGCCCACCGTGTTCTCAATGTCAGTACGGGGATGGTAATGGCTAATACGATTATACCTATCACCTGAGCCTGATGTAAACCTAAGATGAAGGGTGTTCCCTCCCGCAGGAAATCAATGCCAATCCGCCACAATGAGTATAGACTAAGGTAGGTGAGAAATAGAGAGCCGTCGGGCTTGAATCGCCCCCTCAACTTAAGCAACAGGGCAAAGACTATCAAGCAGAACACTATCTCATAAAGCTGGGTAGGGTGAACGGCTACCCCCAGGGGAGCATAGCTCTCAGGGTGGGTATAGACTATGCCCCAGGGTAGTAAAGTCTCTTTTCCGTAGCAGCAGCCATTCAGGGTGCAGCCTACCCTGCCTACAGCCTGAGCCAATATCACGCCCGGTGCCACCAAATCGGCAAAGTAACTAAAATTAAAATTGCTAAACTTACTGTAAATCCAGATACCTAGAGTAGCGCCCAGAACGGCACCCCAGATGGTCAGACCTTCAAAACCAAAAATTAGCCGCGGGTTCTGAAGATACAAACCCAGTCGGTCAACAACATGGAGCAACCTTGATATTATTACCCCGGATGGAATGCCCACCAGGGCTGCGGTAAGAATAGTATCATAAGAAAGAGCCGCCCCCTGCCTTATCTCACGCAGCATCCACAGCACTACCACCATGACCGCCAGGGCGACCATAATGCCATACCATCTAACGCTTAACGAACCGATGGTGAAGGCTATCGGGCTCACACTTATAGTAATCAATATCTACCTCCTAAAAATCAGGAGCACAGCGCTTCAACAAAGGCCTCAGCATCAAAAAGAGCCATATCCTCCAAACCGTCACCAACACCGATGAACTGGATTGGTATTTTCAGTTCATCACAGATAGCCAGCACTATGCCCCCTTTAGCTGTGCCATCCAGCTTAGCCAGGAAAATGCCGGTTACCCCTACCGCTTCAGTGAAATATCTGGCCTGAGTCAAGCCATTCTGACCGGTGGTAGCATCAAGCACCAAGATTACCTCATGGGGGGCGGTGGCGTCAGCCTTGGCTGCCACCCGCTTAATTTTTTTAAGCTCCTCCATCAAGTTAAACTTGGTGTGCAGCCTACCGGCAGTATCAATAATCACTTCCTTAGTGTTTCGACTGCGGGCTGCCTGTAGAGCGTCAAAGACCACTGCCCCGGCATCAGCCCCGGGCTGGTGAGCAATGACATCAACGCCAATCTTCCCCCCCAGGCTCTTGAGCTGGTCAATAGCCGCCGCCCTGAAGGTATCAGCGGCAACCAGTATCACCTGCTTCCCCTCATTTTTCGCCCTGTAGGCAAGCTTGGCAATAGACGTGGTCTTACCACCGCCATTGACACCTACCGCCAGAACAACCCTGGGCAATGAGAGGGGAACAGACGTTGGGGGAACATCAATTTTTAAGATACTGACCATTTCCTCCTTCAAGGCATTGCGCACCAATGTCCCCTGACCAATCTTCTCCTCCCTTACCCTCCGCCTCACCTTTTCAATGAGCTTTCCTGTAGTATTAACCCCGACATCAGCAGAGATAAGCAGCTCCTCCAGTTCAGCCCATACTGCCTCATCTATAGCCGTTCGGTCAAACAGGTGCACCACCCGGCTAAACCAGGTATCACGGCTAGGCTTTAGCGCTTGCTTAATATCTTTCAACCCTATCCCCTTTATCCCCTTCCCCTTACAAGGGGAAGGGGAAATTTTTGAAAGAGGGATTTCATCCCTCTAAAAACTCCCTGTAATGGTTAGGGGCTTCGCCCCTCTTTCACTCTCCTCATTAATATATACTCTTCCGAAAAAAAGTGAAAGAAATTGTAGAGAGGGGTAAAGCCCCTCTCTCAACTTCACTCCCCCTTCCCTTACAAGAGAAGGGGGTCAGGGGGATAGGATTACCATATAAAACTAAAGCGGGTTCCCTGAAAAATCCTTGATTTTTCAGGGTGCTGAGGGGGATGGGTTGCTAAGAACATATTTTAGGCTACCTTTGATAAATGACCTTCTAACCAGATAACAGCCCCTCCAGTAATATCCGGGCTGCCTTCTTGTCCAGCGGTTTATTATTATTGCCACACTTGGGCGACTGAATACAACTGGGGCAGCCCTCCTGACACGGGCACTCGGTAATTGCCTTCAGTGTAGTCTGCCATAACTGCTCCACCAGGTCAAAGCCCTTCTCGGCAATGCCAATGCCACCGGGATA
>CAZYZL010000002.1:1707-29078 GCA_964652005.1 uncultured Dehalococcoidales bacterium | reverse complement strand
ACACGGAATTTATTATACCCTGTCCGTAGTATGTTTTTCAAACCGCCAGCTTGAGGTCGTTTAGCAACCTATCCTCCTGACCCCCTTCAGAAGGAGAGGGAGATTAAGGGGTGAGGTTAATAAACAATCTCCAGCTTGTCACTGGAGAACTATCGGTGTAAAATGCTAGCAGGCTCATGCTGGGGGTTACTTTCACGGATACCGCGGGAATGCTAAAATGTAGCCACCCGGAACTGAGGCGAAGGGAGTCAATATGGAAATCCAAAAGATTTTAGACCAGGCAAAAAAGGACGATGTAAAATTTGTCAGCTTGCAATTTACTGATTTGGTCGGTGTGGTTAAGGAGGTCATCATTCCAGTAGAACAATTGGAAGGTGCGCTGACTGATGGAATATGGTTTGATGGCTCTTCTATCGAAGGCTTTGCCAGAATACAGGAAAGCGACCTGTTTTTGAAACCTGACCTAAAAACCTATTCTGTTGTTCCTTGGCTAACAGAAGGCGGTAAAACAGCCAGGCTAATCTGCGATATTTACGGAGCCAGCGGAGAATCCTTTGAAGGCGACCCCAGATTTGTTCTTAAAAGGATGATTGCTGAAGCCAATGAAATGGGGTTCCAATATAATGTTGGACCTGAGCCAGAGTTTTATTTATTCAGGAAGGAGGAGGCAGCCAAAAAATCGCCTATAGATTATGGTAGTTATTTTGAGCTTTCTTCGGCTGAAGGTTATAAGGTTATAAAAGAAATAATTGCCGCTCTCAAGACTTTTGGCATTAACGTGGAAGCATCGCACCACGAGGTGGGTCATGGTCAATATGAAATAGATTTTAATTACGGGCATTGTTTGGAAGTAGCTGATGAACTACTCACGCTGAAATATACGGTAAAGAAAATTGCCCAGATGCATAATCTAGAGGCAACCTTTATGCCAAAACCAATGATGGGTATTGCTGGTTCTGGTATGCATATTCACCAAAGCCTGTTTGCCATTGAAACAAAAAGAAACACTTTTTATGACGAAAACGATAAATACGGGTTATCAAAGACTGCCTACAACTTCATTGCCGGTCAGATGAAACACATTAAAGCAATGTGTGTAATTCTTTGTCCCACGATAAACTCCTATAAGAGATTGGTCTCCGGGTTTGAAGCTCCAGTATATATTACCTGGGCAAGTATGAATCGCTCCGCCCTGATAAGAGTGCCCAAATGGTTCAGGCAGAAACAAGAATCAGCCAGAATTGAGTTAAGATGCCCGGACCCAACCTGCAATCCATATTTAGCCTTTGCAGTTATATTAAAAGCTGGTCTGGACGGGATTAAAAATAATCTAACGCCATCCCAGCCAGTGGAAGAAAATGTATATCAACTTGATAGGCAAAGTATGATAAGCAAAAAGGTCGATGTTTTGCCAACATCATTATGGGAAGCATTAAGCGAGCTGAAAAAGAATAAACTTATTCAAGAAGTCCTCGGCAATCATCTATTTGAAAGATATGTTAATATAAAAACAGAAGAGTGGGATGAGTTTAAAATGCAAGTTACCTCTTGGGAGATAGACAAGTACCTAGATGTTTACTAAATTTTCCCCTGAGGCTGATAAGCTCCTCCACTCATAAGGGGTCAGTAAGGTTTTGCTGGTTTTTTTATTTCATCGGGGAATAAGCTATGCACTCCAGTTCAATAAGCATGCTCGGCAGAGCCAAGGCAGCTACCACCGTGGAGCGGGCTGGTCTGTCCTTAACAAAGTAACTCTGATATACCTCATTCATCTTAGCAAAGTCTTCCTGATTGCGGAGAAAGACGGTTACCTTCACCACATCGTCCAGAGAGCAACCGGCAACCGTTAACACCTGCTTTATATTCTCCAGGCATTGCTTGGTCTGAGCCTTTATCCCCTTGACTTCCTTACCTTCAGCATCTACAAATCCAGCCTGACCCGAGACAAAAATGTAGTCGCCGGCTCTTATCCCTGGAGAAAATGGAAGCTTAGGTGCACCGGGTACAGTAATAACCTTTTTCACCATGGCAAATCTCCTTTATTAAAATATGCCCTATTGGCAGGTTTAAGGTAGTCTATTATCAGGTTTTAGTCAACGGCGTTTTTTAGACAGGGAGTCGGCTAGGCGGCTTGGGTCAATATTTCCGCCGCTTAGCAGACAAACGACCTCAGAACCGTTGGGAAGGCTAACCTTTTTGAACAGGAGAGCAGCAAACCCCGCCGCCCCCGCCGGTTCGGTCAGGATTTTACACCATTCTAAGAGCAAGCTAAGAGCCTCAATCATTTCGTCGTCTGAAACTAGGCCCAGCTCATCAACATACTTCTGGACCAGAGCCAAATTGAGCTCGCCGACAAAGGGGGCAGCTAAGCCCTCAGCAATGGTGTCTATTCTATCTAAATGAACCACCGTCTTCTGCTGGAGGCTTTGCCACATAGCCGAGGCGCCGACAGGCTCTACGCCGATAATTTTTACCGCCGGCTTCTTTAGCTTGATAGCCGTGGCGACCCCTGAAATCAAGCCACCACCGCCGACGGGGACGAAAACAGCATCAACCTCAGGCAGGTCGTCCAAGATTTCCAGCCCTATCGTCCCATGACCAGCCACGATATAGGGGTCGTCAAAGGGGTGAACCAAGGTTAGGTTGCGTTCCTTTTGAATCTCAAGGCAGGTGGTAAGCAGGTCACCCTTGGCAAGAACCACTTCGGCACCATAGCCCCTGGTGGCATTGACCTTGTTGGCAGGAGTGGTGCCAGGCATGACCACCGTAGCCGGGATACCAAATAAAGAGGCGGCGTAGGCAAGACCCTGGGCGTGGTTTCCCGATGACATGGTGATGACTCCTCTTTTCCTCTCCTCCTGGGTTAAATGATGCAGTTTATTTATCGAACCTCTAGGCTTGAATGAGCCTGTCTTCTGGAAGACCTCAGCTTTGAAATGAAGGCGTACGTTAGTTCGTCTCCCCAGACTCAGGGAGGACATCAAAGGGGTTCTATGGACTCGACCAGCTATGACCTGCTGGGCAGTGGTGATATCCCTTAGTTCAATCATATCGTGGCTTTGTCCCAGTTAGGCTTTGGCAGCCTGTGCCCGATAAGTTTCTTCACCCTTCTGGTAAGCAGGAGGCATGTAGTGGTTATCCATGCTTATGGCAAACTGGAGGCAGGTCTGCACACAGGTGGCACAGTAGATGCATTTAAAGGGGTCATAGTGTATCTCTTGCCCCTCAGTATCCACCAAGAGGGCATCTGCCGGGCAAACTCGAGCACAATCCCCACAAAGGTCACATTTATTGGTATCAAAATATAGCCGTCCCCGAGCCTCCGGGAAAGGCTCCCTTATATCAAAGAAGGGGTAGCGCCTGGTGGCAGGTCTAGTAAATAGATTCTTTATCACTGTGGGAAACATCCAGGGCATCTTATCCTCCTATCTTTCGGTGCAAGAGATACAAGGGTCAATGGAAAGGGTAATCACCGGCACATCAGCCAACTCACAACCCGGTATCATAACTAGTAGGGTAGGGATGTTGGCGAAGGTTGGAGTCCTTATTTTCAGTCTTTCTAGGTTATTAGTCCCGTTGCCCTTTACATAATAAATTAGCTCCCCCCTGGGCTGCTCCGCCCGGGAGATAGCTTCACCTTTTGGCCAGCCATCAACCCTGACCTCTATCTCACCCTGGGGCATCATTGACAGGGCAGTGAGGACTAACTCCATGGATTGATAAATCTCCCTCAACCTTACCAAGGTACGGGCATAGCTATCTCCAGCAGTTTCAACCACAGGTTCAAAGCCAGTCTCTTTATAGGCAGCATATCCCGTCATCCGTACGTCTAGAGCGACCCCGCTTCCCCTTAGAGTGGGACCTACTGCCCCCAGTGATTGAGCTTGCTCCTTAGATAGAACCCCTTTACCCACTGTCCTTCGCTTTATAGTAGGGTCATTCAGAATAACCGGGCGAATGGTGGTATCCATAATTTCCTTTAACCGTGAAAGGTCGGCTTCTATCCGCCTGACCATCTCACTATTAATGTCTCTTCTCACCCCACCAACTGTACTGGTGGACTGGATAACCCGATGTCCGCTGGTCATCTCCGAGAGGTCCATAATTATCTCCCGGGCTCTCCAGATTTGCATGAAGAGGCTCTCAAAGCCAAAGGCATCAGCCAGAAGACCAAGCCACAAAAGGTGACTATGGACTCGTGACAGCTCAGCCCAGGCGGTGCGGAGAAATCTGGCTCTGGAGGGGGCCTCAACCCCCATCACCTTTTCAATCGCTTGGCAATAGGTTAAGGCATGCATGAAGCTACAGATACCGCAGACCCTCTCGCAGAGAAAGACGTTCTGACGGAATCCATTAAGCTCAGCGGCTTTCTCAATCCCTCGGTGCACATAGCCAATGACCGGCAGCACCCCCACCACCCTCTCGTCCTCGCATTCAAGCTTAAGCTGTATTGGCTCCGGGAGTACCGGATGCTGTGGACCAAAAGGCACTACTGTGCGCGCCATATCCTTCCCTCCACGTATAGACTACTGCTCAAGGTCGCACCTCCAGCAGCGTTCTCCTTCAGCCATAGCCATCTCTTCAGTCAAGCCAAGCTCTACTTCATCAAAACTGGAAGTCCGCTGCGCCAAAGGGATAGTCGGTACTATAGGGCGACTTTTCTCCGCCAATCTCTCTCTAAAGGTGTGGCGTGAAGTAGGCTCCTTAACCTCTATTGGTTCTACCTTTAGTATACCTTCGCCGCCAAGGTACTTATCAATGGAAATAGCCGCTTTCTTGCCAGCTCCGATAGCCTCAATCACTGAGACTGGACCGGTAACTGCATCCCCGGCAGCAAATATCCCCGGTCTGGAGGTAGCCAGCGTCTCAGGGTCGGCTTGTATCACATTTCCTCTCTGGGTTACCAAGTCAAACTGTTCAGGAATCTCTGGACGCTGACCGATAGCAGCTATGACAGCATCACAATCTAGGCGAAACTCACTGCCAGGAATAGGCTCTGGGCGGGGTCTGCCGCTGGCATCAGGGGCACCCAGCTTCATACGTATCGCCTCCAGAGAGACAACTCCGTCCTGACTGAAAATCCTTGTCGGTGCTGCCAGAAACTCAATCTTTACTCCCTCGCTCAGCGCCGCTTCCACCTCGTGTTCGCTGGCGGGCATCTCACTTCTGGTACGCCGATAGAGGATAGTCACTTCTTTAGCCCTTAGACGCAGGGCGGTGCGTGCCGAATCAATAGCGGCATTGCCACCACCAATCACGATAACTCGCTCACCTAGTTTGACTGGCTTGCCTAAGTTGACCGACCTTAAGAAGGTGACACACTCCATTACCCTGGGGTGCTCCTCGCCCTCAACGCCAAGCTTTATTTCCTGGTGAGCCCCGACAGCAACTAGGATAGCCTGATAACCTTGCTGGAAGAGAGAATCCAAGGAGCCAACTTTGGTATTGGTTCTTATCTCAACCCCCAGATTCCTGACCATGTCAATCTCACCATCCAGTACCTCCTTGGGCAGCCGATACGGCGGAATCCCTACCCTCATCATGCCCCCTGGCTCGGGCAAGGCTTCAAAGATGGTGACACTGTGCCCAAGCTTAGCCAGATAGTAGGCAGCGGTAAGACCTGCCGGACCGGAGCCAACTATGGCAACCCGTTTGTGGGTCGGTCTGGCAGCGACCGATTCCTCATAGGTAGCATTATCATAGGCAAATCTCTTCAATATCCTGATGCTGATTGGCTCCCACTGCTTCCCTTGGCGACAGGCTTCCTCGCAAGGAGCAAAACAAACCCGACCACAAATCCCGGGGAAGGGATTAGCTTGCTTAATTACCGCTAACGCCTCGGCAAATTTACCCTCTCCAATAAGCCGGACATAGCGGGGTACATCAACTCTCGCTGGACAGGCTTTACTACACCTTGCCTGGAGCCTTTCCGGGGGCATTATCACAATGGGAATAGCCCGGAACATGGTTGTTTTGGGGCTCTCCTGACCATGAAGCATCCCACCGTGAAAATCAATGGTGCTTCCGATAATATTGATGCCAAACAGCTCCTTCATTTCATTCTCAATAAGGGAGGCAGAAGGATAAATATTGGAGATGCTGGGCAGGCTATCATTCTTACCTAAGTGGACTCGAATATTGGCTAAGTCTAATCCCAGCTCAAAATGGTAAATGACCTCAAATCTATCTCCCAGGTCAAGGCAGCTGGCAGTGCCAAAGCGATAACCTTGGGCTAGCATCTTCTGTACCTCAGTAATAAACTCCGACTTGCTTACTGTCCTCTCGTTTTCCAGTTTGGCGGCAGCTACCGCAACTGGCGGCGGTTTTATCGCTGCTGGGACCCCGCTGACGGTCTCTTTCATTAACCGGTCGAGGTCATCAAGGTCTAGGGGCTTAATCAAGTATTCGGCAGCTCCTGTCTTCATCGCCTCTACTGCTGTTTCCACCGAGGGGTAAGCGGTAATGATTATCCCCTTAAGTTGCGGTTTCTGAGCTTTAGCTTCCCTAAGTACCTGGAGCCCGCTCTTTCCGGGCAGCCGCATATCAAGGAGCACAAGGTCAAAATCCTGCTCCTCAATCATCTTCAGCCCCTCCTCACCGTCGGCAGCGGTTTCAACCTGGTAGCCGGCATCGGTGAGCCAGTCGCGGAGCGACTCCCTCATAATAGCTTCGTCTTCCACTATTAATATTGGCTTCATCCTCTCACCTTGCCTTAGCAAGCTTACCCAGAGCTAGAACCACACCATCAATTATAGCCTCGGGTTTGACAGCACATCCGGGAATATAGACATCAACTGGGATAACCTTATCTATACCGCCTAAAATATTTGGGCAATTATAAAACACGCCCCCGGTGCAGGCGCAGGTACCTATGGCTATTACCACCTTTGGGTCGGGCATTTGCTGGTAAAGATTGTGCAGGACCCGATAGTTACGGTGGTTAGCTGGTCCGGTAACAGCCAGAACATCGGCGTGTTTAGGGTTCCCGATATTGAGGATGCCAAACCTCTCCACATCATAGACGGGAGTGAGACAAGCCAGCAGCTCAATATCACAGCCATTACAGCTCCCGCAGTCAAAGTGAAGCAGCCATGGCGATTTTACCCTTGATGTCGTAATTAGCCCCACTTTTTATCCTCCAAAGAAATGAAGACCTACCAGATTTAGCACCACCAAGCCTAAACCGCCAACCCAGGAAACCCTCAGCATCCGGGGCCAGGTCAGACGGGCAGTGATATTGTCGATAATAAGCACCACAAAAAAGGAGAACAGGGCAAGGAGTATGCCGGGCCAGACTCCAGGAACCCAGAGGAGAGAGATGATACTCAATAGCAAGACCATTTCGTACCAGTGAGCCAGTTCTAATAACCCAAGGTACGATCCAGAATATTCGGTGAACACCCCCCGCACTATCTCCTGATGAGCATGCTCAGAGGCTGATATATCGAACGGGGATTTCCTCATCACTATAATCAGGGCAATGAGTAAAGCCAGGTAAGTGACCCAAAGGGAGGGAAGGAGTGGCTCACCTTGGTCAAAGATATTTCCGATGAAGAATGCCCCGGTCTTCAGATATATAGCCACCGCCACCAAAATCAAAATAGGCTCATAGGCAAGCATCTGTAAAAGCTCACGGTGACCACCAAATTGGCTGTAGGGCGACCTCACGCTGAGGCTACCTAAAACCAAACAGACACTGCCAACGCCGAGAACGAGAATAACCATAAGCAAGTCTTGCTTCAGAGCAAAAAGCACTAGGGAGGCTACTATCAGCAGCAGGTAACCGTAGGCAAGAACCAGTTGAGTTCTATTAGTGGTTATCGTCTGCTTACTAAAAAGCTTCACCACATCATAGAATGGCTGCTGAATCGGGGGACCTCTCCTGCCCTGCATCCTTGCCGTCAATTTTCTGTCCACCCCTCGGAGCAGCCCGCCAATAAAGGGTGTTACCACGATAGCCAGTATAAAAGCCAGTATTATCTGCCACCAACTCACAGTATTACCACCAGGGCAAATAAAATAAGCAATATTAGCAATGCCGTGGGATTGAACCACCGATTAAGATTATGCTCACCCAGGGTTCTGGCTAGATAAAATCCCCCAGTCTCAAGCGGAGTTCTTTCATCAGCTACGGAGCGAAACTCAGCTGTCTCACTTTCTACATTCTCGCCACACATATAGGCAGGTCTAATTTGCTCCGGCTTCAATCTAATAACTAAGGATGGCACTACCAAAGCTAGGGCTAGAACAGCGAAAATCGGCCAGGCGACAAAACAGCCTATAGCCCCCCAGAAAAACCAATTGGCAGTGGTAACCACGGGGGTATAACATGCTCCTACTGCCGGGCAGATTATCCCTTGATAGAACGGAGCAACGAAGATGCTGAGCCCTATGGCGCCGACAATCAACAGTAACACCGGGGCATGATAGATGGGGGAAAAGCTTTCCATCTTAGCCCTCTTGGCGCTAGGTACCTGGCTCAGGAATCGCCCTAGCCATTTAATCCAAAACACGGTAGTCGCAGCGCTGCCAACCACAAGCAGGGCTAGAATCAGTGGAGACCAGTATGACGCTAAAGCTCCGGTAGCTTCAATTGCTGCCCACTTGCTAATCAAGACGCCAAAAGGTGCCAGTAACATAGAGATTATTCCGGCAACAGTTATGGTAGTGATAAGTGGCAGTTTGCTGACTAACCCTTGCATATCCTCTATGTTCTTGCTCCAGATATTATGCTCAATGATTCCCACACAAAGAAACAGAAGCCCCTTTGATATGGCGTGGAATACTAATAAGGTGATGCCGGCAGTTATCGCCAAGGGAGTATTTACTCCAGCACAAAGTATAATCAAGCCCAGATTACCAATAGTAGAGTAAGCCAGTACCCTCTTAGCTTCTGTTTGGCTTATGGCTAATATGGCAGTGGTCATGAAGGTAAAACCGCCGAACAGTGCTACCCCGGTAGAAAGGGCAGTCCCAGCAAAGGCAGGGGCAATTCTCAGTGCCAGATAGACCCCGGCGTTGACCATGGTGCTGGAATGGAGTAAGGCGGAAACGGGTGTTGGGGCAACCATAGCTCCAAGGAGCCAGCTCTGAAAGGGCATCTGGGCACTCTTAGTAAAAGTGGCAAGACAGAGGAAGGCTAATGGCAGGAGTAGCAATGGTACGCCGGGAGCAGCAATGATTTCGGCAAGCGATAGCGTCCCCAGCCGATTAAAAGCATAGATGATAGCAAAAACAAAGCCAGCACCGCCTATCAGGTTCATCCATAGAGCCCGAAGACCACAGCCAATAGCCTCCGGGGTCTCGTCATGACGAATAAGTGCATAACAGCAAAGGGTGGTTACCTCCCAGAAAAAGCAGAGCCAGAGCAAACTATTGGCAAAAACAAGCCCGTTCATGGCGCCAAGGAACATAATCATATAGAAGAAAAACCGTGGCTGTTTTGTCCTCTCAAGACCAAGATGCCTCTCATGGTCCTCCATGTATTTTATGCCATAAATACAAATGAGAGAGCCAATAATACAGATAATCAGACACATGATTATGGACAGTTGGTCAACAAAGAATATAGGCTCCACCTCAACCGGGACATAAGGAGCCCAGGAAAACTCAAAGAGGGCTAAAAAGATTCCCTGAATAAGGACCAGGCCGATGGTGAAAACATTCCTGATGTTAATTCCTATTGAGATGAAGTCGGCAATACCTATGTAAAGGAAGTAGGCTAGCAGGACATAATCAAGCACCAATATGACTATGTCCCACTCAGCCGGAGGGGTATAGTGAAACGCTCCATGCCTCAGGAATAAGATAGACAATGCAATCAGTGCTATAGAGGTGAAAAGGATAAGGGAAGCTCTTGCCCTGCTGTTTTTAAGTCCTAAACAGATAAACCCGGCAAAGAAAGGAAACATGATTGCTATTGCCAGTATAGTTCCTTCCATCAGCTCCTTTTGCTCCTGAAACTAGGCAAAAAAATCTTCCACTTATAAGTGGAAGAACTTTCCTTTTCTCAGTTGTCCGCTAAACACAAAAACCATCAGACGAATTGTAACCAAGTTAAGAGGCGATGTCAATAGTTGTGGGCTGAATGACCCAGGCAAAAGTTCTTCCGTTACTTGACAGGGGGAAGGGTAATCCTATACCCTTGAGCTTGTCTTTTATGTCCCTTGAGAAGTTTCAGCATCAAGAGGCATCCTTTGCCGGGTCTACATGGTTTAAAGCCAGGCGGGCTCGGCGAGGAAATTTGTGCCATTGCAATAAAAAGGAGGCAGGAGATGATAAGTGACCTATTCCCAGTTGGTGGGCTCATAGCGGGTATTCTTGCCATTGTTGCCGGAATCGTCATACTCGTCTGGCCCAAAATAGTTCCTTATATTATTGGTATCTACCTCATCATTGCCGGCGTAGTTAGTCTAATAGCCGTATTACGATGACAGTATTAGCCCAATTCTATTGTAGCCGGAGCCATCTCCTTTTGTTATTCCATATACTATCAGCGAGATAACAAAAGGTAAAGTGCCCAGGGCATCAATAACGATGAATAAGGGCACGAAGGTTAATATGAAGTATTGTAGGTAGTTACCCAAAATATATGTTAATCTTTTCCTGCCTCAGCCAAATCTCCTAGGCTCTCATCTCAGCCGCTTTTGCAGAAGCAGTTTATCGTCGCCAGGGGCGTAGAAGTCAGGGAGCCGAGCAATTAGTTCATAGCCGTGACCAAGGTGAAACCGCCTGGTCTTCTCATATTCCGGCGTGGATGATGTCTCAATAATAACCAGCCTTCCCTGAGCTTCCTTGATCTTGCCCTCGGCAGACTGTAAAAGAGCACTGCCTATGCCCTGGCTCTGCTTCTCCACAGCAACTGCTATCCAGTATATATCCCATGTCCCCTCAGTCAGTGGGGTAGGACCGTAGCAAATGTAGCCAGCCACAATTTTGTCAACCTCGGCTATGAGGATACGATAGCCTGACCCGGCGGGGTCATACAAATAGCTATCAATCAACTCCTCGGCTACCACCACGTCAGAAGGCTTAAATTCGGGCGTAGTGCCAAGTATTCTCATTATACCGGGTTTATCTCCCTGGGTCATGGGGCGAATGTGGATTGCCACGGCTATTTCCCTTCGAGGGCCAGTAGCACAATGTTCTCAATGAACTTGGTGTAACTCATCCCCGCCGCTTCAGCCTGGAGTACTGCACCTGAGCCAGGGGATATGTCAGGGTTGGGATTCACCTCAATAACGTTAAGTTGCCCCGCCCCACTTAGCCGCATGTCCACCCTGGCATAGCCCCGGCAGCCGAGGAGCTGGAAAACTGCCACTGCCGTCTCGGTAAAGCGTTCCTGGTCTTTAACCCCGATTTCAGCCGGGCAAATTACCTTGGTGCCTTGGAAGTAAAGGCTATCTGGCTCCCATTTGGCGGCAAAAGTGAGAATTCTAGGCATTCCAGGCGGTAACGAATAGGCTATTTCAGAGAAGGGCAGAACAGTGCATTCCGAGTTTCCCATGACAGTAACATTGAACTCACGCCCATCGATGAACTTCTCCACCAATGCCCCGCCACTGTAGGAATTACTGATAACTTCCACCTGTTTTTTCAGTGCGGCAAAGTCGTTCACCACACTTCTCTCTGACAGGCCATGACTGGCGTCCTCCCCGCAGGGCTTGATGATACAGGGATAATTAAGTCGAAACGTAGGCACTGTCTCGGGGCTCAGTAACTGGAAGTCCGGCGTGTCAATGCCAGCGGCTTTCAGAATTATCTTGGCCCTAGCCTTATCTAGGGCTAGCCTTAGCACTGCCCCGGAACAGCCGGTATAGGGTATGTCCAGCTCTGACAAAATCTCTGGCACCAAAGCCTCAGTGTCCGGATAGCCACAAAAACCTTCAAATAGGTTGAACACTAGGTCTGCTTTTAAGCCTCCAAGCTTATCCCTGATAGGTTCAAGCGGCGTGAGGGGAACAGAGGTTACCTGATAGCCAAGCTCAAGCAACGCCCGGGACACTGCTTCTACTGAGTGAAGAACGCTGAGCACTGCTTGCCCTTCACCAAAAGTGTCGTAGCGTGAAGGACGTGGCTCATTGTAGACAATGGCTATATGCGTACGCACTGCGGGTACCTTTTAAGTGCCGCATCGAGCACAGCAACTATCAGTTCTTCATAGGTCAAGCCCATCTTTATAGCCATAATAACCAGGTCGCTGTAGCTACCCAGTCCGGGCAGAGGGTTTATTTCCAGAAAGTAGGGTACTCCTTCACGGCTGACCCTGAAGTCCAGCCGGGCAAAGTCCCGGCATCCCAAAGCAGCAAAAGCTTTGAGGCTGGAAACTGTTATCTTTTCCAAGACCTTCTCCTCAAGCCGGGCAGGACACTCATAGTCAACCAGGACCTTCCAGTCCCGCTTTACTTCTAGAGAATAGACAAAGGGTGTCTCCCTTTTCCGGGGAAGAATGCGCATTACGCCCAGGACTTTGGGTGGGGAGTTACCCAGCAGGCCCACGGTAACCTCATCCCCGGCGATGAACTCCTCTACTATCACCGGCTGCTGGTAACACGCCAACAATTCCCCTGCCATCTCAGCCGCCTGTTTCGGGCTGCTCACCAGTGAGCCAAAACGAATGCCCTTGCTCGAACCTTCGCACGCTGGCTTGATAATAGCCGGGAAGAGGAAGCCGTTCCAGGATATTTGGCAAAGCTCTTCACTATCAGTTATTACACGCCACTTTGGGGTGTAGACCCCGGCGGCCGTAACTAACTTTTTAGCTAGCGGTTTGTCCAGACAGATAGCTAGGCACTGAGGGTCGGAACCGGAATAGGGTATGTCCAGCATCTCCAGGATGGAGGGCACCTGTGCCTCCCGACTACGGTAGTTGCCCCTACCCTCAGCAATGTTGAAGACGATATCAACCTTCTCGCGGAGAATATTACTGAGGAACTCCCTGCCTCCACCCAGCCTGACTACCGAATGCCCCCCAGCCTCTAGAGCCGCAGCTAGAAGCTCCACCGTCTCCAAGGAGTCATATTCCTCAAGGGCATCACAGGGTCCAGCTTGCTCCACAGGTACGGCTTCTTTAAGGTCGTACGACAGCCCTATCTTCATCTCTATCTACCTCTACTTGAGGCTGGTAGTCTGCTTCGGTAAATAGGCTGGCAATGGGAACGTTTACCGGCTTAGTACTGCGTCGGTTACTTCTAACTCGTACGACAGCCCTACCTTTGTCTCTAGCTACCTCTGTCTGAGGTTGGAAATCCGCTTCGGTAAACAGGCTGGCAACTGAATCAATAGCCGGCTGTGGCACTGGTGTAGCTAACTCCGGGCATGCCACTGCCTTGGGATTGCGGTAGCGGAAGATATGACCCTCATAATTCCTCAGCAACAGTCGCCCCTCAGTCTGTGCCAGTACGTAGTTTGGCTGGAGAGGCACCTTACCGCCCCCCTGGTGGAGGTCTACCACAAAGGTAGGCACTGCCAGCCCCGAGGTATACCCACGCATCCCCTCGATTATCTTTATGCCAACCTCTACCGGAGTACGCAGGTGCTCCGTCCCCTGCACCTCGTCACATTGAAAGAGATAGTAAGGACGCACTTTTATCTTGAGAAGCCCCTGACACAGTTTAGTCTGTGTCTCAACGGTATCGTTTACCCCACGTAATAGGACGGACTGGTTGTTTACCGGGACTCCGCTCCGCAGCAGTCGGTCGCATGCCGCCGCTGCTTCCGGAGTTATCTCACGGTAGTGATTGAAGTGGGTGTTAAGCCAGATGGGACCGTACCTGGATAACATGGCGCACAGTTCGTCGTCTATGCGTTGGGGCAGTACCACCGGAAACCTGGTTCCAATACGTATAATTTCAATGTGACTTATTTTTCTAATCCTGGAGATAATATCCTCCAGGTAGCGAGTGGAAAGCGTCAGCGGGTCACCCCCGGAGATGACTACATCTCTAACGGTCTTGTGCTGGCGTAAATAGTCTAGCATGGCTTCGACTTCATCTAGAGTACGCACCCAGCCACCATATTGCCATTCTCGCTTACGGGTACAATGGCGGCAGAGCATGGGACAGATATTGGTAAGCACCATCAGCACCCTATCTGGATAGCGGTGAACCAGTCCAGGGACTACGGAGTCTCTTTTCTCCGCCAAGGGGTCCTCCTGACCCATCATGCCCATAGTTATCTCCAAAATGGAAGGTATCGCCTGCTTTCTTATCGGGTCATCCGGGTCATCTGGGTTGATTAGCGATAGGTAATATGGAGTCACTGAGAAGGGATAACGCTGGATTACCAGTTTGAGTTGTATTTGCTCTTCAATCGTCAGGGAGATGAAGTTGGTCAGTTGTTCAACCGTGGTAATTCTATTGCGGAAGTGCCACTTCCAATCGTTCCAGCTACTATCTGCTATGTGACCGAAAAATCTACATCTATTGGTAGCACTTTTTCCCGGAGGCTCTTCTTCTAGATTACTAGAGAGGGTAGTTTTACCCGGGGGTTCCTCTTCCCCCTCACTTTTACTGTTGCTTTCAAGGGAACATTTTCCTGATTCAAGTACAGGTTTATCTTTGATAGCCACCGATGCTGTTTTCACCTGTTTTTTCGTTCCCCAATCTCTCCCGATTCTACCTGCTCACATTAGTCAGAACCGGGCTCAAGATAAGGAACCTTTTCCTCCTTTTATTTTTATTTTCTTAACTTAATTATACTAAATTAATTGGGATTGTCAATAGGTTTTTTGGTCTCAGTGTAGTGAATAGAAAAAAGTTTTTGTGCCAGGGTTATTTATCTGTTAAAGTTCTGGTTAAGAGCCGCTTTGTCACATCCTCTCTTTGCATCGTAGAGCGTCTATTTCAGCCGACTTTCCACCGTACCCCAATTTATATTCTTAAAGAAGGCTTCTATGTAGTCAGCCCGCTTCAGCCCGTAATCGGTGATAAAGGCATGCTCGAAGGCATCCATTACCAGGAGGGGAATGCAACCAGCAAGGTGCCCGGTTTCGTGCTCATTTATCCACTGGTCGAGCAGCCTTCTGGTAATATTGTCCTGGTAAAGTATAGCCCAGCCAATGCCACGCATGGCGCCTATGGCTTTGAAATCCCTCTCCCACTCCTCGTAGCTACCAAAGTCCTCAACCATCTTCTTGACCAGCTTGCCCGATTTGTCCAGTACTCCTTCCCCACCGAGATTGCCAAAGTAGTACTCATGCAGCCGCATACCATTAAACTCAAAACCTACGCGCCGCTTTATCTCGGAATATTCCGGGGTGCCGACTTTCCCCCCCTTTAGCATAGCAGCTAGCGAGTCCAGTAGCTTGTTAGTATTGGTAACATAGCCCTGGTAAAGAGTAAAGTGGTTTTTCAACATGGTTTCGCTGAAGCCCCCCATTCCAATGAGATTGGTGTAGTCTTTTGCTGTGTAAGCCATTGTTTCTCTCCTTTATCTCTCCGGACTAACTAGTGTCGGTCTCTGAGAGCTTCAATTATTGCTTTATTGAATCTTGGCAGGTCTGCCGGTTTACGCGAGGTGATGATATTCCCATCTCGAACCACAGGGGCGTCTATCCATTCCGCACCGGCGTTTCTGAGGTCCACGGCTATTGAAGGCCAGGAGGTGACGCGGCGTCCTCTCACTATTTCTGCAGAGATGAGGAGCTGTGGTCCGTGGCAAATAGCCGCTATTACCTTACCTAAGTCATGTGCCTTCCTCACCAGTTCGACCATAGATTGGTGCAGGCGCATCTTATCAGGAGCGTAGCCCCCGGGCACAATGACAGCGTCAAAATCCTCAGCCTTGACGTTATCAGCCGTAGCATCAACGCTTATGGTAGCGCTCCCCCTTTTCCCCTTATAACTTTTCTGAGAGCCGCTGCCCACGATTAACACTCTGGCACCAGCATTCTTCATTCCCCTCATTGGTTCGATAAGCTCGGAGTCCTCAAAGTCCTCTTCAGCCAGGATAGCAATCACCTTTCCATCGAGCATAGCCTTATCCTCCTTGTTAAGATAATAGCCAAATGGCAATAACAAAGTCATAAAATGGCAAGAGAAAAAGTTACAGAATTATGACATTACGGAATGCAGTCTCAGGAGGCTTACAATATTATAGTGCTTAGAAGCAGAAACCCTTGAAGCTGCTCAGGCACGGGGTTGGTCTATGATATAGCCTGTCTTGGGTATGGTGCGGATCAGTTTGGGAGTGCTGGGGTCAGTTTCCAGCCTACTCCTCAGCCGACTAATCCATGTTCTGAGAATCTGAACATCATTGCGGTATTCGGGGCCCCATATCTGGGTGAGGAGCTCCTCATAGAGCATAAGGCGTCCAGCATTATTGATAAGCTGGCTGAGCAAAAGCCACTCGATTCGGGTCAAGTGTTTCTCTTCATCCCTGACCCAGACACTGCGCCTCTTGAAATCGATAGTTACATCTCCTAAATGTAAAACTTCCGGGATTTTTCGTTTTTCACCAGCTCCAAGCCGGCGTCTAACTGCCTCAATCCTGGCGACCAGTTCATCAGGATTGAAGGGCTTTGGTAGGTAATCATCAGCGCCCAGTTGCAGGCCTTTAATTCTGTCGGCATCAGCACCCTTGGCAGTTAGAATGATAACCGGCACCGCCGAAAAGCTGCGCAGCTCCTTAAGCATCTCCAAGCCGTCCATCTTGGGCATGAGGAGATCAAGCACAATCAGGTCGGGTTCTTGAGCCTGAGCCTGCTCTAAGCCCTCAACACCATTGCTAGCGGTCAATACCTCATACCCTGAAGCCTTGAGCTTGGACTTGAGGAAGTTAACAATCCGTTCCTCATCATCAACTATCAGGGTGCGGAACCGTTTCACCAGGGTGTCTCCCAGCCATCTTGATTTTAATAATAGCCCTATGCCTGGCGGATGTCAAAGCCCCCCATCTTGACGGCTGTATACCATCGGCGTATCATCATACCGGGAGTAACATGCGGATACAAATGGATAATATCCGCCATCACCTACCTATAACAGTGTGGAAAAATCCCCATATATGGTATATCACCATCATTATGGTGGTCTGTAGCATATTTTACTACCTGGATACCATCTTAGAGCTTATGGGATGGATGAGGCCGCAGTGGGGGGTCCTCTATACAGTTCACGATTTGCACCGGCTTTTGTTCTTCATACCAGTGGTATATGCGTCATACATATTTAGAGTAAGGGGTGCAATTGTAACGACTTTGATTTCAATGCTTATCTTTCTTCCGCGGGCTATATTGATATCCCCTTACCCTGAGCCTGTACTGAGACCTATAGCCTTCGTTATCATTCTCGGTGGGGTAGGTATTCTAGTGTCAAAACTACTAGATAGTATCACCAAGCACAAGCGGGCAGAGCAAGCGCTGCGGGAAAGTGAGGAGAAATACCGCCAGTTAATTGAAAGTATCCACGAAGGTATTTGGGTTATCGATAAGGATGCCTGCACTACCTTCGTCAACCCCCGCATGGCAGAGATGCTGGGATACACTGCAGAAGAAATGCTGGGAAGACATTTATTTTCATTCATGGATGAACGGGGTGTGCCGATTGCCACTCACTTATTAGAGCGCCGCAAGCACGGTATTAAAGAACAACACGAGTTTGAGTTTCTTCGCAAGGACGGGACACGGCTCTATGCTATTCTTGAGACGTCGGCGCTTACTGATGATGACGGCAGTTACGCTGGGGCGATTGCGGGTGTGCAGGACATCACCGAACGCAAAAAGCTAGACAAGCTAAAAGACGATTTCATCAGTCTCGTCTCCCATGAACTCCGCAGTCCCCTGACTGTTATTACTGGCGCTGTCAATACAGTTCTTACTGAAGGAGAACGTCTGTCTCCAGAAGAAACACGTCAACTACTTAAGGATGCAGCTCTGGAGGTAGAATCGCTGTCCAACCTGTTAGGCAACCTGCTTGAGCTGTCCAGAGTTCAAGCCAACCGCCTTGTCCTTTATGCTGAAGCAATCAGCGTCAAAAAGGTAATTCAAGATACCGTCGAGGAACTCAAGCGCCAGTCTTCAGTACATCAATTTATTGTCGACATCCCGAGAAAACTCCCTCCTGTTTATGCTGACTCATTGAGACTGGAACGTATCCTCTATAATCTTATTCAAAATGCAGTTAAGTACTCACCGCAAGGGGGCAAGATACGGGTCTTGGCGAAAGTAAAGAAGCAACACCTGGTTATAGGCGTCAGCGACCAAGGGATTGGCATATCTCTCGCTGACCAGGCCAAGCTATTTGCGCCCTTCCAGCGCCTGGAGGAATCCAGACTTGACGGAGTTAGAGGACTCGGACTAGGACTTTTAGTGTGCCGGAGATTGGTGGAAGCACATGGCGGCCAGATATGGGTTGAGTCGGAGCCCGGCTGTGGCTCGACCTTCTTCTTTACACTACCTTTAGTGCCTACATCTTATTAGACCAGCCCCGGAACAGCTTGAAGGTTTCTACTCTAAGGACTATAATATTGTAAGCCCGTGAAATTGCATCCTGTAATGTCATAATTCTGTAACTTTTTCTCTTTCCATTTTATGACTTTGTTATTGCCATCTGGCTATTATGTCGGTGAATACCTGATAGGCCAGCAAAGGGGCGATAGCGAAAATGTTAACCAAGCTAGCATTCTAATCAGAGGGGGTGAGCTATGTTTCATACTATAGGAGAAACGGCAGGGGAAATCTGGAAGCTACTCAGGGATGAGGGACCATTAAGCATCTCCGCCATAGCTAGCAAGACGAAGCAACCTCAGACTATAGTCTATATGGCGATTGGATGGCTTGCCAGGGAAGATAAACTGGCATTTACTCAGACCAAGCGAGGAACCTCTGTCTCTCTAAAAGGGTAAGACCCTCGTAGTAAGAATTTAGGGTAGTGACTGGGAAGGGTGGGCTAATGGATATTAATCCTGGTAACACTGTCTTTGTCATGCTCTCCTTCAAATGACCTGATGTCTATTCTATAGCCGGGGGCTTGGTTCCGACGAAAAATGCTACCAGCAGGCCGCGCCTGAAGGAAATTCCAAGCCCTATTGCAGTAATAAGCCTTGTTACCCCGAAAGGCGGCTTGGTGCGACATTAGACTATTGATTTAAGGGGAAGAATTGTTTATTGTGTCTAATTAAAGGTAGACCGAAGAGTTAAATCAGAAGAGGGCTGTTTGGCTAAGTCGCAATTTAATGGCACCACAGCCAAGGGGACAAGATGAAGCCAGAAAAGGTGGTCAAGAAATTTACTGCCGAACTCCTGCGAAAGAAAAATGTGGTAATGGTAGGACTGGGGACAAAACGGGTTGGTGGTATTGATACCGGCCAGGTAGCTTTGGTTGTAGGGGTTAAACAGAAGTTGCCCCTTTCTAAACTAGCCGCTGAGGATGTCGTGCCGCCACAAATTAAGGGGCTGGTTACTGACGTAATTGAGGTCGGTGAAATCAAGCTGCTTAATGAGTCGCCAGATAGAAAAAAGAGGTGGCGACCTGCTCCCGCTGGTGTCTCGATTGGGCACTACCAAGTCACTGCTGGCACACTGGGGTGCCTTGTTTATAAAAACGGGCAACCGCTGATATTAAGTAATAATCACGTTCTAGCCAATGTTAATCAGGCTAAAATTGGAGACCCCATCCTCCAACCTGGCGCTTATGATGGCGGGACAGTAGATAAAGATGTGCTAGCTCAGTTATACAATTTCGTCGAGATTAAGATACCGGGTCCCAGCCCCTGCCCCATTGCCAAGGCTATTGTTAATATGTGCAACTTTCTTGCCCAGCTTTTTGGCAGGGAGACGAGATTGATGGCATTTGCCGGGCTGGAGGGAAATTTGGTTGACTGTGCTCTTGCCAAGCCAAACAAAGATGGGGATGTGGATAATACCATCCTTGGGGTTAATGGGTTTAGCGGTGAAGTGGAACCAGAGGTTGGCATGAGGGTGAAGAAAAGCGGCAGAACAAGCGGCTTAACTCATGGGCAGGTTACGCAGGTGGGTGTGACGGTAAATGTAAATGTGGGAAAGGACAGAATGGCTCTGTTTACTGACCAATGTGCCATAGGCGCGATGTCCCAGCCTGGTGACAGTGGGTCTATTGTTCTCAGCGAGGATAATAAATGTGTTGGGCTTTTATTTGCTGGCAGCGAGACTGTCACCATGGCTAACAGGTATAGCAATGTTAAGGTAAAACTCGGTTTAGACTAATAACGATAGCCTTTCCAGCCTTTTTATTACTTGACACATTTTGGGCACTTTTTCCCCTGGATAATGCCACTCAATCATCCCGCTTCCTGGCAGGATTTCCCCTTACTGGCGGCTAAGGCGCCCATTATGGTAATATCTATTTAATGCGGAGGGCAACATGGCATACGAATACGAAATAAACGCTTTAGCCAAGGAAGAATCATGGCGAATGTTCCGGATAATAGGGGAACTGGTGGAAGGATTTGATAAACTTTCAGGCATAGAACCGGCAGTAAGTATATACGGCTCGGCTCGAATTAAACCGGGTGACGAGCTCTATACGCAGACAGAAGAAATAGCCCGTCGGCTTGGTGAGATGGGCTTTTCCATCATAACCGGTGGCGGACCTGGTGTTATGGAGGCAGCCAACAAAGGTGCCCTTGAAGCTGGGGTTATATCAGTGGGACTAAATATTGACCTGCCTGAGGAACAGGTTTGCAATCCTTACACCATAAAGTCGATAACTTTCAGGCACTTTTTCGTTCGCAAAGTCATGCTGGTGAAGTATGCTACTGCCTTTGTCATCATGCCCGGCGGGCTGGGTACCCTTGATGAGCTAACCGAGGTACTAACCTTGATACAGACCCATAAGACAAAGGCTTTCCCTATTGTGCTATATGACAGTGAGTTCTGGAAGGGATTTTTAGACTGGCTAAAGATTTCTGCCCTGGCTAGAGAGTTTATTTCCGAAGAGGACCTTAACTTGCTCAGAGTTTGCGATGAACCTGATACCGTAACTGAAATAGTACAGAGCTGGTACACAAAGCAGGAAATTGTAGGTAGAAAAGCTGTGGTCAAATAACCCTGGAATAAGCCTTATCCCGCCTTATCACAGCCTCTCGTCCAGAAAAAGCTCTTCTAATACTTAGAGACTACTTGTTGCCAGTGCCAGTTGGTTTATTTTCTGCTTTATATGCTTGCGCATAAGCAGCCACTGGTCCCAGCCAAGGGCAGCCAGTTCCAGAACTGGTCGGCGCCTCTCCTCGTTCCTGGTCAGCGAGTAAAGGGGCACATCATTGTAGATATGCGTATCAAGCAGTCCCTCCTCTATCATGCTTCTAAGCGCCATCTTCATATCCAGCCGGCTACACTCCACGGCGCAATGCAGGGCGAGCATGCTAAATTTGGCATTGGGGTGCATACCCCAGAAAAACAGGAGTTGCCTTTTCACTGGGCTATTACCGTGCTCCCCTAAGAAACGATATAAGCTTTCTTCAGGCAGGCTATATAGTGCTACCATTTCACCTCCTCCCAGGCGACAGCCTATAGCAGTGCTGCTGAAACCGCCGGCTAGGCAAGGGCAACGGCGGCATAGATGGCAAAGGCAACAATACTCCCCAGAGCAATGACACCGACAATCCCTGCCAGCCGCCGCCGTCCTATCTTATAGCCCAGATAATCACCCAGCAGCATCGCCAGTACAATAGCAACTATTATCTCAACGACGTTGATGGCAACTTCGAGTGCGGACATACTGTTCTCCTTCCCAGCCAATAACTTGAAGCTAAACCAAGGAGCCGTAGACAAGGTCAGATTCCTACGGCTCCTTGAACAAAACGCTACCGACCTTGGTAACTGTGCTGCTGGCTCATGGGGGAAGGCCGTTGCCCGGAAAGGACGCGCCGGTACCTCATAAATGCAGGAACCGAAAGCTCCTCTTCACTCTTTTTCCCTTTGAGAAGTCTCATCATTTCTCTTTCCCCGCCTAGGCCAGCCAGCGCTTCCTTGGAAGCAAAGCCAGTAGCGATTAGTGTTAGGCGGACATCATTGCCCATATTCGGGTCAAGGACAACGCCGAAGATGACGTTTGCCTCCGGGTCAATAGCCTGCTTGATGACCTCAGCAGCGTCATTAACCTCAAACAGGGTAAAGTTGCTACCGCCGGCGATATTGAACAACACTCCCTTTGCTCCGTCCATGGAGATATCGAGCAGGGGACTGGACAGGGCTTCTTTGGCAGCATCCCTGGCTCTGTTTTGCCCGGAACCGCGGCCAATAGACATCCATGCCGGACCAGCATCCTTCATCACTGTCCGGATATCGGCAAAGTCAAGGTTAATCAGTCCGGGGACAGTGACCACCTCAGCGATTGCCTGTACCCCATGAAAGAGGATTTCGTCAGCCAGCCTGAAAGCATTATCAATACCGGTCTTCTGGTCACAGAGCTCCAGCAAGCGGTCATTGGGGATAATAATCAGGGTATCTACTTTATCAATCAAGTCCATTATCCCCTCTTCAGCAACTTCATTACGGTGGGTTCCTTCAAAAGTGAAGGGCTTGGTGACTATAGCAATGGTGAGGGCGCCGCTCTGCTTGGCAATTTCAGCCACCAGCGGTATCGAGCCGGTGCCAGTACCGCCCCCCATACCGGCAGTGATGAACATCATATCCGACCCGGTAACAGCCTGCCTAATCTCATCACGGCTCTCCTCGGCAGCCTTCTGACCTAATACATGGTCACCACCGGCGCCGAGACCGCGGGTAATCCGCTCACCGAGCTGTATGCGCACCGCCGCTTCAGTAACTGCCAGGGCCTGGGCATCAGTATTCATGCCAATGAATTCAACACCCTGGATTCCCTCCCGAACCATTCGGGTAATGGCGTTACAACCTCCCCCGCCCAAACCAATAACCTTAATCTTTGCCCCACTGGGAACATAACTTGTCTTTGCCATTTCTCTCTCCTTTTATTGACTTTCTAGCTAAAGAGCCGAAAAATTTGGGAAGCAAAACGACTTAAACCACTCTTCGGTCGCCAGCTCTGTATGCCTCCCTGCCTTCCCTTCCACAGGAGAAGACCAACGCTGGTGGCATATGCTGGGTCACCCACAGTATCCGAGACGCCATAGAGGTTGCTAGGAGAGCCGACTCTCACCGGGAGGCGAGCTACCCTGCGTCCCAGTTCAGCAATCCCAGGTAGGTTAGCTGTGCCCCCAGTGAGCACTAGCCCCGAGGGTATGAGCTTGGCATAGTCGCTTTGTCCTAGCTCCAGTACTATGAGGCGCAGGAGCTCCTCAACGCGAATTCGGACAATTTCCGAAAGGTCACGGTAAGAGACTGTGTGCCCATCCCCAGTAATGGTTCTATCTTCCTTCTCTCTGCTTTCCCTCTCTCTGCCTTCCTGAACAGGCATCACGTTGCCATACTTCTTCTTCATCTCCTCAGCCAGGTCGAAGGGAATATCCAGACCGACGGAAATATCCCGGCTGATTTGATGCCCAGCTACGGGCAGGACAGAGGTATGGTAGACGCTATCGTCCTTGAAGACAGCAATGTCAGTAGTGCCGCCACCAATATCAGCAAGCATAATGCCATTCTGTTTTTCTTCCTCAGTAAGAACGGCTTCGGCAGCGGCAAGAGGCTCCAGGACAAGGGCGTCAATATCAACTCCAATGCCACGGATGCATTTCGTCAGGTTCTGGACAGAGGTTATCGCCGCAGTAATAATATGCGTCTCAACATCCAGGCGAAAGCCGTGCATGCCCACCGGGTTCTTGACCCCCTCCTGTCCGTCAACTATGTAAGTGCGGGGGATAACGTGAAGTAACTCTCTGTCGCTAGGGACTTTAATGGTCTGGGCGACCTCAAGAACACGTTTTAAGTCTCCAGGGTGCACCATCCTATCGTTACGGGTTATGGCAATGACACCATGGTTGTTTGACGAGCTAATATGCCTGCCAGTAACGCCAACGTGGGCTGATTCCAGCTTGTAGCCAGCGGTCTGCTCAGCTATCCTCACTGACTCGTGGATTGCCTGCTTGGCTTCATTGAAATTCACCACCAAGCCTTTTTGCACTCCCTGCGATGGCACTACGCCGACCCCGAGAATACGAAGCAACCCATTCTCAATGTCAGCCATAATTGTGCACACTTTAGTTGTGCCAACATCTATAGAAGCAATTTTAGTCCTTTTCATTTTTATTCCTCCTTAGTTAGTAACAGGAGCCAGCCGTTACCCCCTCTGTTCCCGGTAACGAACGTTCCACTTGTTGCACAGATTACTAACGTAGTTCTTTACCTCTAAGTTTGATGTTTGGTAAAGCTCAGCTAGAAAACCGTGAAGCAACTCACCACCCGTCATTCCCGGACTGGGTTCCTGTGGCCCGGGCAAGTTTACCCACACTATTTCCGTCATCAGTTTTTGATACTCTATTGCTGTACCCGTGGGAATTACCTCCTTTCTATATTAATTTAATTCCCTATCCTATCTCGTGCCAAAAGCACAGGTCAATTTTTGTCCACTATCATTCCATAACGAAGTCTCTTAGTGCCAGAACTTAAAAACTTTTTTAATTCCATAATTCCACAACCCGTGTCTGCTAATGCCAGAACTAAAAATGACCCCTTGAAATCTAGATTCCGCTACAATATAATTAGTGCAGAGGTATAATCATGAACAGAAACAGGAGACGAAAGCGTTTACCACCTTATATCTCCTACCGGACCTTCCAGAACTTTATTGACAGGTTGCAGCAGGGGATACCAGCAAGGATTGACCGGAGCTACTGGAGCGACAGGCTATCTGGCAGCACTGGCACCCAGCTTATGTCGGCTTTGCGCTATCTGGGACTTATAGACGCTGATGCTGCACCAACCGACCAGCTCAAACAGCTAGTTTCAGCCAAGGGTGAACAAAGACCGGAGATTCTAAGGCAGATAACCTATGAAGCCTTTAGTTTCTTGCTCCGGAGCCCCTTTGATTCTCGGACTGCCACCTACGCCCAACTGGAGGAAGCCTTCCGTAATACATTTGAGTTGACCGACAGTGTCAGCCGGAAATGCGTTAAGTTCTTCGTTTCCCTAGCCAGCGATGCTGGAATGCCCTTGTCCCCCTTCATAACCAGACGGCTCAGGTCAGTACATGGCGGCACTGGAACTAAACTAGCCACCAAAAGAAGAGGAGTCAAAGCGAGTCGGAACTTAATAATTCCACAAGCTTTAGAAGAAACTCCGACTGGAATTTCTTGGGAGAAAATGTTACTTACAAAATTCCCCGCTTTCGACCTGACGTGGTCTGATGAGGTCAAACTTAAGTGGTTTGAAGCCTTTTACAAATTGCTGGAGCGGGAGTTCCCTAAAGGCAAAAAATAGAGCGGTGCCCTCGCCTAACTATCAAACGACCTTTTTATACAGCTTGCCACCATAAGCTACGTAAGTTCCCGCTGGTTATAGAGACAGTGAGCCGTGCAGGTCTCGAACCTGCGACCACCTGATTAAAAGTCAGGTGCTCTGCCAACTGAGCTAACGGCCCTTATATTTAGGTTAGTTTAGCAAATCTCAAGTCCCGGCGCAACCGCTTGGTCTAAACCGAAGCTAGACTCCTCCCTATGTCCACTATATAATAAAACTGAAATAAAGAGGCGGACGAATGGAGAAACAAGCCAGAGAAGTTATAATTAACCAGGCAAGATTATCTATAATCCAGGGAGATATCACCAAGCAGGCTACAGATGCTATTGTTAATGCTGCCAACTCCGGGCTGATGGGTGGGGGTGGTGTTGATGGCGCAATTCATCGAGCTGGAGGTCCAGCTATTCTGGAGGAATGTAAGCAGATTGTGGCTAAGCAGGGACGTTTGCCCACAGGTAAGGCGGTCATCACCACTGGAGGAAATTTGACGGCAAAACACGTTATCCACACCGTTGGTCCTATCTGGGAGGGGGGAAATAAAGGCGAAGTCGCCCTACTGGAAAGTGTCTATATAGAGAGCCTGAAATTGGCAGCCGAACACAATCTAACCAGCGTCTCCTTTCCTTCAATAAGCACCGGCGCTTATGGCTATCCGGTGGCCTCAGCATCAAGGGTAGCGATTAAGGTGGTGGTCTCATTTCTCAAAGAGCAGGTGACGCCGATTAAGGAAGTAGTGTTTGTGCTCTTTGACCCCACAACCTACGAAGCTTACTCCTCTGCCCTTGAGGAGGTGGTATGAGAATAGGGGTAATCTCCGATACCCACGTGACTTCATTTGCCGAAATTTCTGATCGGATATTGCTTACCTTAGCCGAGGTTGACCTGATAATCCATGCCGGAGATTTCGTTACCAAAGATGTGCTTGATGGTTTGAAGCGGCTGGGGGAGGTAAAAGCGGTGTGCGGCAATATGGATTCAGGTGAGCTTAGACGGATTCTCCCGGAAAAGGAGTTACTCCTGATAGGAGAGAAAAGAATCGGGATTACTCATGGCTCAGGTGGTCCCTACGGCATAGAGGATAGGGTAGGCAGGATGTTTGAAGACGTTGACGTTATTGTTTACGGTCATTCCCATCAGCCCAAGAATGAGATAAAAAAGGGCATTCTTTTCTTTAATCCGGGTCGGGCAAGAAATTCCTTCGGCATCTTAACGGTTGGCAAAGAGGTCAAGGGAGAGATGATAACCCTGTAAATATGAGATAATGTAGCCAAATTATGAGATATAAAGGTTTCAATTTAACTGCGGTATGGCTTTTAATAGCTATAAACTTGCTACTATTTATAGCTACCCTCATCGAGCGAGACCTTATCTGGCTTCTTGGATTGCAGCCGGCAGGCTTTTTAGATAGACCCTGGACCCTGGTGACCAACCTCTTTGTCCACGGGGGCATAGGGCATATTTTAGCCAACATGGTAACCCTCTACTTCTTCGGAAGCTACCTGTCCAGGTTGATTGGGATGAGGAACTTCCTCATGGTTTACTTTGGCGGGGGGATACTGGGGAATATCTTTTATATCTTTCTCGCCCCATCGCCCCTTTCCATAGCCATAGGTGCCTCGGGAGCCGTCTTCGCCCTGGGAGGAATGCTTACCGTGATGATGCCAGGGCTGAGAGTTTTTATCTTCCCCATACCAGCCCCCCTCCCCCTCTGGGTGGCAGTCATCGGCGGCTTCCTCATCCTCTCACTTTTCCCTCATGTAGCCTGGCAGGCTCATCTTGGTGGTCTGTTTCTTGGCTTAGTAGCCGGCTACATCTTCAGGAAGCGAGGGCGCTATTTCGTCTAGCTTGTCCTTCTACCACCGGGGAAAAGCAGCGACTTTCTTCAGCGCCTCGTTACCATTGAAAGCCACAACGCACCGTACCCCTGTTCACTAAGTCCTTTGGTGAGAATGTCACACACCACTGACTTTCGTACTGCCACTAAATTGACTAACAAATTCTACCAAAGGAGTATTGACAA
>CAZYZL010000002.1:0-1607 GCA_964652005.1 uncultured Dehalococcoidales bacterium | reverse complement strand
ACTTTCGTACTGCCACTAAATTGACTAACAAATTCTACCAAAGGAGTATTGACAAAAGGCAATAGATGTGCCAGAATAATGTCCCTTGGCACTCAAATGAAACAAATACCACATTCAAAAGACTGGCTTACTGTCAAGGGCGTTGCTGACTATTGTCTAGTAAGCGGGGTTACGGTGTTGCGATGGATCAAGGGTGGCAAACTGCCAGCAATTAGGTTACCCAGCGGTCATTACCGAATTAATTTCAGGGATTTCAGGAGGTTCCTTGAGCAACATGACATACCCATCAAGGAATAACTCTTTAAGTCCAAATCCAAAGAGGAAAGGAGGTGAAATGGATGGCAGTGCAGACCTCTATGGCACCTTCAGGGTTGGCTGAGGTCCTCGACCGAATTCTGGATAAGGGCATCGTCATCGATGCCTGGGTCAGGGTCTCCGTGCTCGGTCTGGAACTCCTGACCATTGAAGCCAGGGTGGTCATCGCCGGGGTCGAGACATACCTGAAGTATGCCGAGGCTGTTGGTCTTACTGCTCCAGCAGCCTAAGAATCGTGGGGGATTTTGCCAAGGCATCCTTAGAGCCTCTAAGTGTACCTTGCCAAACATATCTCCCCTGCCAGCCTAATACTCGCATGATGGAACCAGTTTTGGATATTATCACCTCCTACGAAAGCAGAATCTCAACGGTAGAAGAGTTCATGAGCACTGCTTATGAGGCAACGATAGTCTCAGAGAGCAGCTTTGGTGCTCTTGATGAAGAAAGGGAAAAGCTGAAAACCAGCTTGCAGAAGACGCTGGCAAAGAACTGTTCTTTACGAAGGAAGGACTTTAACCGTTTGATGAAAAGGGTTCTTTCTGAGTCCGATGGAAGAAGGGAAGCAATCGAGGAAGAGCGCGGTCGGCTCAGGGAGAAAGTCAAGGAATACTTGAATGAGCAAAAGGAACTGGCAAATTGCTTGCGACAGCAGATAGTCAAACTGGCTCAAGAAAAGGCAGACAAGGGTGGGCTTGATGCCGTAATAAATAATATCAGGGCGGCGTATGAGGGTACGGGGCAGCAGCTCCTTGCCATGCTTCGTGATTTTCAACTGCACCTAGACGCTTTTCAAAGGGAACAGGCGGACATAAACCACAAACTGCAAGAGCTCATGGAGCGGGGCGAATCCCTGAATATAGAAGACCTGAGGCAGCTTGAAGCGGCTAAGGCCTGCCAGGGCAGAAAAGCAGAGCGGGAGTTACGGCGAGAGCAAGTGGAAAGGTTACTGGCTCACTTTAAGCAGCAACGGCAAGAAAGCAGCCGCCAGCGGCGGCAGTAGAATAGAAAATCAATTTAAGAAAGGAGGGCAGAGATGGGGATTGCCAGTGAGGTGAGAAGGCTCACCCAGGATATTGCTTCTTCTCGTCAGGATAGGACAAAAAGGGTCGGAGAAATAAGGGAAGAAGCGAAGCAGATAAGGGGACAAGTCCGGGACTTGATAAAGGGCTTTCAAGCCTCACGGAAGGAACTGAGAACTGAATTAAAGGAGGCTTCGGCTGCTTGGCAAGGGTTAACGGCGGCAAAAGCAAAAAACAGAAAACAAAGAAAGGAGGACTAGAAATGGGAATCGC
>CAZYZL010000001.1:0-49494 GCA_964652005.1 uncultured Dehalococcoidales bacterium | reverse complement strand
CCCTACCCGCCCCCCCATTCCGGCGACAGGGTTTACTATGAACCCAAGCTTTTTCTTTCCCAAATTAGCTCTCTCTGCTTGCTTAGTCTTGCCTTTTATCAAAGAATGTCAAAACCCACCTACCCCCTTCTTATAACAGAGGGGTGTAGGCAGGTTCCTCATATAAAACTGCTGAGCTTACTGCCAGAGTTCGCGGTAAATATTGCTAGCGCGCCAGCACACCCCCATCTATGACAAATTCGGAGCCGGTAACCCAGCTGGATTCATCAGATGCCAGATACAGGTCCATGTAAGCAATATCAATCGGTTCACCGATACGACCGATGGGGAGCCCCTTTCTTCTCAGTTCCAGGTAATCCTTAACTGACATTCCGAATTCCCTAGCTTCTTGCTCTGCCATCGGTGTGCGAACCTCGCAGGGTAGCACGGAGTTAACTCTAATCTTGTACCCTGCTTCGCAGCAGGCAATTGCTGCCTGTTTGGTTAGAGTTGAGACAGCACCCTTGGAGGCGCCGTATGCCGCTATGTTTTTACCTGCTACCTTGGCAGCAGTCGATGACCTGTTTATGATTGAACACAGCTCGCCGTTATCTTTCATGGCTTTAATGCCATACTTAACCCCCAAGAAGACACCGGTTGCGTTAACCTCCATTATTCGGTTCCACTGCTCCAGGGTGGTCTCTTCAAACGGCACACACACTATGATTCCGGCATTATTAACCAGTACATTTAACTTGCCATATGTTTTAACAACCTTGTTAACTCCTGCTGTCCAATCACTCTCCTTGCTGACATCCAGCTTGACAAAGATGGCTTCCCCACCACCCTTCCTGATATCTTCAACTACCTCTTTACCTTTAGCTTCATTGATGTCGGCAACTGCAACCTTAGCCCCTTCTTTGGCAAAGAGCCTGGCACTGGCCTCTCCTATGCCCATAGCAGCGCCGGTTATCAGGGCAACCTTGCCGTCTAATCTACCCATTTTAATGTCTCCTTTCCGTTCTCTGCCTTTACAGGTAACCTATGCTTCCTGATAGCCTATACCTGACTCCGGTATGGTGTTTCCCCCGTCAATAATAACAGGCGTGCCGGTTATGTATTTTGATTCGTCAGATGCCAGGAATGCTACCAGTTGACCAAACTCTTCTATTGTTCCCAGCCTACCCATCGGTATATGTTTTGCCCACTGGTTAAGAACGGCATCAGGGTTGGCTGGGTTTCTTTTGCTGGCGCTAATTTTTATCCATGGGGTCAAAATGTAACCAGGGCAGATAGCGTTTACATTTATACCATATTCAGCAACCTCAAGAGCCAGTGCCCGGGTAAAACCCCAGAGGGCGGCTTTGGTTGCTGCATAAGCGCAGTGTCCAATATCAGCAACCATAGGCCCTGTAACCGAAGATACATTTATTATTTTGCCGTATCTCTGCTCTATCATGCCTGGCAGCACTGCCTTGGCACAGTTAAAGGCTCCTTTGATATTAACGTCAAACTGTCTGTCTCTTTCTTCGTCCGGCATATCAACGAGGCGGAAACCACGCACTATGCCGGCATTGTTAACCAGGATATCTATTTTGCCAAGCTGTGCTAACACCTTCTTAACTACATCCTTAATCTCGGCTGGCTTGGTAACATCCATCTTGAAAGAAACAGCCTTATAGCCGTCTTCACAGATGCTTTTGGCAGTTTCGTGAACCTGGTCCAGAATGTCGGTTAATACCGTGGTGGCGCCTTCTTTTGCCATAACCCTGGCTGCTCCTTCACCATTACCTCTGGCAGCCCCTGTTATGATGGCTACCTTACCTTCCAGCTTTCCCATCTTATTTCCCTCCTTTTTTTCTGAGGAATGCCCGCCAGGTCATTGCCCATTTCTGCGGGTCATCAAATGTCTCATAATTTAGCTTGTGTATGGTAGAGTTATGGGGAGCCTTTTTGAGAATTTTCCGGTCTGTATAGGCTTCTTTAGATATCTGGGCCATTACTGCAGCCCAGTATTCACAGTCTTCTTTGGAGTATGTTTCACAGGGCTCAGGGGTGAACGGTTCTGGAACTACCCACGGGTGATGGCTGGTAAAATATTGCTGAAGGCCATAATCTACCATTCTTCTCCGCACATCTTCAGTGCCGCAACCGGTTTCCTTTTCCATTTTCTCCCAGCTGTATCTAACCTGCTCAATTCTGCGCTTGCCGGTGTCGTAGTATTTTACTATACCCGGTATCTGCATAAGCATCTTGTCAAGGTAATGGTTATTCAGGGTGGATATCTGAGCAACCTTGAGCAAACCTTCTGCCCCCATGCTCATTATCCAGCCGTAAGCCTTAAGAACAGATGGAATGTTGCCTATAAATTCACTGGCCTTGCCGATGCTGTCCGGGCGGCCATATTCCAGATGATATTTTGTGCCATCAAAAGTCACCACAGGGTAAGGCAGGAATTTTGCCAGCTCTTCGGTACACCCATAAGCTCCACAACCCGGCCCCATAGACCCGTGAGGAGAGGAGAATGTCTTGTGCAGGTTAAAGAAACAGCCATCAAAGCCAGCTTCCTTGGCTCTGGTTATGCCCAGTATACCGTTGGCATTAGCTTGGTCGTAGCAGCAGAGTCCCCCCGCTGTGTGAACAGTATCAACAAACTCTCTTATTTGCGGGTTATATATGCCTGTGTCCTCCGGGTTGGTTATCATTAGACCGGCGGTATGCTCTGAACAAACAGCTTTCAGGGCTTCAAGGCTGGGGCGACCGTTTTCTTCCGGCATCAGGGTAATAACCTTAAAGCCGGCCGTGTTTGCCGTAGCGGCGTTACAGGGGTGTGAGAAGATTGTGGTGATCATTTCATTTCGCTGGGCAAGCTCCCCTCTGGAAGCATGGTAGGCTGCTATGATGCAGACATTGGTGTAGGCAGCCTGAGAGCCGCCGCAAGGCTGAAAGGTAAATTTATCCAGCCCGGAGATTTCTCTCAGGAAAAGGTCAAGCTGGTACATTATCTCCAGACAGCCCTGGATGGTATCCTCATCCTGATAAGGGTGTATTTCTGTCATCTGGGGCATTCTGGCCAGCATTTCATTTACCTTGGGGCTGTACTTCATGGTACAGGTGCCCTGGCTGATGTCAATATTTTCCTCCATGCCGACCGTCTGCTCGGAAAGGTGCTCATAATGCCTTAAAAGCTGTGGTTGTGATATCTCCGGAAGCGCCGGCTCTTCTTTCCTCCTCATTTCTTCCGGGATATAGGACTCGGCATCACCTATGGCCGCCTGTATCTCCTCTTCGACTTCAGGCATTATGATGCCTCTTTCACCTTTATTGCCCATTTCCATAATAACCGGCTCGCTCCAAACGGGAGCATGAAACTTTCGCAACTTTACATTCTTTTTCATCCGGCTAGAACCTCCCTTAAGGCATTGGCAAGCTTTTGGATATCTTCCTGGCTGTGGATTTCGGTTACACAGTATAGGGCACTGTTGCCCAGTTCTGGAAATTCCTTTGAAATATCATACCCGCCGAAAATATTGTATTTGAGAAGGGCTTTATTTATATCACTGACGCTTTTGCCGATGGCGTCAAAGTTGACCACAAATTCCTTAAAAACATTCTGTTGAAACAGGGCTTTAACGCCTTTTACCTCAGATAGCAGTTTAATGGCATAATGAGATTTCTGTATGATAGTCTGCCCTATTTCCTTGAAACCTTTGGGACCCATCAGCGCCATATAAACCGCAGCGGTGATAGCCCACAGGCCTACAGCCGTTCCGACCCAATCTTTGCCTTTGTCTCTTAAGTCATACGAAGTTCTTTCTGACTTACACAAGTAGAACCCGTATTCCCCCTCTTCTACGGTGTCGGTGATGCTTATCAGAAGTGAGGGGTGTTCGGCGACATATTTTTCTTCATCTCTGGTAGCGATGAACCCGATAGAACCGCCACCGCAGTTCATATGTATTCCCAGAGATTGCGCAGTACCAACTACTATATCGGCTCCGTACTCGGCTGGTGGAGCCAGGACGCCTAAGGATATTGGGTCAACCCCTACGATACTTAGTGCCCCCCTGGCATGTGCCATCTCAGAGATTTTAGCGCCTTGAGGCTCAATAAATCCGAGAAATGAGGGGTTTTCAATATAAACAGCGGCTGTTTTTGATGATATTTTGCTCTCTAATTCGGTGATATTCAGCAGGCCTGTCTCAGGGTTATATCCAACTTGCTTAATATCTATATGACCTGCCGTATCTTGCTGCTGGCAGAAATTCTTTATTGTTGACAGCCTTGCCTGGTCAATTGTTCTGGGTATTAATACCTCATTCCTGCCCGTTATTCTTGAAGCCATACGAATTGCGTTACCGGCAGCAGCTCCCCAGCTATAAGTAGGAACACTTACCACCTCCATACCCACCAGTTCACCCATCTGGCTCTGAAACTCGAACCATGCCTGAAATTTTCCCAGGTTGGCATAAGGTGAACCTGTATAAGCTGTCAGAAATTCTGAGCGCTGGTTAATCTCGTCACAGACCGCCGGTACATAGTGTTGCCAGCAACCACCACCGAGAAAGTTAAGGTTTTCCTCACAGGTCTTGTTTTTTAACAGGATGCTCTTCACGTATTTCTTAAGCTCGTACTCGGATAAAAGAGGCTCTGGCAAGTTCAGTTTTCGTCTAAGCCTTAGTTTTTCTGGGATTTCTTCATAGAGAGTTTCTATGTCTGTCACCCCCACCTCTTTAAGCATCTCCTCGGTTACCTCGGGGACTGAATTCGGGATATAGGGGTGGATAAAAGGTTTTTCTCTTGCCATATTCACCTCCCCTGTTTCATTTATTTTTAGATAGCCTTATCTTTCAGGCTCTTTCTCTGGCAGGTAGTGGTTTTTAAGGGCTGCTACGTCCTTCAAGCCACTGCCAGTTAAAATGCAGACTACTCAGGCTGTCTAAAAACCTTCTCTGCCGAAGGCTAATCACCGACCATCAATTATCTCCGGCGCCTTAGTCGTTATCCCTTGAAAGCTATCACCCCCTTTCGGCTACTTTTGTTCACCTCAGGGCTGATTTTACACCTCGGCCTTGACCAAAGTCAATTGTTCCTCCTTGCCCTGGGCAGCTTGACCAACGCCAGCTACCAGATTGTGATTGAAGGGATGAGTTACCGCGAGCGGCTGTCTCCACACCGAAGAAAGGAGGTGTTGACTACTATGAGCACGATGTGATACAACCTAATCAACCGGGTGGTTCAAAGATAGTGGTTATTGACTTGCCAAAGAGCATCACCTAGAAAAGAGTATCTAAAGAGCTGACTAAGCTGCTACTGACACTGAGGTGCTCCTCGTCCTTGAACCCTGGGTTTTGATTGGGGGAAAGATGAATACCGGTGACGTAAAATTCATAAATTCAGCCGGCGAAATAGAGGCAACAGCCGGAACTACCAATGAAGGAGATGTATTTATACGAGTCAAACCACTGCATAAGGGTGAAGGCGTGCGTACAACATTGCAAAGCAGAGTAGAATCATTATACAAAGATGAAATATCAAAGGTAGTAAGGAAGAAGCTACAAGAATTAGGGGTATCAGATATATACATTGAGATTAATGATCGGGGAGCACTGGATTATGTATTGAATGCAAGATTGGAAACTGCAATTCTTAGAACTTCAAGGGGAGGCAAATGATAGGCAGATCAGCGATATTTATGCCGGCAAATATACCATCTATGATAAATAGTGCCGTGGTTCTTCATTCAGATTCAATTGTTTTTGATTTGGAAGATACTATTCCACTAGAAGAGAAGGATTCTGCAAGAATTTTATTGAGAGAGGCTTTCAAAAGCCTTGATTTTATTAGGGAGAAGAATATCTTAATAAGAGTAAATAATCCTTCCACAGCTTATTTTGATGAGGATATAAAGGAGATAGTACCATTGGGCGATTACCCATTAGTCATTCCTAAAGTAGATCTATCAAATATGTCAATAGTCAATGAGAAGCTGGAGAGAATTGAAAGTGAATATAAATTGAATTATCAAGTACCGATTGCTCCCCTTGTTGAAACCGCTTTTGGAGTTGAGTATATCAATCAAATATTAAAGTCATCAGAGAGGATAATAGCAGTTTTTTGGGGGGCTGAAGATTTCACTGCAGATATGGGGATTGCTCGAACACCTGAAGGTAGCGAATTATGGTATTCACGTTCAAAATTGACTATCGCAGCTCATATAGCAGGAGTCGAGGTCATAGATACCCCATTCACAGATATCAAAAACCTCGCAGGACTGAGAAAGGACGCCGCTGTTGCTAAACAGCTAGGATTTACTGGAAAAGCTGCAATACATCCGTCGCAAATTGATGTGATTAATGAAGTATTCAGTCCGTCTCAAGAGGAGATAGAATATTCACTAAGAGTAGTTAAGGCTTTCACGGAGGGCAAAAAAGAGGGAAAAGGAGTTGTTTTGGAGAATGGCCGGATGATAGATAAACCGGTGGTCACCAGGGCAAAACTAATTCTGAAAAAAGCCAGACTGGGGATGGGGGAGGAAGAGTAAAATGATTAATTCGGTTGGTAGAGAAATCCCCGATGCCATTGAAGGCTACAAGAAGGTGCCCCCATTTAAGGGTGCTTTAAAACATATTGAAAGGAGCGGATGTAAAACTCATCCTTCATACCGCGTTAAACTTGGGCGAGAGAAAGTCCTAAGCAGCATCAAAGAGGCTATACTTAAGGTTGAGTTAAAAGACGGGATGACTATATCATTCCACCACCATCTTCGAAATGGTGATTATGTTACAAATATGGTTGTTGATGAAATAAGTAAACTTGGGATAAAAGAATTAAAACTGATGCATTCAGCATTGTTTGATATTCATGAACTGCTACTTCAACATATTAAGAACGGAGTGATTACAAGTATTGAGGCGGATTACATTTCTAGTGGGCTAGGAAAAAGGTTATGCCAGGGTCTCAAGGAAGGAACCATTAGGTTGAATGAGCCAATAAAATTATTAACGCATGGAGGACGAGCGAGAAGGATAGAGTCTGGAGATACACATATTGATGTAGCCTTTATTGCTTCCCCAACGGCGGATATCTACGGAAATATCAACGGTGTCGATGGCCGATCAGCGTGTGGCTCCTTAGGATATAGCTTTCCTGATGCAGAATATGCAGACTATGTGGTAGCAATAACCGATAATCTAGTTAGCTATCCACTCTCATATATTAGCATTGATCAAACTCATGTTGATTACGTTGTAGAAGTAGACAAAATCGGAGATGCAACTGGCATTGTATCGGGAACTACAAAAAGTGTGCCAGGCCTTGTAGGCACCGAAATTGCGTATCGCGCTGCCAAAGTTATTGAGGCTTCCGGATTGTTGCAGACTGGTTTTTCTTTCCAAACTGGTGCTGGCGGGATTTCATTAGCAACCGCACAGTATCTCGGGGAAATAATGGTATGTAAAAAATTAACGGGCAGTTTTGGCTTAGGAGGGATAACTAGTTATTTTATTGATTTATTAGACAAGGGTCTGTTAAAAGTTTTGTTAGATGTCCAAGATTTTGATTTAAAAAGTGTTGAATCGTTGAAAAATAACCCAAATCATGTGGAGATAGGAGCTTCAATGTATGCAAATCCACACACAAAAGGTTGTGCAACTGATATGTTAACCGTTTCCGTACTTGGTGCTACAGAGATAGATGTAAATTTTAATGTGAATGTAACCACTGCATCAGATGGGACTATCATAGGCGGTTCAGGAGGTCACAGCGACTCCGCTGCTGGAAGCAAACTATCTATAGTAGTAGCACCGATTATGAGAGATAGGATTCCAATTGTTGTGGATGAAGTATTGACTGTAACCACGCCAGGAGAAACCGTTGATGCTTTAGTTACCGAAAGAGGCATTGCAGTTAACCCCAAAAGAGAAGATTTATTAGAGAATTTGAAAGGGGCTAAACTGCGAATCCTTGAAATTGAAGAACTAAAAAATATGGCCTATAAATATTGTGGAGTGCCTAGAAGGCCGGAGTTTAAGGATAAAATCATAGCGGTCCAAGAGTATAGGGATGGAACAATTATAGATGTTATTAGGGAACTGGTTTAGAGACTTATTAAGACCGATTGTAATGGTTCAGTCGTTTTCGGACAAATCGATGGTTGCCCCGGAGAAATGTCATCCCAATGTTACACCACCCACTTTTTTGACATCCACTCCATTTCCCAGGCTCCTGAGAGATACGTCAGCAGCATGAAACGAGCTACGCACTAGCGGACCAGAAATAACAGCAACAAACCCCATTTCCTTTCCCCTATTTTGATATTGTTCAAACTCTTCAGGGGGGATGTACCTGACCAGCTGGTGGTGCTTTAGCGAAGGCGGTAAATACTGACCTATCGTTAGAATCCCACAGCCAGCCTGCCTAAGATCAGCCATTACTTCAATGACCTCCTCCCGAGCTTCACCTAATCCCAACATGAGCCCTGATTTGGTTAAAAGTCCACCACTGAAGAGCTTGGCTTGCTTTAAAAGCTCGAGGGACCGCTGATATTTCGCCTGAGGGCGAACCTCAGGGTAAAGCCGGGGTACCGTCTCTATGTTATGGTTCAGAACAGCCGGGAAGGCGTCTATCACTGTCTGCAACGCAGATAGTGAACCCTTGAAATCAGGGATAAGGACTTCGACCCTGATATTGGGGTCATACTTATGGATGGCTCTGATGGTTTGGGCAAAGTGGGAGGAACCACCATCGGGAAGGTCGTCCCTAGTTACAGAGGTAATAACCACATAGCGGAGCTCCAATTTGTTGACTGCTTCCACAATATGCTCTGGCTCCTGGGGGTCGGGGACTTGGGGCTTTCCCTTTTTTACTGCACAGAAGGTGCAATTGCGAGTGCAAATGTCACCCAGTATCATGAAGGTAGCAGTACCTTCAGCAAAGCATTTTGGCTGGTTGGGACAACGGGCACTTTGGCAAACGGTATGCAGCTTCAGGTCACGGGTGAGCCTTCTCATTTTGTTCAGTATGGCAGGCTCGAGAGGACTTAGCTTCAGCCACTCAGGGCGTCTAGTATAGCCAACCATTTATCATCCCCCGGCTCGCAGCTTAAGCCAAATGTCTCCGAGAAGGAACGAAGTAATTTTTCTATGACGGTTTCCACCCCTACCCGATGTCCCAATAATTCTGAAACTGAGGTTATCACTCCACTTGCCAAGCCACAAGGTCTTATATATTCAAAATACCGCAGGTCGTTAGTTACATTCAAAGCAAAGCCGTGTGTAGTAATGTAGTGGCTAACATGTATACCTATGGAACAAACTTTCTTTTCACCCACCCAGACGCCGGGGTACTCTGCCAGCCGGTGACCCTGGATACCAAGAGCCAGCAATAACTTGATGATAACAGCTTCTAATTTCCAGATATATTCACGCACACCAAGACCATTTTCTTTAAGGTTAATGATGGGATAGCCTACAAGCTGTCCTGGACCATGATAGGTGCTGCCGCCCCCCCGATTGGTATGAAAGACAGCTATTCCCTCTTGAGCTAGTGCCTCTGGAGGAACAATTATATCCTCTTCACCCCTAAACCGCCCTATGGTGAAAACCGGTGGGTGCTGGAGGAGCAGTAATACATCACCAATTTTGCCCTCAGCTCTCGCTTGCATTAGTCCTTGTTGTAGCTTTAAGCTAAGCTCATATGGCACTATCCCCAAGTAAGGGGCGATACACACTTTCTTGCTGGTAGAAATACTCATCAGTGGAGCTCTACATCCTTAGGAAGTGGATGGCACCGTCGAGCTGCCCCATTGCTGTTTCGCGCACTGCCTCAGGTAGAGTGGGATGGGCGTGGATAGTGTGGACAATGTCCTCAGCCGTTACTCCTAGTTGTATGGCAAGCGCGCCCTCGGCGATGAGGTCGCTGGCATGGGGTCCCATAATGTGCATTCCTAGAACCCTATCATTATCGGCATGACAAATCATCTTAACCATGCCCGTCGTCTCGCCCATGGCTACAGCACGGCCGCAGGCGAGGAAGGGGAATTTGCTCACTTTATAAGGAATCCCGCTATCATTTGCTTCCTTCTCAGTGATGCCAACACCGGCTATCTCGGGTTGGGCAAAGATACAACTAGGGACAGCGTGATAATCGGCTTGACGGGGATGACCAAGGGCATTCTCAACAGCTACCTCTCCCTCATAGGAGGCAACATGCGCCAGCATGTTCTTGCCAACAACATCCCCGATGGCATAAACATCTTTGATATTTGTCTCAAGGTGTTCATTCACCACGATAGCTCGCCCGTCCATCTTTATACCGAGTTGTGATAAGCCCAGGCCCTCAGTATAAGGGGCACGCCCGGTAGCCATAAGAACCATCTGCCCCTCCACTCCCTGCTCACCCTGTGGAGTATCCCAAACCACGCTGAGAACGGCTCCATTCCTCTTAATAGCCTTAACCGCAGCTCCAATTTTGACTTCAATACCTTGCCTCGGCAAGGTCTGGGCGAAACGTCGTCCAACCTCTTCATCAATAGGCTCTAGCCGGAGAGGACGTCTTTTAACAATGGTTACCTTTGTCCCCAACACATTAAAGATGCTAGCGAACTCAACACCCACATAACTACCCCCAATGACCACAAGGCTCTCCGGGGGTTCTGTTAACTCAAGGATATCATCAGTGGTCAGCACCCCAGGCAGGTCTCTACCAGGGATAGGAAGTGGAGTCGACTCGGAGCCAGTGGCAATAATAAGCTTCCTGGTTGCTATCTCTTCATCATTCACTTTAACCAGGTATGGAGACAGAATGCAGCCAGTACCCCTATAGATACTTATCTTGTTTGCTTTCATTAACTGTTCAACACCGGACACTAATTGGCTAACGACATTGCTTTTACGAGCCATAATCTTGGGAAAATTTATCTTGATGTTGTTAACCTCTATTCCGAAATCGTTTGCCCTTCTTGCTTCAAGGAGCACCTCCACGCTTCTGGTAAGCGCCTTGGTGGGAATACAGCCTCGGTTAAGGCAAGTACCACCTAGCTTGTCCTTCTCAACCACAGCCACTTTAGCCCCCCGGTGAGAAGCATGAATTGCTGCCACATAGCCAGCAGGACCGCCTCCAATTATCACTATGTCCTTTTCATCCAAAGCCTTAACTCCTCATCTCCCAGCGTAAGTCGGGATTTCTGGCAGCTCTGACGTCGTCCAGGCGCCTAACCGGTGTGTTATGGGGAGCAGAATGCAAGATTTCAGGGTTTTCCTCGGCCTCTCTGGCTATTTCTTTCATAGCCTCAATATAAGCATCCAGTGTTTGTTTGCTCTCTGTCTCATTAGGCTCAGTCATGAGGGCTTCGTCAACTATCAAGGGGAAATAGACGGTGGGGGGGTGAAGACCGTAATCAAGCAAACGCTTGGCGATATCTAACGTATGAACACCCTTTACCTTTTGGCGTTTCCCCGAAAACACTACTTCATGCATGCAGGTGCGGTCATAGGGCAGGTAATAATATGGTTTTAGCCTCTCCTTAAGGTAGTTAGCATTTAGAACAGCGTTCTCGCTGACCTCCTTTAGCCCTTCGGCGCCCAGAGAACGGATATAAGCATAAGCCTTAACCATTACACCAAAGTTTCCGTAAAAATTAGCTATCCTCCCTATAGACTTAGCTGGTGAGACAAACTTATACTTCCCATTATTCTTAGTTACCAAAGGTGAGGGCAGAAAATCAGTCAAATTTTCCTTAGCACAGACCGGACCTGAGCCTGGTCCGCCACCCCCATGGGGGGTACTGAAGGTTTTATGGAGATTTAGCTGGACATAATCATAGCCCAACTCTCCAAATTTCACCCGCCCCAAGAAAGCATTCAAGTTTGCCCCATCAGCACCCAGAAGTCCCCCCCTTTCATGAACCAATTGGCTAATTTCCACTATTTGTGGGTCAAATAGACCTAAAGTGGTAGGCATGGTTAATGTTAAAGCAGCCACCTCCTCATTCATCACCGATTCCAGACTCTTCATATCTACATTACCTTCACTATCGGAAGCCACGACACCTATCTCAAATCCGCACATAACAGCACTAGCCGGGTTGGTTCCATGGGAAGAATCGGTTAATAGTATCTTCTTCCGAGCTTTACCCCCTCGGTGTTGATGGTATGCTTTTACCATTAGCAAGCCGGTAAACTCACCATGGGCTCCGGCTATAGGAACCAAGCTGGTGGCATTCATGCCAGTAATCTCAGCTAAATACTCTTGCAGCTCGAACATAAGCTGCAGGGCTCCCTGAACAGACTCCTCTGGCTGGTGGGGGTGAATTGAAGCAAAACCGGCAAGTTTGGCAATATCCTCATGCCATTTTGGATTATATTTCATGGTGCAGCTGCCTAGTGGGTAAAATCCCGTATCCACTCCGTAATTGAGCTTGCTTAAGCTGGTGAAATACCTCATTAGCTCAACCTCACTTACCTCGGGTAGCTTTAGTTCTCGGCGGAGTAGCTCCTTAGGGGGCAACTTGGCCGGAGATACATCTAGAGTTGGTAGACTGCACCCAATCTTGCCCGGCTGGCTAATGTTAGGAAGTAAATAATAATGACTCATTTCTCGCTCCCCCTAAAATGCTCCTAGAATTTCAACCAATTTGTCTATCTCCTGTTTGGTGTTCATCTCGGTAACACAGAGCAGCATACTATTGTCTATTATGTAGCTTATATCTAAACCACCGATTATTCCTTCCTTGAAAAGGGCTTGGTTAATCTGGGAGGGTGCTATTGGGCAACGAATGACAAACTCCTTGAAGAAAGGCTTTTGAAAAACGAGGGAATATCCCTTGAGCTTAGCTACTTTTTCGGCAGCATAGTGAGCCTTGTGATAGCATAGCTCAGCTACCTGTCTCAGTCCTCTTTTGCCCAAGGTAGCTAGATAAACCGCTGCGGCTAGGGCCATCAAAGCCTCACTGGTGCAGATATTAGATGTAGCTCGCTCTCTTCGGATATATTGCTCGCGGGTCACCAAGGTCATCACATACCCTGGCTTACCCTCAACATCCACCGTCTTGCCCACAATCCTGCCTGGCATCTGGCGCAAGTATTCTTTGCGACAGGCAAAGGCGCCCAAACCTGGTCCCCCAAAGCTTGTCGGGTTGCCCAACGCCTGACCATCAGCAACAGCAATATCAGCCCTATAATCCTCTGGTGGCTTAAACATCCCTAGCGAAATAGGGTCAACTATGGCAATGAATAAGGCCCCAATATCATGGGCTTTCTGAACATAGGCTTCCATCTCTTCAAGATAGCCAAAGAAATTGGGCTGTTGGACTATTAAACAGGCACAGTCCGAAGATAAGCTTGAGTTTAACTCTACCGTCTCTATAGAAAGGTTCCGACCCGTAACATAAGTATTTATCACCTCACGATAGGTCGGGTTTACCGTGGTTGACACAGCAACCTTGTTCTTTTTCTTTATTATACATGCCATTATGGCTGCTTCCCCAGCCGCTGTGCTGCCATCATACATTCCAGCATTGCTCACTTCCATCCCGGTGAGCTGGCAGACCAGCGACTGGTATTCGTAGACGGTTTGTAGTGTACCCTGGCTGACCTCGGCTTGATATGGAGTGTAAGCAGTATAGAACTCGCTTCGACCGGTAACGTGTTCAACCGTGCTCGGAATAAAGTGCCGGTAGCTACCGCCACCTAGAAAACAAGCATAATTATCCAAACTGGCATTACGGCTTGCCAGTTGATGGAGTTCTTTTTTGAGTTCTAGCTCAGAGAGAGGAGGCGGCAACTTGAACCGGGCATGGCGTAACTTTTCAGGTATATCCTGAAATAGCTCCTCAATTGAACTGACTCCGATTTCCCGCAACATAGCCCTGCGGTCAGCATCAGTATTGGGTAAATAAGGTGATGGCATTAGTCTTATCCTCCATCTATTCTGACTCTTCTTCAGATAACTCAGCTACAAATTTATCATACTTGTCGCTATCCATTAAGGCATCAAGCTCTGAAGGCTTGCTCAATTCTAACCTAACCAGCCAACCAGCTCCGTAAGGGTCTTCATTCACCAGCCCAGGCTCATCGATGACAGTTTGGTTGATTTCCAATACCTGCCCACTAACTGGTGAGAAAATGTCTGAAACTGCTTTCACTGATTCGACCTCACCCATCTTCTTGAACTGTTCCACTTGAGTGCCCGGGGCGGGCAAGTCCAGATAAACTATATCTCCCAACTGAGATTGGGCATAATCGGTAAGCCCTATACTCCCCTTATTCCCAGGCTCAGGACGAATCCATTCATGTTCCTGTGTGTACTTACAGTCTTTTGAGTTCATTTTACGCTCCTCTTTGGTAGAATCGCTTATTAACTACTTGAGCAGCCGCTGGTTTGTTGCGAATCATTATCTCAATATCAGTGCCGATGGTGGCTAGCTCAATAGGAACATAACCCAGGCCAATACTAACACCTAGAGTTGGCGCATATCCACCACTAGTAACCCTGCCCACCTCTTGGTCAGATTTGAAAATTTTGTAAGCTGAGCGAGCTATCTCTCGCCCTTTCACTTGAAAGCCAATGAGCTTGCGCTTAACACCTTGGCGCTTAATCGCAAGCAGAGCACTTTTACCGATAAACTCGCCCTTGCCAAGGTCTACTAACCACTCCAGTCCAGCCTCAAAAGGATTGGTGCCTGTATCCATGTCCTGCCCATACAACAGCATACCGGCTTCCAATCGCAGGCTGTCACGTGCCCCCAAGCCACAGGGCTTCACTCCCTGTTCCATAAACGATTCCCATAAGGGTAAGGCATTTGCCGCATGGCTAATAATCTCAAAGCCATCCTCTCCGGTGTATCCCGTTCTAGCCACAAATACGCTTAGACCGCCTATCTTCGTTTGGGTGTGACCAAAGCGAGGTAAATGGGAGACACCCTTCAGATTCTTCAGTTGGCAAACAGATGGACCCTGGACAGCCAGCATAACCGTATCAGGAGATGTGTCCTCAATGATGATATCAGGGTCTGAGCCTGAGCAACGGCATAACCAGTCAAGCTTTTGCTCAATATTGGCTGCATTCCAAACTATTAAATACCGGTCAGTCCCTACGTGATATACCCACAAGTCATCTAGAATACCTCCATCCTCTAAACACAGCAAGCAGAGCTGAGCCGAACCTACCTCTAACTGCTGGGCTGGCTTGGTTAATACCTTATCAAGAAAGGAACCCGCTTTCCTGCCGCTTACCCAAACTCTGCCCATATCGGAGACATCAAACATACCTGCTCCAGAGCGAACAGCCCTATGCTCCGCCAAAATAGAAGTGAACCAGACAGGTAACTCCCAGCCAGCAAAATCTATCATCCTGGCTTTCAAGTCATGATGCACCTTGTTAAGGGGTGTCTTCTTTAGTAATTTCATTACTTAATCTCCTTACAAGAGATGGCTAAATAATTTTACCTTCTTCCCAAAACAAGAAGGGGTAATCTATATTAAACAGATTACCCCTGTCCCTTCACCTGAGAGATTGCCCGCTGCATATTTGCGGACTTACCCCTTCGGCGACCTCATACAGAGATCTCTCCAGAGGTTTTTACTTACGGTAGTCCTTTTGCCTGAGAGTTTCAAGACCTCGAGCTAACACTCTGTCTCTTGCCCCTTCGGCTCCCTATATAGGGCATCTCCTGCCGTAAGTCAACAACCCTAGTAAAATTTATAGCATATCCCCGCCATAGTTGTCAACAGAACCTCTAGTTTGGTTGCCACAATGGGCTGCTAATCTTTTGGACAAAACTATGTTCAAAGTAAGTCAGGTCGTCTTTAGCCTCCTAAGTGTGAATTATGTTCCTTAAGGGTGGGCAGCCTGAAAGTTTTGACAGAGGGCCATTATCCTTGATATTATATTACGTTCATAGGAGAATATTCCTATGCCATGTGCTGCAAAAGAGGTACCAGATGAAGGTGCTCATCACCGACCGAATAGCTGATGTAGGTGTCGAGATTCTTAGCCAGTGGGCTGAGGTTGATATTCAGCTAGCGCCGACACCGGAACAGTTGCAATCAATCATCGGGCGTTACGAAGCATTGATAGTACGCAGTCAGACTAAGGTGACGTCCAATATTATCAATGCTGCCGACAACTTACTGGTCATAGGACGGGCTGGAGTTGGAGTAGACAATATTGATGTAGACGCGGCTACCCGCCGTGGCATACTTGTGGTCAATTCTCCCGAGGGAAACATAGCCTCTACTGCCGAACATACTATAGCCATGCTCCTAGCTCTAGTGCGCCAGATTCCTAAGGCAAATAGCCTGCTTCACGATAGGGTCTGGAATCGCCAACTTAAAGGCTTTGAGATTCGTAATAAGACCCTAGGTATCATCGGACTTGGCCGGGTAGGTACCGAGGTAGCGCAGCTAGCTAAGGGGTTGCGCATGCGCGTTATTGCCTATGACCCCCTGATATCAGAGGCCTGGGCTGAGAAGCTGGATATAGAGCTGGTCGAACTGGAAACGCTGCTGGCAACATCGGACTTTATAACTATACATGTGCCCTTGAATGCTACCACCAAAGGATTAATCAGCCGTGACCAACTTAAGTTGGTGAAGCCGACATCAATGCTCGTGAACTGTGCTCGAGGTGGCATAGTGGACGAAAACGCACTCTATGAGGCACTCAATCAAGGCCTTTTGGCAGGTGCTGCCGTCGACGTTTTCAGTGAGGAACCCGCCCAAGACAACGTCCTGTTAAAGAGTGACAAGGTAATCGCAACACCCCATCTAGCAGCATCAACAGTTGAAGCTGAGATAAGTGCCAGCAGAGATATTGCCGAACAGGTAGTGGCAGTCCTTAGGGGTTATCCCCCCAGGTCTCCAGTAAATGCACCCATGATTTCCAAGGAAGCTATCTCAGCGCTCGGTCCGTATTTGGAAGTAGGTAGAACGATTGGCAGAGTTGCCACGCAATTAATTCCAGGGCACCCAGAATCACTGACTATCCGCTATCAAGGCGACATCGCCAGAGAGAACACCGACCCCATTAAAGTTGCTGTTCTGAGCGGCCTTCTGGAAATGACCACTGACGAGCGAGTTAGTATTGTTAATGCCGATGTGGTAGCCAGCAGTCGGGGGCTAAGGATTACCGAACAGAAAGATAGCACCTGTGAAAACTACACTAACATGTTGACAGTCGAGGTGAAGACTAAGTATGGAAACACGCTGGTAGCCGGTTCCTCAGTTCGGGGCAAGACCTACCTGACACGGGTAAACGATTACTGGCTGGAAATAGAGCCGTCGGACAGTTACATGTTATTCACCGAACATAAAGACCGCCCTGGCATGATTGGGGCAGTAGGCACCATAATCGGTGATTCTGGCATCAATATTAGTCAGATGCAAGTGAGCTTGGGCTTGCAGCGCGGTGGCAAAGCAATGATGGCTCTCTGCTTGGACGAGCCTCTCCCTACAGAATGTTATCAACGGATACTGGCTATACCTGATATGTATAGAGCACCCATCGTGAAATTAGCCAGATAGTGCGGGGGCAGGGCGATAGTTTTGAAATCGTAGAGGAAACGTTTTCTCAACTCACTTGCTAAGCCACTTAAGGGTCAACATACGTAGTGAGAAGTTTCTTTTTGAGGTCACACTCCCCTCTATTGTTCACGTAGATTTCCTCTGTTTAACGTAGCTCAACCAATACGCAGTGGACCCAGTCACGGCGCCATTACCTCCTTGTCTCTCGTTGCCACTGACAGTTTAGCTGATTACTGGCCCCTGGCAGCCCTAAATTGGTTGTCTGTAAGCTGGTAATAGAACACAAGGGACACACTACATCGTGTTGTGCAGTTTGCCTCCCTCACTCTTCAGCTGGACTTATACCTATTTCATCAAGCCGTTCCCGGGCGCTTTCCCGCATTCTATCATCTTTGATAAGATTGTGATATCTGGGGAAGTGGTGCTTTGAGTCTGTGGTCTTCACCCACTTCCGCTTGACCCGGCAGAAAAGGTCACTCTCCCGCATCAGCCGCAGCACCTTCTTATGATTCACCTGACACCCCTCCCACTTTGGCTGTTGGCTGACGCCGCGGTAGCCGTAGCGGGGAAACTCAAGGCAGATAGCCTCAATCTTATCCCTTAAGTCAGCCTCAGCCTGAACAACATAGTGTGACTATGAAGCTACGAAGGGATGAATAGGTAATATCCTGTTAATTTGACAAAGTCAGCGTTTTCAGGGATGGTGGAGTGATTAATAAACTTGGAGCCCTTGACAAACACAGCTTAGCTACTTAAAGTGTCCATTATTTTCCAAGCCAAACTGTCCCACTTTTGCTGACTACATGCAAGCGGATTGCATGTAAGTAACGAGTTCTGCCCTGTTCCTAGCTCCTGTCTTCTCAAAGATATTCTTGAGATGTGTCCCGACAGTAAATTTGCTGATGAAGAGTTTCTGAGAGATTTGCTTATTAGTTAGACCCTCCCCGACACATAAAGCGATATCCATTTCCCTCTTTGTCAGAAAACGCTCTCCCTTCGTAAGTTCTTCCCCGCTATCGCAGGTTCCAGAGACATACTTCATAGAGACCAAAAAATAAGGCGCACGCGGTACCTCACAACGCATTGGAAACCTTGATATTCCCATACGCAACATCTTATTCTGTTTTTCATCTGTGGTTATTTCGTGTTGAAAGTGGACACACCTACTTATGCTCTGGGAGACTCGTTTGATAGCTGAACAATTTTCTAAAATCACAGAAGGGATAGACCCATTCTCACTCCCCACCCCACCGACCCGTCCCGAATGTTTGTGCAAAAGATAAGGAAACATTTCCTTAGCCTTAGGACTGATATATATATAGGATAAAGCTCATAGTCCAAGATAATGACTCCCTCCAACAAGGACTCGCTGAGCTTCGAGAGCAGTTGTCTCTCATTTTCAGCTTTTGAGAACAGGATGGCATTCCGCAGGGCAATGGCGATAGAAGGAGCCACGAGATTTGCCCTTAATATGTCACTCTCATTAAAGTTTGACTGCAGCCTAGGTCGTAAGAGGCTTATCTGCCCAAGAATTTTGGTACCCAAGCGAAGGCAGATAGCCAGTTCGCGGTAGATATTCAGTGGTTGAAGGAAATCATTGTAGTATTCGAGCTTTACCCAGTCGGAGTATGGCAGAATATCATTGTTTCTGAAAACGAGCCTTCTCGAGTGCAATGCCGCGTGGTAAATGGGATCATAACGCCAATAATACTGAGCGTACTTATCAATTCCACTCTTATCTACATTAAGGCCGACAATGTTATTTACAGCTAATTTGTTCAGTTCGTGGTCGCCAATAAGAAATACCCCACCCCATGCCTTGAACATACTCTCCAAAATGGAAAGGACGCGCATCCGTATTGTCTTGGTATCCAGCGAGGAATGAGCAAGTTGGTTGACATCAATAATGTCCTTGTAATCCCGACCCTCTAGTCTGCACATACATCTTACCGTAATGTATATGTATTGTACTACGATGTTATTATACCACAGTGTATACTAAATTTGCACTACAGTCTCCTTTCTCAAGCCTAGAAAGTCACTCATTTTAGGTATTGACACTCATTACGAGTTGGTTTAGACTTCTATGTAAAATACGCCATAGTAGAAATGCGATTCAGGTGTTCTCTTTTTGGCTAAAATAGGTTAAGAAGTTCTGGAGGTGCCTACTCTAGGTCAAGCGCCGCGTTTAAGATGCAGTTTGACACCCAAAAGAACGATTGTTTTATCGGACAGGTTTACTCTCGTATCTTATCTGATATCGCACGAGATAGATGTGGTCAGGTATTCAAGACCTGATCAGGGAGATAGCCAATGGGAGGTGGTTTTTGTCCCTTTAACTTCTATGAGTTAGATTGCTCGGAAGACGTCCACTCAAGTTGGTTGCCATTAAATGAAACCCTGTTAGTAGCCAGAGAAATGTTCAGAGAACTCGAGAGCGTCCAAATTATGGTAGTGTAACCACCGGTGATAAAAATACTGAAGAAGTGCTTCGTAGCGGGCTATTCTATAGTTTCGGAAAGGGGCTCAAGGAGCAGATAGAGCAACTGACGGGGAGGTGATAGTCTTGAAGTAGCAAGGGGCAAGATCAAGATGCGGGAGATAGTTAGCAATTGGTCTCTCGCATAGAAGGTTTTTTCCATTAGTAAGATATGAAAGGGGGCTAAAGTGTTTGGATTATGGGGGAAAATCATAAGGGTGGACTTGTCAAAGTCCAAGGTTACGGTGGAGGATATCCCCGAAGCTAAGGCTAGGAATTTCTTGGGTGGCAGTGGGCTAGCAACCAGGTATCTCTATGATGAAGTGCCAAAGGGAGCTGACCCATTAGGTCCAGAAAATGAAGCTATAATCATGACTGGACCTCTGACTGGGTTGGCTTCGCCAAGTGGTTCAAGGTATAATGTAACCTGTAAGTCTCCTCTAACCAACGGCTGGGGAAACGCAAATTCCGGTGGCTTTTGGGCATCAGAGTTCAAGAAAACCGGGTTTGACGGCATCATTTTTCAGGGTATCTCACCAAAGCCGGTTTATCTTGTAGTTGAAGACGATAAGGCTGAGCTCCAAGACGCATCATTTATCTGGGGCAAAAACGTTATGGAAACTACAAGATTGATTAAAGGAAAGCTGGGCAAAGATTATAGTGTTCTCTGTATTGGACCAGCTGGTGAGAACATGGTTAGATATGCTTCGGTTATGAACGATGAGCATCGAGCCGCTGGAAGGTGTGGCGGAGGAGCAGTGATGGGTTCAAAGCGGGTCAAGGCTGTCGCGGTAAAGGGAACAAAGAGACCCAAGATTGGCAATGCGAATCTCTTCCTAGAGGCGACAAGAAAGCAATATGACATCGTTGATTCTTCTGCCATGAAGGTTGGATTTACCGCATATGGAACTAGCTTTGGTGTCGATGTGGTGAATGTGCGAGGTGGGTTCCCCACTAGAAATTGGCAAACTGGTGTCTTCCCAGAAGTAGACAAAATAAATTCAACGGCACTTTGTGGTGAGGGCGGACTTCTCTATGACACCAAGCCTTGCTTTGCCTGTCCCATCAGGTGCGGGAGGTTGACTAGAATTGAGAAAGGGGTATACGCCGGTCGAAGTGGTGAGGGCCCAGAATATGAAACTATCGGGGCTCTTGGTGGTATGAATGTGGTCACAGATATTGCCGCCATCTCTGCCGCTAATTACTTCTGCAATGAACTAGGGCTTGATACTATCTCCACTGGTAGTTGCATAGCCTTCGCTACAGAATGCTATGAGAAGGGGCTATTGACCAAAAAAGATACCGGAGGAATAGAGCTTGGGTTTGGTCGTCCGGCGTTGATAGTTGAACTGGCAGAGAAAATTGGAAAGAGGGAAGGCTTTGGTAATTTTCTGGCTGAGGGAGTAAAGAGGATGGCGGAGAAAATTGGCAAGGGCTCAGAGGCTTTCGCCATGCATGTCAAGGGTCTAGAGCTCCCCTGCTATGATTCTAGAGCAGCTAAGATAACCGGGCTAGCCTTTGCTACTGCCAATCGTGGCGGCGACCATATAACAGCCTTTGTCCAGGGACCAACTTTCTTCGGTATGCCCTTCCTTATCGTTGAGGAAAGTACCATTAAGGACGTGTTCAAGGAAGACCCGGCGGAAGCCAAGGTTGTCAAAGACCTAGAGGATGCGCTTACTGCTATTGATGCCGCTGGGGCATGCAAATTCATGGGTCTGTGTCTGGATGCTGATGGAGTGGCAGCTACCATAGCAGGTGCTACTGGCTGGAAATTTGGTAAAGAAGACCTTTGGAAGGCTGGCGAAAGGGTTTTTAACTTAGCCAGGGTGTTCAACATGAGAGAGGGAATGACCAGAGCTGATGATACCCTGCCCAAGCGCCTGTTGGAGGAGCCGCTGCCTGAAGGTCCAGCCAAGGGTCATGTAAATAACCTGGCAAAACTCTTAGACCCGTACTATGAAATACGAGGATGGGACAAGAAGACCGGCAAGCCAACGGCGAAAAAACTAAGAGAATTAGGGTTAGCAGATGTAATCAAGGGTATGTAAGGCTAATAGTGTGAAATAACGTCATAGTTATTATCTCTGGCCTCAGAAAGGAGAGCCGCATGGCGGAGAGGGCAAGTTATGCCGATAAGCCGTGGCTTAAGAGTTATATGTTAGGGCCATGGAAATTGGCACAAACTTTAGAGCCATACCCAAAGGTGCCTTTGTTTAAGGTTCTGGATGACGCCGCTGTCAATTATCCCGGTAGAGTGGCTATTCTTTTCCGGGGATGGGAAATAAGGTTCCCTGAGTTGAAGGTGGTGGTAGATAAGCTAGCCACTGCTCTGGCGGACCTAGGTATAAAGAAAGGCGACAAGGTGGCGGTAATTCTGCCCAACCTTCCCCAATTCATCATAAGCGATTTCGCGGTATTAAAGACAGGTGCGGTCTTTGTTCCTATAGCCTTTACCATTAAGGCTCCGGAGCTGGAATACGAACTCACTGCAGCTGGGGCTGAGACGGTAATCTGCTCAGAAGCATCCCTTGACCTGGTTAACTCACTAAAGCCCAAGGTAAAGATTAAGAATGTAATAGTGACATCAACCGAAGACTATACCCTAAAGCCGCCAGAAGTAAGGGAGGTACCAGGCGCCTATCAATTTAAGAGATTGATAGAAGAGCACGAGGCTAATCCCCCCGAGGTGGAAATTGACCCAATGGAGGATTTGGCTTATCTTAACTTTACCGGTGGTGCCACAGGCGTGCCTAAAGGCGTAATGCTAACCCATTTCAATAGAATGACTAATATTCTGCAGTCAGTCCCGTGGATGTTAACGCCGTTGAAACTAGGAGTGGTAGGTAAGGTGTCTGTACTGGTAGCTATTCCCTTATCCCATGCCTATGGATATTGGGCGAGTGAAACATCTGTCTATTGGGGGATGCGAAACATACTGGTTCCAGACCCAAGGGATACGGATACGATTATGGAGCTCATGAGGGAACATCGTCCTTACCTGATTTGTTGTGTTCCTACCCAGTACATGCGTCTGGTCGACAGGAAGGTTGGTAGGATGCAAAGCATGCTCCTTTCTGGCACTGCACCCCTTCCCCGAGTGCTTTCTGACGCACTCCTGGCAGAGGTTGGTATGCCGGTGTCAGAGGCATATGGTTTAACCGAAACCAGCCCGCTTACTCACATGAATCTCATAGCATTTTCCAAGATTACCGGATTTGCCCCGGCTCTAAAACCCGGCAGCCTTGGGGTACCAATCCCTGATACCGATTGCAAGTTGGTTGACCCAGAGACAGGTGAGGAGGTTCCTTTCGGTGAAACCGGTGAAATATGGGTTCGTGGTCCGCAACTGATGAAGGGATACTGGCCTACGCCTGGTAACGGTCTGGTGGATGGCTGGCTTCGCACCGGTGACATCGGAAGAATGGAGGAGGATGGTTACTTTTACCTTGAAGACCGAATCAAGGATATGGTAAATGTTTCTGGGCTTAAGGTCTACACCATCGTGGTAGATGATGTTCTATTCAAGCACCCGGCAGTTGCCATAGGTTGCGCCATTGGCATCCCTGACCCCGAAATTCCAGGAAGCGAAAGGGTGAAGGCCTTTATTAAATTAAAGGAAGGGTATAAAGGCAAGGTGACAGCCGAGGACATAATTGAGCATTGCAAGCGTGAGCTTGAACCGGTGGCTGTCCCCAAATTTGTGGAGTTCAGGGACGATTTACCTTTAACGGTGACCGAGAAAATCTTCAAGCGGGCACTAAGGGAAGAGGAGATTAAGAAGATGAAGGAGCAGGGGCTTTTGAAGGGGTGATGGAGAGCAGTGATAGTAAAAGGAAAGAAGCTTGATTATTGGAGTACCGAAAGAAGTAAAGAATAACGAGTATCGGGTAGCGATAGTTCCCGCTGTCGTGAGAACCCTCGTGGAACACGGGCACAAGGTGGTGGTGCAAAGGTCAGCTGGTGAGGGAAGTGGCATATCCGATAAAGACTACATTCAAGCTGGGGCGGAGATTAGAAAATCTGCCCCAGATATCTTTAACGAAGCTAAGATGATTGTAAAGGTGAAAGAGCCCCTTCCTCAGGAATACGGTTTGCTACACGAGGAGCAGGTATTATTTACCTATTTACACCTGGCACCGGCACCGGAGCTTACCCAAGCCCTGTTAAAGTGTAAAATAATAGCTGTGGCCTATGAGACAGTTCAGCTAGAAGATGGCTCTTTACCGCTATTGACTCCTATGAGCGAGATTGCCGGTAAGATGTCTATTCAGGTCGGTGCCCACTATCTACAAAAGGAAAATGGTGGTAGCGGGGTTTTATTGGGTGGAGTCCCAGGCACCGAGGCTGGCAAGGTGGCCATCATTGGTGCTGGAACTGTAGGCACCAATGCAGCCAGGGTAGCCTTAGGTATGGGTGCCAGTGTAACTATCCTAGATATAGACCTGAATAGATTGAGGTACCTAAAAGATATTTTTGGTAATAATCTCACTGCCTTGGTGTCAAATAGCAGCAACATTGAGTCTGCTGTAGTCAATGCTGATTTAGTGGTGGGGTCTGTATTGATACCAGGAGCTAGGGCACCCCGGTTGGTAACCAGAGATACGATTTCAAAGATGAGAAAGGGCTCGGTAGTAGTAGATGTGGCGGTTGACCAAGGGGGTTGCATTGAGACCACTGTTCCTACTAGCTTTGATAACCCAACTTTTGTAGTTGATGGTGTGATTCACTATTGCGTGGCTAACATGCCCAGTGCTGTTGCCCGAACCTCAACATTTGCTTTGACCAGTGCTACTTTCCCGTATGCGTTGAAGCTAGCTAATTTTGGTTACCAAAAAGCACTGAGGTCTGATAGTTCATTGTGTAAAGGGCTCAATGTATGCAAGGGGAAGGTAACCAATAAGCCGGTAGCTGATTCCTTGGGATTAGAATGTGCATCATTTGAGGCTTTATTATGAGTTATACCAATCTAACTGTTTAGGCAGGGAGGTGATTTTTATGGTTTAGTCAGCTGATGCTGAACCGGACTGAAGATTGGGAAGGAGACGAAAATATGATTTCTGAGGAGGAACTGGCTAAGCTTTCGTATCCAGAGGCACCAAAAATAGTTACCGCGAAGGTGCCGGGCCCAAAGGGGCAAAAGATATATGATAAGTCGTTAAAGTTTCAAACACCCACCCGTGTCGGCGGAATGGGGTTGCCTTTTGTCTGGCAGGAAGCTCGTGGAGCAACGGTGAAAGACCCCGATGGTAATATCATGATTAATATGACTGGTGGCATAGCTGTCAACAATGTGGGTCAGTGTCATCCGAAGGTGGTTGCGGCTATCCGTAGACAGGCGAGAAGGGTAATGCATACCATTGACATGGTAGGCATCGTGAACCAGAGACTATCCGAAAGGCTGTCTGAAATCATGCCCGAGGGTTTGCGTGGCAATTGCGTCACTGCCTATGCTGCTAGTGGTAGTGGGGCAGTGGAGACAGCGGTGAAATATGCCCGCTACATCACCAAGAGGACTCAGATTCTTGCCTTTCACGGAGCCTATCACGGCGTATGGGGCTGGTCTAATGCAATGACCACAGGTGACCACTATCGTGAAGGCTGGGGACCCTTAGCCCCTTACATAATACACGCGCCGTATCCCTACTATTACCGCTGGCCGTTCAAAGTAGCATCAGAGGCTGAGTGCGGGGAACAAGCTGCCGATTATCTGGACTATCTGCTTAACACACCCTATACTGCGGCCAATGATGTTGCTGCCGTTTTCATCGAGCCCGTAGTTGGTGAGGGTGGCTATGTTGTCCCACCAGCGGGGTTTCTCAGGAGGGTTGAGGAAATCTGCCGCAAGAACGGCTGCTTATTCGTTGTAGATGAGGTTCAAGCTGGATTCGGTCGCACCGGCAAGATGTGGTCATGTGAATGGGATAATGTTAAGCCTGATATATTGGTTTGGGGTAAAGGGGTTGGTGGCGACCAGCCACTAACCGGCGTAACTCTCCGCCGCGACCTGGCAGATAAACTTGAGCCACTGACTCAGCCGCTCACCTTCACTGCCAATGCCGTAGCCTGTGCTGCTGCACTAGCTAATATCGACATAATGACGGACAAGAATGATGACCTTATCGGGCGGGCAGCCATCGTTGGTGAGGAAATCAAGAAAAAGCTTAGCGATTTCGCCAAAGGCAGTAGGATTATGGGTGAGGTTCGAGGCAGGGGTTTTATGCTGGCGGTGGAATTCGTCCAAGACAAGGCAACCAGGAAACCAGTTTCCGGCATGGCGATAGGTAACCTCATGTGGATGATGCGTGACCGGGGTGTGTTGGCCTTCCCTTGTGGACGCTATGGCAATGTCATGCGTTTTATGCCACCGTTGGTGTGCACCAGGGAGCACTTTAATAAAGCAGTAGACATCTTCCTGGACATCGTCAGAAAGGGCATGGTGGGTTAAATAGGTAACATAAGGCGGGGTGCCCGCTTTATTTTATATAAAAATTTTAGAAAGGAGGCTAATTAAATGGTTGAACCAGTTACCTTGAGGAAGGGTGTTTTGGGTTTTCCAATGACACTGGCGGCTTCTCTCGGGCTGGTTGTATGTTCAACAACCTTGATGATGGTCTGCTACGGTTTTGCCGAAGCCGGTCCAGCGTTCTTCCTGTCAATGATTGGGGCTGGTGTTATAGTGGGGCTGTTCGCGCTAAGTGTTTCTGAACTTGCTGTGGCTATGCCAAGGGCTTCCAGTATGGGTGAGTATGCTAGAGCGGCGCTGGGACCTGTCGGCGGTATATGGCAAGGGATTATGTATTTTATGGTTTTCACCGGGCTAGCAGCTGAGGCGATGGTTATAGGCATGGTCACCAATATGTTCTGGCCGGTCATAGCCTGGCAGTGGTATACCCTCATATTTATAGCCATCTTTTATGTCCTTAACATGCTGGGCATAGTGATTGTCGGCTGGACTCAGGTAGTCCTGACTGTTCTCTTCACCGCTATCTATGGCATAGGTGCCATAGTCCAGTTTGCAGGCGGTGGCATTCAACCGTTCAGCCTTGCTACCTTTGGTGGATTCGCCCCTGCCGGCTGGGGGGCAGTTGGGGTATGGCTTATTGTCGGTATATGGCTATATGCCATGGTTGAGGCACCGGCTCCGCTTATTGAGGAAATCAAAAACCCTGCCAGGAATGTTCCTAGAGCGATGTTCGTTGCCCTGGGAATCATATTTGTCCTTCAAGCTCTTATTGGATTCGCCGCCGCCGGAACCCTAGGCGCCGAGGCAACATTTGCTACGACATACCCCCATGTCATGGCTGGACAGGCATTCTTTGGCACCGCCGGGTTTATCTTATTCGGTGTAGGCACTATAGTAGCGACCTTTGCCACATTTAATGCGGTGATGGCATGCACATCAAGGGTGCTATACGGACTGGGTGCCGACGGCTATCTTGGTAAGGTTATTGGTTATCTTCATCCCAGGTTCAGGACGCCGTGGGTCACCTTATCTATAGTATTCGTCCTTACAGTAATTTTGACTATAGTAGCAAAATCACCACTGTGGGTAGCGGCGATGGACGCCTTTCTCTTCACCATAACTTATCTGGCCATCTGCGTCTATACCATAATTCTAAGGCACAGGAGACCAGATATGGAAAGACCATTCTACGCTGGTGGTCCATTCAAGGCGCCCATCGGGCCCATATTGGGGGTTATTGGAACCGGGATAGTAATGTACTATACGATTTATTTTGATATCTCGGTGGCTATCGTAGGGGCATCAATTGCGGCAGGCGTAGCTCTTCTTGCGTGGATTATCTGGCAATTTTACGCCAAGAATAAGGTAGTGAGAGAATAAATCGGCTGCTTACGGGGTGCCTAAGAAAGAGATAGGAATATAGAAGATGGGGAAAACCAAAGTTAGTTCCTCTCTAGCAAGGAGAGGCGATTAAAGATGTAGGGCGGAAAAAGTATGGCTGAGGGTGGTCAAGATGCACTCCCACGGCACCGTGGGAGTGCATCTATTGTCAAGGGTATGGAATGGAAGCCCAACTAGTAAGGTGGTAAACTGTTAGCAGATTCTCGTTGATATTATAGAAGGGAAAACAGATGGCGACTGATGCTACTGATACAGAGGTAATTCGGTTTATTGACAAATTTAAAGAAATATGTGTTGCTCCAGACGGCAAAGAATACCCTGTTATTAGTTTGAAAGTAGCAAGACTAATCGCCCGGGAGAGCAGAACCTCAACTAAAGAGGTAGAGAGCATGGCGTTAGAACAGGGTGTCATTCCTCGGCGTTATCTCCGGAACATGGGTACCATCGGTCGAGAAGGAGAGGTAAAGCTATTGCGGTCAGTAGTAGGTGTAATAGGGGCTGGTGGGCTAGGCGGCACCATAATTGAACTCCTGGCTCGGCAGGGAATAGGACACATTATCATCATTGACCATGACCGCTTTGCCGAAGAAGATTTAAATAGGCAGTTAATGTCTACAGAAGGCCATCTAGGTGAATACAAGGCGGTGGTCGCTGCGAGAAGGGTTAAGAAGATAAATTCAGCAACCAGTGCCGTCCCAGTTGTAGAAAAGATTACCAAGGAGAATGCCCCCGAATTGTTTAAGGATGCCCAGGTAGTGGTTGATGGTCTGGATAATTTGCCTTCGCGTTTTCTGGTTGAAGAAGCCTGCCGCAACCTCAGAATCCCTTTTGTTCACGGAACAATTGCCGGTTTCAGTGGGCAGCTTATGACCATCTTCCCAGAAGATGAAGGGCTACGTTCCATTTATGGACCCCCTGGCGAGCTTCCTGAGCGAGGCATTGAGGTAGGAGCCGGCAATCCTTCTGCTACCCCTACAATGATTGCAGCTTGGCAGGTCCAGGAGGTAATCAAGATCATTACTGGCGTTGGTAAACCTCTCCGCAACCGCCTTCTCATACTAGACGCTAGAGAAGGAACTGCTGAGGAAATCAAATTAAGGTCAGAAGTTTCGCAAAAAGATGCTCGGGAAAATGCGGATTAAAGGATAGAAGATGGCATCAATCACTGTGAAGTTTTACGCCTTTTGGCGCGCTTATCTGGGACTAGATACTTTGTCTCTGGAAGCAGCTGATGTAGGCCAGGTGATGGCTCAAGTGGAAGAGAAGTTTGGAGCGCAGCTTCGGGCAAAGCTCCAAGCGCTTGGAATCCAAGCTGACCAGGAGATACAGGATTATTGCCTTCTTCTGCTTAACGGTCATAATGTCAGCAGGCAAAGCCTGCGGCAGGTCAAGCTGAGGGGGGGAGATGTTTTGCATATTTTCCCTCTCGCTGCAGGCGGTTAGGGCAATTTGAACAAAGTGAATGCTGACGATTCTTACCTGTAATGTCCTCCTCTTTGCCTCCTTCCTTCTCTGGATTATTTCGAGAGGTAGTGCGGGACTATGTGGATGACCTGAGAGGGTTACATGATATGCTTGACGGCGAAGGCACCCCCAATTAGAATGGAATCACTATGTTTGAGGTTCTTAGTGATAAGTTAAGTGCGGTATTTCGCAAGCTCAGCGGTAAAGGTAAGCTCAGCGAGAAGGATATAGATGATGCCCTGCGCCAGATTCGGTTAGCCCTTCTGGAGGCAGATGTAAATTTTAAAGTGGTCAAGGATTTTACTGTCAGGGTGAGGGAGCGCTCCCTTGGTGCTCAAGTATTGCAAAGCCTGACCCCAGCCCAGCAGATAATCAAAATCGTTAATGAGGAGCTTATTGCTACCCTGGGTGGGGGGGAGAGTCGCCTGGTAGCAGCGCCGCACCCTCTTTCCGTAGCCATGCTGGTGGGATTGCAGGGCTGTGGCAAGACCACCACCGCCGCCAAGCTAGCCCTTCACCTTAAGCATTCCGGGCAGCGCCCGCTCTTGGTGGCAGCCGATAACCGCCGCCCGGCGGCTATAGAGCAGCTAGTTACTCTGGGCGACCAGATTGACATCCCAGTTTATCGGGAGGCAGCTGGCTCCAGAAGTAAGGATGTTTGTGTCCATGCTCTGAGCCAGGCAAAAGAGCTAGCCGCTACCTGGGTTATAGTTGATACCGCCGGTCGTTTCCACATAGATGAGCCAATGATGCAGGAGCTGGCTGAGGTTAAGGAGGAGCTAAAGCCGGCTGAGGTATTGCTGGTGGTTGATGCCATGACCGGGCAGGATGCGGTGCGGATGGCGGAAGAGTTTAATTCCAGGCTAGGCTTGACTGGGCTTATCCTGACCAAGATGGATGGGGATGCCCGGGGTGGGGCGGCTCTTTCCATTCGGTGGGTTAGCGGCGTGCCTATTAAGTTTATCGGTATCGGTGAGAAGGTTGATGCCTTTGAGCCGTTTTACCCTGACCGTCTGGCGTCACGTATCCTGGGTATGGGTGATGTACTGACCTTCATTGAGAAAGCGGAAAAGACCTTTGATGAGCGGCGGGTTAAGGAGCTGGAGAAGAAGGTGCGAACTGCCAGCTTCAATTTAGAGGACTTTCTATCTCAGCTCAGGGAGATTAAGAAGATTGGTCCCATTGCCCAGCTGGTGGAGATGCTGCCCGGAGCCTCACAGCTGGCGAGGCGATTGCCTGAGGGCATGGAGGAGAAGCAGCTAAAGAAGGTTGAGGCAATGATACTTTCTATGACCCTTGAGGAGAGACATAATCCAAATATTATTGACGGTAGCCGTCGCCGCCGCATCGCCAGGGGGAGTGGGGTAACGCCACAGGATGTTAATCAGCTCCTTAACCAGTTCCGTCAGATGCAGAAGCTGATGAAGCTGGGTGTTGGTGGTAAACTACCGCAGAATTTAAGAGGAATGTTTAGCTAGTTTTTAATTATTCCAGGTAATCCTTCAATCTTCGGCTTCGGCTGGGGTGACGGAGCTTACGCAGTGCTTTAGCTTCAATCTGGCGAATTCGCTCTCTGGTAACGCTAAACTCCTTACCCACTTCCTCCAGGGTTCGGCTTCTTCCGTCTTCAAGACCAAACCTGAGCTGGAGCACCCGTTGCTCCCGAGGGCTGAGGGTGGACAGCACGGCATCAATCTGCTCCTTAAGTAGCTGCCTGGAGGCAGCGTCAGCCGGCGGTAAAGCATTGCGGTCTTCTATAAAGTCACCCAGGTGGCTGTCTTCCTCCTCACCCATTGGTGACTCCAGAGATACCGGCAGTTGTGATACCTTGACTATCTCCCCGACCTTTTCCGGGGGTATTTCCATTTCTTTGCCGATTTCCTTGGCGGTAGGCTCTCGCCCATATTCCTGAGCCAGACGACGGCTTACCCGTAGTAGTTTATTGATGGTCTCAACCATGTGAACCGGGATGCGGATAGTCCGGGCCTGGTCAGCTATAGACCGAGTGATAGCTTGACGAATCCACCACGTAGCATAGGTGCTGAATTTATATCCTTTACGGTAATCAAATTTCTCCACGGCTCTAATTAGTCCGATATTCCCCTCCTGGATGAGGTCAAGGAGCGACATCCCTCGTCCAATATGTTTCTTGGCTACGCTGACCACCAAACGCAGGTTGGCTTCAGTAAGATGTTTCTCCGCCTTTTCTGCCTCACACTTGATATTCTCCAGGTAAACCTGGAGCTGCTTCTCATAAGCCTGGATAGAATTGATGAAATCAGGCTTTGTCAGCAAGGTCTCCATGTCAGCCAGAGAGACGCTATCCCCGATAGCGTCAAGGACTTCTCTTGGTAATAGATTAATATTTAGTGATAGCTCAGTGATGAGCACCTCGGTTTCAGATATTGATTTTTTGGTCTGGCGAGCGATAGTCAGGGCTATTTGTGGGCTTGTCTCGCTATCAATGCTGGCTTGCAATTTAGGGTTGGAAATGCTGTCTATAAAGCTGGCAGCACGACCTAGCTGGAGCTGTTCCTGGAGGAGCTGGATGACAGGGGCAGCCTGAGACAACTCCTCGAGTATGGTAATTATTACTTCACTGGCGGATGGCTCCCTCCCATGTCTCTGCAGGTAGTCCTGTTTAATCTCTTTAATGCGCCTACCCTCCTCCATATTTCTAGCTAAATCCTTTTCCTCTTCAGCGGTGAGAAGCGACACCCGGCCAATTTCATGGAGGTACATGCGAACCGGGTCGTCTACTACCTCCTGCCCCTCCAGTTCTTCTAGCGGTGTTTCCAGCTCTAAGTCTAAGCTGGACTCGGGTTTTTCAATTTCAAGGTGCCTTGCCTCGCGCCATGGCGGACCTGGCTCAATTTTACCTTCAGCCTCCATTTCCTCCTCAGATTCAGGGAACAGGGCATGCAAACCAGATTCCTCTGGCTCGGTATTTAGCTGCTCATCGTCCTTATTTTGTGGTGGGAAGTGGATACTATCCTTGCTGTTTTTTGGCCTCATTTCCTCATCCCCCTTTGCTCTAACCGGCTCTGGCTTTTTTGAGCCAAAACCTCGCCCAACTGACTATTGACCTCTATCCCTAGCTCCTTAAGTTTAGCCAGCTCAGCCGTCTTGCCTCCTGACTGAGCTTCTACGGTTAATACCACCTCTATCTTGGTTGCCAGACTGCGGAGGAATTTCTCCCGTAGCCTGAGAGCGCACTCAGCATATTTTTGCCCTATATCAGTGCTTAATAAGTTCCTGGTTACTAGAGAATCAAGGTGCTCGTGAATTTCGGAGGCAAGCTCCTGTTTGAGCAATTCTATTTTATCACTCCGTTGCCAAGCGATAAAGATTTCACGGTTTTCGCTATTTTCAAAGTATTCCGGCAAAAGCCCCTCCTGCCTATGTTTAAGCTCCGGGTAGTGCAGCAGAAGCGCCAGGCAATATTCCTCCACAGGACTGGACCGGAGGGGCTGCAAGGCGTGTGCCATCGCTTCCGGCTTTGACTCCCTAACCCGGCGGTCAGGTTTAATTCTACTTAGAGCCGCCTCTATACTGTGCTGGCTCTGTTTTACCAATTGAGCCAGTCTGTCTAAATAATATCCCTGGCGTGTGATGTCTTTTACCTCGGCGATGATGGGGAGAAGCTTATCCACGGCTGAAGACTTGCCCTTGGCTGTAGTCAGGTCAAGCTCAGAGCTAACCCTATTGAAAGCATAATCAACTATAGGTAAAGCCTCTACCACCAGTTTTTGCCAGCTTTTGGCATCTTGTTTAATGACATCATCGGGGTCTTGACCTCTGGGCAGGATGATAACCTTTACCTCAGCATCAAGGGTATTTTCATAATCCACCGCCCGTAGGGTGGCTTCATCTCCAGCAGTGTCAGCATCAAGGGCTAAGGCCATGTTTTTGGTTAGCCTCTTTAGAATGCTGACCTGTTTCTCGGTGACTGAGGTTCCCATTGAGGCAACTACATTGTGGAAACCATTCTGGTGGGCAGTGATAACGTCCATGTAGCCCTCGACAATCACTGCTAGATTCTGTTGCCTGATAGCCTCGGTGGCAAGGTTTATGCCATAAAGGCTGCTACTTTTATCAAAGACTGGCGTCTGCGGCGAATTGATGTATTTGGGTAGTGAGTCATCAAGCGCCCTAGCCCCAAATCCAGTAATCCGTCCTCTAACGTCATGTATGGGGAACATTAATCGGTTGCGGAACCGGTCGTGGCTTTTTCCTGCCTCCGCCTCTATTATTAAACCGGCGGTCAGCAGTTCGCCCTGGCTATAGCCTCTATCCATGAGGTGTTGCTTAAGGGCATCCCAGCTATCGGGGCTGAAGCCTAGCTGGAAGTCGGCAGCGGTTTTCAGTGAGAAACCTCTTCCTGTGACATAACTTCTTGCCTTTTCTCCAGCCGGGGAGCTTAGGAGCAGATTGTGGAAATATTGGGCTGCTGCCTGGTTAACCTGATATAACCTTTGCTTCTCCTCGCTTTCAGCCCTAGGTTCAAATCTTGACGGGATGGCAACCCCTGCCCTTTGGGCAAGAAGTCTCAGCGCTTCGCCAAAGTCAATTCCCTGCTTTTTCATGATGAAGGAAAAGACATCGCCGCCAGTACTGCAGGCGCCAAAGCAATGCCAGCTCTGCTGCTCAGGATAGACGAAGAAGGAGGGGTGCTTTTCACTGTGGAACGGGCATAGCGCCCTGAAGGTTCGCCCGGCTTTGGTTAAAGAGGCATACTGGCTAACCACATCAACGATGTCTACTCTCTGTTTTACCTCATCTATAATGCCCATTTTAATTATATTTTACTACCTCTCCCCTTTTATCCCCCTCTCCTTCAAAAGAGAGGGAGAAGAGGTTTTAGAGAGGGGGCTTTGCCCCCTCTCTTACTTTTACTCCCCCTTCCCTTACTAAGGGAAGGGGGTCAGGGGGATGGGTTATATAAGAGAGGCTTCGCCCCTCTTTAACTCCCCTTCAATCTTCCCTTAATTATTTGTTATTTAGCCTTGCCTTTAGTCAAAGACAGTTCTTCAGCCAGCCTCAGGGCATACTGGTCGGTCATGCCGGCGATGTAGTCAACCACCCTTCGCTCTGGCTCATCGCTGTAAAAACTATACTCTGCTGGCAGTTTATCTTTATGCTCATTGAAGTATTTATATAATGCCCGAACCACCTGCCTCGCCCGTTCTGATTCCTCCTGTGCTGAGCGGACATTGTAAACCCGCTCAAAGAGAAATTCACGCAGGGTATTGGTTGCCTCCAGAATCTCGGGGCTCATAGTTATAGTGGGATTTCCCTGGCTATCACCCCTTACTGCCCATGAGCGCTCAATAATATCGCAGACCATGGTATTGATGCGGAGGGAGCGGGAATTACCTAATTTGGTAATGGCTGAGAGGGGTAAATCGCCCTCGGTAATCATGCTGGCTCTTACGGCATCATCAATATCATGGTTGATGTAGGCCACGGAATCTGAAATCTTAACCACCTCCCCCTCCAGGGTATTTACCTTTCCCCAGCCCTCCCCCCAGATATCTACCCTGGTCTTGGAGTGGTTCAGGATGCCGTCCCTCACCTCCCAGGTAAGGTTGAGCCCGTGACCATTGTTCTCCAGAAGGTCGACCACGCGCAGGCTTTGCTCATTATGTCTGAAGCCCGGCTGGTACAGCTCGTCGAGAACCTCCTCGCCAACATGACCGAAGGGGGTGTGTCCCAAGTCATGGCCTAAGGCGATTGCCTCGGTTAAATCCTCATTGAGGTTTAGGGCACGAGCAATAGTGCGGGCGATTTGAGAAACCTCCAGGGTATGGGTGAGTCGGGTTACGTAGTGGTCACCTAAGGGGGCAATGAAGACCTGTGTCTTATGCTTGAGGCGGCGAAACGCCTTACAGTGGATAATGCGGTCACGGTCATGCTGAAAGGCGGTGCGCACCGGACAGGGTGGCTCGTATTTCAGCCTGCCCCGCGATAGCTTGCTTTTCACGGCATAAGGGGAAAGACTCTCCTCCCTTTCTTCAGCTAGTTGGCGGATATTAAGCTGACTGATCATCTGCCTTGTAATCTTGCTTCTGCCTTAGCGATTGTCTCTCTGGTGGTGCCAATCATATCCGGGCTTACTGAAACCGAAGTAATACCCCATTCTACCAGCTTTTCAGTAAGCTCGGGGTAGACGGAGGGTGCCTGCCCGCAGATAGAGGAAGTGACACCCATAGCCTTGGATACCTTGATTGCCCTCTCTAGAGCGACAAGTACCGCCTCGTTTCGCTCATCAAATTCCTTAGCTAGCTTCCCACTATCCCGGTCAATTCCCAGGATAAGCTGGGTCAGGTCATTTGAGCCGATGGATATGCCATCAATGCCGACTTCAAGGAACTTCTCCATAAGGAAGATGTTAGACGGTACCTCAACCATCATCCACAGCTTGAAGTCATCAGAGCGCTTTAGTCCCTCAGATTCCAAAATTTCCTTGGTTCTAGCCAGTTCCTCCACCGTCCTGACGAAGGGAATCATCACCCATAGATTTTTGTACTTCCGTCTCACCCTTTTTATGGCTTCTAGTTCTAGTTTAAACATGTCAAGGTCGTGGATATAGCGTGAAGCTCCCCTGTAGCCGAGCATGGGGTTCTCCTCAATCTCCTCGTATTCCTGCCCACCGGTGAGCTCTCTATATTCATTGGTCTTGAAATCGGTAGTTCGGTAAACTACCGGGCGGGGGTTAAACGCCGTGGCGAAGGTTTCAATGCCTTTTGCCAGTTTGTCCACAAATTCTCGTCCCCGGTTCTGGCTAATCATATACCGGGGGTGCTCACCAATCTGGGCAATCATGAACTCGGCGCGGAGTAAGCCGACGCCATCAACATTACGGGCAGCCACGGCTTCAGCCAGCTCAGGTTGAGCCAGATTTACATAGACCTTGGTCTTGGTCTTAATCTCTTCCCTGAGAATATTGGTAACTACAGTCATTTTTTCCTTGGCTATTTTGCCCTGATACACCTTACCCCGCGAGCCGTCTACAGTGATTATTTGCCCATCGGTCAGGGTAGTTGTTGCCTGCTCAGTGCCGACAACGCAGGGAATACCCAGCTCTCGACTGACAATAGCGGCATGGGCAGTTCTACCGCCGCGGTCGGTCACGATAGCTGCGGCTCGTTTCATCGCCGGCACAAAGTCGGGGGTGGTCATTTCGGCGACCAGGATATTGCCCGTTTTTACCTTGTCTATTTGTGACGGCTCGGGGACTATTTTCACCGGTCCTGAAGCCATGCCTGGACTGGCGGGAGCTCCGGTGAGAAGCACCGGGGCTTTGATTTCAGGTATAACCTCAGTCACCTCCTTGATGGTGGTTACCGGGCGAGTTTGAACGATAAAGATTTTCTTTTCATCTTTTGCCCACTCAATATCCTGGGGGAATTGATACCAGTCCTCAAGCTGTTTTCCCAGCTTGGCTAGGCTGATTATGTCGTCATCGGTTAACTTTGGCTGGTTTTGCTCTGCTGGTGCGATTGGCACCCAAATATTAGCCTCTCCCTGAACGGCGGCCGGATTCCTAATTAGCTGCGTCTCTTGTTTAGCTACTTTCTTAGTGCTAATTTTCAACCCCTCTTTATCTATGATGTACAGGTCGGGGGTTACCTCTCCCGAGACGATAGCCTCACCCAGCCCATAGACAGCCTCAATAACAATCTTGCTGTTGTCACTGGTTACCGGTTCTATAGTAAACATTACCCCTGAGGCTTGAGATTGAACCATTTTTTGTACCGGTACAGCGATACCAACCTTGAAGTGGTCGAAACCCTGCTGGTGCCTGTAGAAGATAGCCCGTGGTTCAAAGAGGGATGCCCAGCACCCCTGGACGGCGGCCACCACCTCCTTTTCTCCCTGCACATTGAGGAAGGTGCGTTGCTGACCGGCAAAGGAAGCCTCGGGCAGGTCTTCAGCAGTAGCCGAGGAGCGCACAGCAACCAAACCTCTGCCCATCTTGATGTAGGCCTGTTCAATCTCTTTGGCTAACTTCAGTGGCATAGCAGTGTCTAGAATTAGCTGCTTAATCTGGGCAGCTACCTGTTGAAGCTGTTTGCTATCGCCGGGGTCTAGTGGCTGTAGCCGGTGGTGAATTTTATCGGTAAGTTTTGACTTTTCTAGGAAGTCAAAATAGGCGTCTGCGGTTACAATGAAGCCTGGGGGGACAGGTATGTTAGCATTAGTCATTTCGCCGAGATTGGCTCCCTTGCCGCCGACAGTGGGTACATCCTTCTTGGTTACCTCATTAAACCAGACGATGTCCTTTTGACCCTGGCGCATACCTATACCTCCTTGCAGTTATCCTTTAATCAGGGCTAGGGGACTAAATGAAACATTTGTTCACTATTCTTAGCTTGGCTGATTGAAGCTTCTACTGGGTAGTTATAGTTTATTATACCATAATGAGGCGTTTGTCTAAATGCTTAAGTAAACCCCGCAATTTTAAGGTTGACAGTAGGGGATATGTAGAGTAAAATTGAAATGCTGGCGAGAAATAGAGGAGGTGTGACTATGATAGAGATGACTATTGATAGTATCAGGGTCAGTCTGATGAACTATCAACGGGTGGTGATTCTGAAAGAAAAGACGGCAGAGCGCTATCTACCTATCTGGATTGGTCCTGCGGAAGCAGATGCCATAGCAGTGAAACTTCAGGATGTTACCGTGCCAAGACCATTAACTCACGACTTACTGCGCTCGGTCATTGATGCCCTGGGGGCGACTATTAACTCTATCATTGTCAGTGACCTCAAAAACGATACCTTTTATGCCAAGATTATCCTTAATGTAGATGGGAAGCAAATGGAAGTCGACTCTCGTCCCAGCGATGCCCTGGCGCTGGCGGTAAGGGTAGGCGTGCCTATCTATGCCGATGAGGCAGTTTTAGATAAAGCCGGCATCTTATTAGACAAGGAGACGGGCAAACCTATTCCTCAAGAGAGTGAAACCGGTGCCGCTGGCAGTGGGAAGGTCAGTGAGGAAGAGCTAAAAAAGATGTCCGCTTTCTATGATTTCATCAACACCCTTGATTTAGAAGACTTTGATAAGCGTAAATCCTGAGCCCCACTTTCCCCACCTTAGGCAGATTCAGGAGCCCATTGATGAAGGAAAATGTTATTAAGCGAGTGATGACCTTAATGAAGTGTGGTGTTTGCGGGCAGTGTTATGAGTCAGCTAATGTTAGTGTTCTGGGTCGTCAGGAAGATTTGTGGTTTTTGAAGGTGTTTTGTTCAACTTGCCATACCCAGTATTTAGTGGCAGCAGTAATTAAGGAAGGAAGGGCGCCTGAGGTTATTACTGACCTTACTGGGGCGGAAGTAAATAAATTTAAGAATGCGGGTAGGCTGACGGCGGATGAGGTGTTGGATATGCATAATTTCTTAGAGACCTTTGATGGGGACTTTTCTCGGTTTTTTAGTCGGAAATAGCTAGTCTGAGGGTTTGAGAATAAAGAGCCCTAGAGCTGAAAGGTCTAGGGCTCTTTAGTGACCAAAAGCGAGCTTGACCATAGGGAGTAGATTTGATATGCTGCTGACGGCATGAGCAGGTTGGCTGCAGCTTTAAGGTTAACTGGTGTCGGTTTTTTCATCGGCGGTTCAATTGCCTTGGGTGTATTTGCCGGACTCTGGGCTGATAGCAAGTTTAATACTGAGCCTATTTTAGTGATTGTTGGTTTACTATTAGGCATAATTGTTGCTTTCTATGGCGTTTATCAGATGCTTTTACCTCTGCTGCGTAGCAAGCAAGACAAGGAGAATAGCTAGTGCCTAAGCGGGGCTGCCTGGGTTGTTCCTTTCCTATCATAATTGGGGTTTTGCTTGTCTTTGTTGTTCTCTTTGTAGCCGGTTTTGTTATTGGTCCCTTGGGTAAGAGCATGCTTGGTGATTTGGGGTTGCCTGCCTGGCTGGCTGGCCCCCGCCCCGCCCCCAAGCTTCCTCCTGAGGTGGTCTTCCATCTGTTTGGCTTTCCCATTACTAATAGCATTATCGGTGCCTGGCTTACTATTATCTTCCTGGTGGGATTTTCCTACGCCATTAGCCGTCGGATGAAGCTCATCCCCTCCAGATTGCAAAGCCTGTTTGAAGCTTTCCTTGGCTGGCTATATAACTTCTGCCAGAGTGTTGCCGGAGAGGAAAATGGGCGCCGCTTCTTCCCGGTGGTGGCGACTATTTTTCTCTTTGTTGCCTTTAATGCCTGGCTGAGCTTACTTCCCGGGTTTGGTTCAATAACCGTGGAAACAGCCGAGGGCGAGATGCATCTACTGCGGGGTGCCAACACCGATATTAATATGCCTCTGGCGCTGGCTCTTATGTCCTTTGTCTTCGTTGAGTTCTTTGGCTTAAGACGGGGAGGGGGCATTCGTTACCTGGGTAAGTTCATTAATGTTGGTCCGTTTTTCCGGAGTGTGGGTCAGATATTTAGAGGCAGGCTTCGGGCTGGCTTGGGCGGGTTAATCACCGGGGTCATCAATATTTTTGTTGGTTTTTTAGAAGCGCTGAGCGAACTGGTGCGTATTGTTAGCTTTACCTTCCGTCTTTTTGGCAATATGACCGCTGGCGAGATATTGCTTTTGATATCGATATTCCTCATTCCCTGGATATTTGCCTTGCCCTTTTACGGGCTGGAGTTACTGGTTGGCTTTGTTCAGGCTCTCATCTTTGGTGGCTTAACTCTGGTATTCCTTACCGTTGCTGTCGCTCATCATGGAGCCGAGGCAACTTAACATAAACTAAGAAAGGGGGGAGAAAAATGGAACCAGAAGTAATGAAATTGTTGGCGGTAGGATTGGTAGGTAGTCTGGGGTTATTGGGACCAGCTTTGGCTATCGGACTTATCGGCTATTCGGCGTTACAGGGGTTAGCCCGCAACCCTGAGGCAAGTGGTCCGATAATGACCAACATGATTCTGGTTACTGCCTTTGCTGAGGCTATCGGCATTTATGCCCTGATTATAGCCATAATTCTGGCTATGATTGTACAGTAGGGATAAAAGGAGAGAAATCATGGGACAAGATGGTATACCTCTATCTATAGCGATTTTCCTTTCAATAGTAATTTTGGGCGCAACATTTCTTATTGGGTCAGTAGTTGCGGCGATGCTTTTTGGCATTAGTATGCCTTAGTCAATTCAGGTCAGGGGGTGAAAATGGGAGGGCTGGCAAATCTCGGTATAAATATGCCAGTGCTGCTGGCACAGATTATAAATTTTATCGTTCTTTTTGGGCTTTTGTATCTCGTTGCCTATAAGCCAATTATGAGGATGCTGGATGAGCGCTCCAGGAAGATTAAGGAAAGCATGGAGCGGACAGAATATATTAAGCAGCAGGCGGGAAGGGCTGAGGAGGAGGCGGCCAAACGGATTGAGGCTGCGGCTAAAGAGGGGCAGGAAGCGATAGCCCGGGCGCTGCGAACCGGGGAGGAGATTAGACAAGGGGCACAGCAGCAAGCCAAGCAGGAAGCCGAAGCCCTCATTGCTAGGGCACAGGCTGAGATTCAGAGGGAGCGAGACGAAGCTATTGATGAGTTGCGTAAGGAGTTTGCCGACATAACTATAATGGCGGCGGAGAAGGTGATTGACCGGTCTTTGGATAAGAAAGCTCACCGCCAGATTATTGATAAGGTGCTGGAGGAGAGCAAAACCCTGAAGAAGGGTTAGCTATCGTGGCAAGAAGGATTTACGCCAGGCGCTATTCCCAGGCAGTGTTCAACATTGCCCTGGAGAGAAATGAGTTAGATAGATGGCAGTCTGACCTGAGAAAGATTGCCACTCTGGCTGAGGATGCTCCATTTATTGCTCTGCTAGAAAACCCCAAGATTCATTTTGAGGATAAGGCAAGACTTTTATCTGGGTGGCTGGGTGATATAAACCCTGTAGCATTGAATCTGGTTTATTTATTAGTGACCAGAGGCAGATTGAGCCTGGTGGGTGATATTGCTGATGAGTATCAGCGTTTATTGGATAGTTATCGCGGTATAGAGCAGGCTGAGGTTACTACCGCCATTGAGCTTGATGGTAAAGATAGGCAGAGGTTGGAGCAGCTTCTCGGGGCTGTGGTCGGCAAGAAGGTGGTGGTCAAGCCAGAGGTGGACCCCAATGTGGTAGGTGGGATTATAGCTAGGATTGGTGGCAAGCTGGTGGACGGTAGTACCCATAGTAAATTGATGGTGCTAAAGAAGACGCTGGCTAGTAGGGAGGTAAGATGAATAGGCTGGTAAGGAGGTGGCTCAAGTGACAACCAGAGGGCAAGACATTGTTTCTGTTATCAAGCAGCAGATTGAGCAGTTTGGTGCAGCGTTGACCATGGTCGATGTTGGCACCGTGATTGAGATTGGCGATGGTATTGCCCGGATTCACGGTCTAGCCGCCGCCGAGTATAATGAGCTACTTCAATTTCCCCATGAGGTCATGGGGATTACCCTGAACCTGGAAGAGGATAGTGTTGCCGCTGTTGTCCTCGGCGATTACACCAGCGTTAAGGAAGGGGACGAGGTGCGGTGCACTGGGCGGATTGCCGAGGTGCCAGTGGGCGAAGCGCTTATCGGCAGGGTAGTTGATTCCCTCGGTCAACCCCTGGATGGCAAGGGTCTGATAAAGACTGATAAGACCCGACCCGTGGAGCGGGTGGCTCCCAATGTTACCTTACGTAAGCCGGTGGATACCCCGGTGCAAACCGGTATCAAGGCTATAGATAGTATGATTCCTATAGGTCGGGGGCAGAGAGAGCTTATTATCGGTGACCGGTCAACGGGCAAGACGGCTATTGCCCTTGATACCATTATCAACCAAAAGGGTGGCGACTTAACCTGTATCTATGTCGCCATTGGTCAGAAAACCTCCAAGGTGGCACGAGTAGTCGCCACTCTAGAGGCTCATGGGGCTATGGAGCATACCATAGTGGTAGTGGCTAATGCCTCCGACTCGGTTGCCATGCAATATCTTGCTCCTTATGCCGGCTGCGCTATGGGTGAGGAGTTCATGGAGGGGGGAAGGGATGCTCTGGTTGTCTACGACGACCTTTCCAAGCATGGCTGGGCGTATCGGCAGCTTTCCCTGTTGCTGCGCCGCCCCCCAGGCCGAGAGGCTTACCCCGGTGATGTTTTCTATCTCCACAGTCGCTTGCTTGAGCGGGCAGCTAAGTATGCCCCTGAATATGGCGGTGGCTCTCTTAGTGCTCTGCCTATCATCGAAACGCAGGCTGGTGATGTAGCTGCCTATATCCCGACTAATGTTATCTCTATTACTGATGGTCAGATTTATCTAGAAACCGACCTATTTAATGCCGGTATCAGGCCAGCGCTGAACGTAGGTTTATCAGTATCTCGGGTTGGCAGCGCCGCCCAGACCAAGGCGATGAAACAGGTGGCAGGCAGACTGAGACTGGAGCTGGCTCAATACCGGGAGCTGGCTGCCTTTGCTCAATTTGGCACTAGTGAGCTGGATAAGTCAACCAGAGCCCAGCTTGAGCGTGGTCAGCGAATCACTGAAATCTTAAAGCAACCTCAGTATGTCCCGATGCCGTTGGAAAAGCAGGTTATGATTTTGTATGTGGCTATCAACGGTTATCTTGATGATATACCGATGGATAAGGTCACTGCCTTTGAGGCTAACTTCCACCGGTCTATGGAGGCAAATCACCCTGAGATAGGTCAGTCCATTGCTAGCAAAAAAGAGATTAGTGCTGAGACTGAGGAGAAATTAAAAGCGGCAATTTTAGAGTTCAAGCAGGGGATGACCTACTAATTAGGGTGGTGGGGAAGATTGAAGGGGCTTCGCCCCTGTTTAATAGTAACCCTATCCCCTTCCCCTTGCCAAGGGGAAGGGGGGAATAGTTAGAGAGGCTTCGCCTCTCTAAAACTCTCCCGATGGGAGGGAATAGTTAAGGAGCAAGGCAAAACTAAATACGGGTAGTTTAAGAAGGGTGAAACCCTTCTTCCCAAAACCAGTTTCCCCTCTCCTTGCCAAGGAGAGGGGATAAAGGGGGTGAGGTCAGAGATTGGCTAATATTCGCCTGATTCGCCGCCGAATACGGGGCATTCAATCTACCGCCAAGATTACCCGGGCGATGGAGATGATTGCCACCTCAAAGATGAGGCGGGCTCAGGAGCGTAGCCTGGCGGGGCGACCTTATTCTGAGAAGATTCGCCAGGTGCTGGCTGACCTGGCGGCTTTGCCCAGGGAAGGTGAAGCACTGCATCCGCTGTTGCAGCGCCGACCGGTGACCAAAATCGCCATAGTCCATATCACCCCTGACCGTGGGCTGTGTGGTGGGCTTAATGCCAGCCTGAACCGCAGGACAGCCAGCTTTATCCTGGAGCAGAGTGTATCGGTTACCCTTATTACCGTCGGTCGCAAGGGGAGGGATTTTATGAGGCGATATGGTCGGGACATTCGGGCTGATTTTACCGGGCTTGGCGACCGACCTAGCTTGCTGGATACGCTGCCTATATCCCGTATCATTATTGACGACTACACCAACGGGATTATTGACTTGGTCTATCTGGTTTATGCTCAGTTTATTTCCACTATGGTGCAGAGACCAATTATACAGCAGATACTTCCTGTTGAACCGGCAGAGATACCCCAGGCGCAGAATGTAGACTATATATATGAGCCAGAACCGACGTCAGTATTGGGTGGGCTTCTACCCCGATTTGTTGAGATGCAGGTATATCATGCTATTCTGGAATCCATTGCCAGTGAGCAGTCAGCCAGGAAGGTGGCAATGCGCAATGCCACTGATAATGCTAGCGAGCTTATTGAAGAGCTGACTCTGATGTATAATAAAGCACGGCAGGAGTCAATAACCAAAGAACTCTTGGACATTACCGGCGGAGCCGCGGCTCTAGCTTAAACGAAGGAGGTTTTACCCATGCCTATTAGTAGCAATGATTTCGAGAAAAGCGACCGCGAGACAAGTCTTTTGCTAGTGGATTTTCTTCGTTCCAATCCCCGTGTCGCTTATAAGGTGGATGAGCTAGTAGAAATGCTGGCATCAAAGGGCAGAAATTTAGCCAGAGAAGAAGTGGAGAGGATTCTCACCTCCCTAGAATATGGAAGAAAGGTCGAATCGAAGAAAATAGCCGGTGTAACCTATTATAGGTATCGCAAATTTATGGGTTTTAGCCCTCCTACAAGACCTGGATAGGGAGGTTATTATGGCCAAGGGAAAAGTAGCTCAGGTAATTGGCACGGTGGTTGATATTGAATTTCCCCCCGATGAGTTGCCGGCGCTTTATAACGCTATTGAGATTCCCATGGATGGTGGCAAGATTGTGCTTGAAGTTCAGGAGCATGTCGGTAATAACTGGGTCAGATGCCTGGCTTTAGCCCCTACCGATGGGCTGGGGCGGGGAGTAGAAGCTATAGATACCGGTAAAGCTCTGGCGGTGCCAGTGGGGAAAGTCACCCTGGGTCGTCTGTTCAATATCATGGGGGAGCCCATAGATGAGCTTGGTCCGGTTGAGGCTAAGGAGCGCTGGCCGGTTCACCGTCCTCCACCCCTGCTTGAGGAGCAGAAGACAACCACTGAGATGCTGGAGACTGGTCTCAAGGTGATTGACCTGATTACTCCGTTTACCAAGGGAGGCAAGGTAGGTGCCTATGGCGGTGCCGGGGTGGGCAAGACGGTTATCATTATGGAGCTTATCCGCAATATTGCCACTGAGCACGGAGGCTTTTCCGTTTTCGCTGGTATCGGCGAGAGGTCTCGCGAGGGCAACGACCTGTGGAACTCGATGAAGGAATCGGGCGTGATTGACAAGACGGTAATGGTCTTCGGGCAGATGAACGAGCCCCCCGGGGTTCGGCTTCGGGTGGGACTAACTGGACTGACTATGGCGGAATATTTCCGTGATGTTGAGGGGCAGGATGTCTTGCTGTTTATTGATAATATCTATCGCTATACTCTAGCTGGTATGGAGGTATCCGCCCTGTTGGGTCGTATGCCCTCAGCGGTGGGCTATCAGCCGACCCTGGCTACCGAGGTGGGTGAACTGGAGGAGAGGATTACCTCTACCAAGCGGGGCTCAATTACCTCCTTCCAGGCTATCTATGTCCCGGCTGACGACTATACCGACCCCGGAGTAGCTACTACCTTTGGTCATCTTGATGGCGTTGTTGCCTTGGAGAGGTCCATCGCTGAGCAGGGCTTGTATCCGGCAGTTGACCCCCTGACCTCAACCTCTCGCATCCTTGACCCCACTGTTGTTGGTGAAGAACACTATAGTGTAGCTCGTGGGGTGCAGAAGGTATTGCAGCGCTATAAAGACCTCCAGGATATCATCGCTATACTTGGCATTGAAGAACTTAGCGAGGAGGACAAGCTTACCGTGGCTCGGGCCCGTCGGATACAGAGATTTCTCTCCCAGCCGATGTTTGTCACCGAGGTTTTTACTGGCAGGAAGGGGAAGTATGTGTCGGTGGGGGAAACAGTGCGTGGCTTTAAGGAGATTCTTGACGGTAAGCATGATGACCTGCCAGAGCAAGCCTTTTATATGGTAGGGACTATAGATGATGCTGTGGAGGCGGCGAAGAGCTTACGGGTATAGGTTTAGGGTCAATGGCTACAACAAGGCTTGATATTGTTACTGCGGAGGGGGTAGTTTTCTCCGAGGATGTGGATGTGGTGGTTGCTCCCGGGGTTGAAGGTCAGCTGGGAATCCTGCCCCATCATGCCCCTCTGATGACCATGTTACAGCCCGGTGAGCTGCGGGCGAGGAAGGGTGGGGAGGAGTTCTCCCTAGCCATTTCCGGGGGCTTTCTTGAGGTGCGTCCTGACCGGATTATAGTTCTGGCTGATGCTGCTGAGAGGGCTGAGGAGATTGATATAGCTCGAGCTGAGGCGGCAAAGCGCCGGGCTGAGGAGCTACTTAGACAACATCCCCCCGAGGTGAATGCAGCCCAGGCTGAGGCAGCACTGCGACGCTCCCTTGCCCGCCTTAAGGTGGTGGAGAGGAGGCGAAAAAGGAAGCCGGGGGGCCAACCTGGCTAACGGTTTAAGCTCAGTAGCCCATCTATAGCTTCAATAGTTATCCGCCCGTTATCAAGGTCAACCGACTTTACTATATCCTCAATGGCTGGAATAAGAATCTCTCCTTTGGCTCCGTGGACTGCGTAGTTATCATTGCTCTCTGCGGTTAGAATTTGGCTAATTTTTCCCAGTAGTTCCCCCTGAGTTGTCCATACCTCCAGCCCGATGAGTTGAAAGTGGTAGTATTGCCCTTCAGGCAGAGGCTGAAGCTGGCTATGGTGTATTTCTATCGTTTGCCCCTGGAGCTTTTCCGCCTGTTCAATGCTATCAATGGTGTCTAGCTTGACTATTGCTTTGCCTTTATGCCACTGGGTGCTGGCAATAGTCATCGGCTTTCGGTTAATGTAAATCTGAGAACTGGGGGCGAAGCGCTGGGGGAAATCGGTTACTACCTCAACCCTTACCTTACCCTTAATACCCCACGGGGCTAGGACTTGGCCAATAGTGATAAATTCCAGCCCTGGCGATATCATTCCTGTTACTGAGCGATGGTCACAGGATTTCGAGAGTAACCCTGGTGCCTTCTTTAGCTGCTCTCACCCTGAGCAAGGTGCGCATGGCTTGAGCGACGCGACCCTGCTTGCCAATAACCCGCCCCTTATCTTCATCAGCGACCTGCAACTTGAGCATTATGCCCTGTTCGTCGGTCTCCTCAGTGACTACCACATCATCAGGTGAATTGACAATTGATTTGGCGATGTATTCAACTATTTCTTTCATGTTTTCTCCTTGCTTGCTTTGGGTTCTTCAGTGGTGCTGGCTTCGGGTTTCTCCTTGCTTGCTTTGGGTTTTTCGGTGACACCAGCCTTGGTTTTCTTCTTACTTGCTTTGGGTTTTTCGGTAATGCCGGCTTTCATTTTATCTTTCCTTGCCTCAGACTCTTCGATAATCCCGGCTTTAGCTAGTAATCTAGCGGCGGTGGTTGTTGGTTGAGCCCCTTGCCTGAGCCAGGTTAGCGCTTTTTCTCCATCTACAACTATCGTTTCCGGGTCAGTTAGGGGATTATAGTGACCAATAATGGTAATAAATGCCCCGTTGCGGGGGGCTCGGGCATCGGCTACTACTAGTCGATAACTCGGCTTTGTTTTGGCTCCTACCCGGCGTAATCTAATCTTTACCAATTTTATCGGCCTTCTTTATAGGTTATTATGCGCTATAATTGTCTGACTGTCAATGGCTGGAATTATGAGATTATTTAGTAACCCATCCCCCTGACCCCCTTCCCTTACAAAGGGAAGGGGGAGTAGAGTAAGAGAGGGGCGAAGCCCCTCTCTAAAGTCCCTCCTTCTTCGGTGAGAGCTTACTTGATTAAGAGTGTCTAAGAGGGGCGTCAGTCCCTCTTTCTTCTCTTCCCCCTCTCCAAAGAGTGGAGAGGGGGACAAGGGGAGTGAGGTTGAAAAACAACCTCGGAATTATAGTTGTCATCGGGTTATCTAGTCGCTATAATCGGGTTATGAAGGTAAGTAACTTACATAGTTGGCAGGTCAGCCCGGCTCAGGCGTTAGACCTGCAGCTTAGGCTGGCATCACAGGTTTCTCGGCGTAATGAGGTGGCTAATCCCAGGCTTATCGCTGGCGTGGATATATCAGTAAATAGAGAGCAAGGGGTGGCAAGTGGGGCAATAGTGGTGTTAAACTATCCTGAGCTTAGATTGGTGGAGACAAAGGTGGTAAGTGGCAAGGTTGATTTTCCTTATGTCCCTGGTCTTTTATCCTTTAGGGAGGCACCGTTAACCTTGGCGGCTTGCCAGAGACTCAGCCTTACCCCTGACCTTATCCTGGTTGATGGGCAGGGGATTGCTCACCCCCGCCGCTTCGGGCTTGCCTCTCACCTCGGACTCCTTCTAGATACGCCAACAATTGGCTGTGCCAAATCGCTGCTCTGTGGTAGTCATGAGGAGCCGGGAGACGAGCTTGGTAGCTGTGCTGAGATAATGGATAGGGGCGAGGTTATCGGTGCTGCAGTGCGAACCAAGCCGGGGAGTAAGCCGGTTTATGTTTCTATCGGTCATAAAATTGACCTAGAGACGGCAATGTACTGGGTGGTAAAATTGTGCCGCGGCTATCGCCTGCCCGAGCCTGCCCGCCTTGCTCATCTGGCAGCCGGGGGGAATCTGGGGAGAGAAGAGGGCGCTCTAACCCAGGAAGTAGATTATCAAGGGAGGCTTTTTGTTTAGAAGAATTTAGATATTGTTTAGTAACCCATCCCCCTGTCCCCCTTCCCTTGATAAGGGAAGGGGGGAGTGAAAGTAAGAGAGGGGGCGAAGCCCCCTCTCTAAAATCTCTTCCCCCTCTCCTTTTGAAAGGAGAGGGGGATAAAGGGGGTGAGGTAGAAAATAATCAAAGAATTACGGTGAGGATAAATGCAGGAGTTAAGGGATAGATTAGAGGATTTACAGGCTAGAATCTCTATGGCGATGGTGCATCTTTGACATTGCCGCCAGGGAAGAGGAGATTTCAAGACTGGAGGAGCAGTCAGCCCAGCCTGACTTCTGGTTGGAACCGGAAAAGGCGCAACATATTATGCGCCAGTTGGCTGAGCAGGAGAAGGTAGTCAACCGGTGGCGGGAGGTGGAGAAAAGGGCGGCTGAGGTTGCCGAATTAATCTCCCTGGGGGACAGCTCGCTGGAAGCAGAGATTCAGTCCGAGGTAGACAAGTTAGCCTCTCGCCTTGATGAGCTGGAACTGGAGGCAGCCTTTAGCGGTGAGTATGATGCCAGAAATGCCATTCTGTCTATCCATGCCGGGGCTGGCGGCACAGAATCCCAGGACTGGGCGCAGATGCTGATGAGAATGTACCTGCGCTGGGCTGAGCGGCGTGGTTATAAGGCTGAGATACTGGATATTTCACCGGGCGAGGAGGCGGGGGTAAAGAGCGTGGTTATCGGGGTTAATGGCGATTATGCCTGTGGCTACCTGAAGTCAGAGCACGGCGTCCACCGGCTGGTTCGTCTCTCTCCTTTTGACGCTGACCATGCTCGGCATACTTCCTTCGCCTTGGTGGAGGTCTTGCCTGAAGCCGAAGCCGATGTCGATGTCAAGATAGGGCCTGACGATTTGAAGGTTGACGTGTTTCGGTCTAGCGGACCGGGAGGACAGCATATGCAGAAGACAAGCAGTGCCGTCAGGCTGAC